>NZ_JANFVR010000111.1 GCF_024609805.1 Tahibacter caeni | reverse complement strand
GTGCGGCGCGGTCCAGGCGCGGCCGGCGCGGGCCTGGGCGATCGCCGCGTCCTGCGCGGCGAGCACGATTTCGTACAGCGCGCGCTGGTCGTCGCTGAAGCGGCCGTTGACCGGGAATGTGCGCGTGATGTCCGAGGCGTAGCAGTCGTATTCGGCGCCGGCGTCGATCAGCAGCAGGTCGCCGTCGCGCAGGCGCGCGTTGTTGGCGCGGTAGTGCAGCACGCAGGCGTTGACGCCGCCGCCGACGATGGGCTCGTAGGACGGTACCGCGCCGGCGCTGCGGAACGCGTGCAGCAGCTCGGCCTCGATCTGATGCTCGAACAGGCCGGGCCGCGTCGCGCGCATCGCGCGCCGATGGCCTTCGGCGGCGATCGCCGCGGCCTGGCGCATCAGCGCGAGCTCGTCCCTGGACTTGTACAGACGCAGGTCGTGCAGCAGGTGCGACAGCGCGACGAACTCGTGCGGCGCGCGCGCGAGCGGACCGCGCAGGGTCTGCACGCGCTTGATCCAGCCGATCAGCTTGAGGTCGAAATCGCTGTCGCGGCCGAAGTGGTAGTAGACGCGAGAGCGGCCTTCGATCAGGCCCGGCAGGATGTCGTCGATGTCCTCGATCGGAAACGCGTCGTCGAGGCCGCACTGCTCGACGGCGCCGTCGGGGCCCAGGCGTGGACCGTCCCAGGCTTCGCGCGCGGGATCGCGATCGCGGCAGAACAGGATGGTCTCGGCCGGACTGCGGCCCGGCAACAGCGCGAGCACGGCGTCGGGCTCGGGAAAGCCGCATAGGTAATGGAAATCGCTGTCCTGGCGATACGGATACGGCGCGTCGTTGTTGCGCAGGCGCTCGGGCGCAGCCGGCACGATGACGATGGCGTCGTCGCCGGCCAGGCGCATGAGCTGGCGGCGGCGGCGCGCGTATTCGCGGGCGGCGATCACGGGCGGCGCGGGCTCAGTGCAGGTTGCGGTCGGCGCCGACGCTCGGCGGCGGCACAGGCGCGAGTTCCGCATGCAGCAGCATGACGCCGACGCGGATGAATTCCAGCACCTCGCTCAGCGCGTTCTCGTCTTCCTCGGCGTCGTCGTATTCGAAGCGCGAGGCGGCGATCGTGCCGAAATCGCGCAGGATCTCCGCGCCGTCCTCGGACAGGGCGCCGTCGACCTTCGCGCCCGACAGTCCCAGGCCGCCCAGAAAGCCGCGGCACCACTGCACCAGCGCGTCGGCGCGTTCGTCCAGCGGCTCTTCCTCGCCGGGCAGCAGCGGCTCGAAGATCCGCGTCGGATCGTCGAGCTGGCCGCGGCAGTCCTTGAACAGCCGGTTCAGCAGCTCCAGGCGCGCCTGGGTCACGGCGCCGGTGTCGGTGTCGATCTCCAGCCGCTGCAGCCAGTTGCGCGGCGACGCCGTGCCGCCGCCGCAGAGGAACCCGGTCAGCGAGCCGTGCAGATCGCTCGCGGCGACGCCGAACTCGAGTTCGTTCAGGACCATGCCGAGTTCGGCATGGGTGATGGCGGGGCTGTTCATGGCGGGTCCGTGCGCGGCAACGGCGCGATTGTACCCGCCGCGGCGACGGGCGCAGCCGGCGCGGCCGCCGCACTCTGGTGACGCGCCGGCGCTTGCGCCTACACTGCCGGCGCGGCAGTCAAGGGGAGGGCGCGCTGCGTGGGACTCCGGCGACATCTCGAGAGAGGACCAGGCGCGGCCGCATGCACGTTCCTGCTGGCGGTGCTGCTGTGCTGCGCTACGGCCGGCGCGGCGCGGCGCAGCTTCTATTTCGACAATCTCGGCAGCGAACAGGGTCTGCAGCAGAACACGATCAGTGCGCTGATGCAGGACCGCAGCGGCTTCCTCTGGATCGCGACCCAGGGCGGCCTGCACCGCTACGACGGTTACGCGTTCCGGGTCTACGAGCAGAATCCCGACCGCGGCGACAGCCTGCCCGACAGTTTCGTCACGGCGCTGGCCGAGGACCCCGAGGGCGGCATCTGGGTCGGCACCAATGCGAAGGGCCTCGCGCGCCTCGATCCGCGCGACGGCAGCACGCGCCTGCCGCCGCCGGGCAGCCGCGCGGTGACGCCGCGCGGCAACAGCATCTGCGCGCTGCAGGCCGATGCGCCGAACCGCATCTGGGTGGGTTCGCGCGAAGGCATCGACCTCGTCGACGCCGAGCAGGGCACGCGCCAGTCGCTGTTCCGCTTCGACCCGAACGAACCGTTGCCGCTGCGGCCGCAACGGCGCTTCGTCGAGGCGCGCGACGGCAACCTGTATGCGCCGACCACTCAGGGATTGCTGAAGATCGACCGCCTGGCCGTGCGCGCGACGCGGCTGCCGGCGCCGGCGCTGAAGCGCACCCTGTCGGCGCTGGTCGGCCGCGACGGCACGCTCTACGCGGGCACGCCGCAGGGCCTGCTGCGGGTCAGCGCCGACGGTCAGCGCACCGAACAGTTGTGGCCCGCCGCCGGCGCGCCGCCGGCCAACGTGTCCGACGTGGTCGAGGACGGCAGCGGCTGGCTCTGGCTGGCCGTGCGCGGCAGCGGCGTCGTGCGCCTCAACCCGCGCAGCGGAGAGACCGACTGGCTGCACCACCAGCGCGACATGCCCGGCACACTGCCCGAGGAATTCATCACCACCCTGCTGCTCGACCGCTCCGGCCTGCTCTGGCTCGGCGGCGAGACGCGCGGCGTCGCGACGACGCGGCCGACCAGCGAAACCTTCACCTGGCTCGTCGACCTGGATTCGCCGCGCGACCGGGTCACGCGCAACATGGTCGGCAGCCTCTGGAGCGAGGATGCGCGCTACCTCTGGATCGGCACCGAGGGCGACGGCCTCCGGCGCTACGACCGCGAACGCGACCAGTTCGAGAACGCGAGCGAGCCGCTCGCGCGCGCGCTCGACCTGGATACGCCGCTGCAGGAACTCAGCATCTACGCGATCAGCGGCGGCGGCGGCCGGCTCTGGCTCGCGACCAGCCACGGCGCATTCGAGTACGACCTGCGCGAGCGCCGCGCGAGCCTGCTCGACATCCCGCCGCTGGCCGGCGCCGGCGCGACGGCCAGCGGCGACCAGGAAGCGCGCAGTCTCGTGCGCAGCCGCGACGGCAGCCTCTGGATAGGCACGCGCACCAAGGGCCTGCTGCGCTACCGCAGCGGCCTGCCGCTGCAGAGCTGGCGCCACGACGACGCCGACGCCGACAGCCTGCCGCACAACATGGTGCTGAGCCTGCGCGAGGACAGCCACGGCCGGCTCTGGATAGGCACGCTCGACGGCCTGGCCCTGCTCGACCCGGCCAGCGGCCGCCTGCGCCGGATCGCCACCGTCACGGCGGCCGGCAGCGAGCCGCACAGCGGCAACATCGTGCGCACGATCTACGAGGGCCGCGACGGGACGATCTGGGTAGGCACGCACAGCGGCCTGCTGCGCCTCGAACAGCTCGGCGACGGCGCGGCGCGCTTCGCGCGCGTGTCCACGTCCGACGGGCTGGCCAGCAACACGATCTACGGGGTGCTCGAGGACCAGGCCGGCGCGCTGTGGCTGTCGACCAACCGCGGCATCTCGCGCTACGAGCCGGCCACGCGCGCGGTGCGCAATTTCGCGCTGAAGGACGGCCTGCAGGCCTACGAGTTCAACGGCGGCGCGGCGTTCGCGCGCAACGCCGGCGAGCTGCTGTTCGGCGGCGTCAACGGCGTGAACCTGATCGCGCCGGACAGGCTCGCGCGCGAACACTACGACGCGCCGGTCGTGCTGACCGCGCTGACCGTCGGCAGCCGCCGCGAGCAGCTCGGCAGCGGCACGTCGGCCGAACGCGAGATCGCCCAGGCCGAGCGCCTGCTGCGCTTCGAGTTCGCCGCACTGGACTACAGCGCGCCGGAGAGCAACCGCTTCGCCTGGAAGCTCGACGGCTTCGACGACGAGTGGATCGACGGCGGCACGCGCCACGAGGTGACCTATACCAATCTCGATCCGGGCCGCTACGTGTTCCGCGTGCGCAGCGCGCTGAGCGACCCGGCCAGCGCACGCAGCAGCACCTTCGCGTTCGAGATCGTGCCGCCGTGGTACGCGTCGGGCTGGATGAAGGCCGCCTACGCGAGCCTGGGCAGCCTCGTCGTATTGGCGATCTGGCGCGAACGGCGCGGCAAGCGCGCCGAGGAACAGCGCCACCAGAACGAGCTGCGCATGCGCGAGGACCGCCTGCGCCTCGCGCTGTGGGGTTCCGGCGACGAGTTCTGGGACTACGACATGCGCGAAGGACGCATCTACCGGTTCGGCGCCGACCAGCTGCTCGGCAGCACGCCCGAGGAAAGCCTCAGCGCCGAGGACTGGCGCAACTTCGCCGTGCATCCGGACGACCTGGCGCGCGTGGACCGCGCGATGGCCGACCACGTCGCCGGCGTGACCGATCATTTCGAATCCGAGCACCGCATCGCCCACGCCCAGGGCGGCTGGATCTGGGTGCTGTCGCGCGGCAAGATCGTCGAGCGCGACGCCGACGGCCAGCCCGCGCGCATCAGCGGCACCGCGCGCAACGTCACCGCCTCGCGCCTGGCCGACCGCGAGCGGCGCATCGCCGCGGAAGTCATCCGCAACATGACCGAGGCGGTCACCGTGACCGACCTCGATTACCGCTTCACGTCGGTCAATCTCGCGTTCACGCGCATGACCGGCTACCGCGAGGACGAGGTCGTCGGCCAGAACGCCGCGATCCTGAACTCGCCGCTGCACGCGCCGGAAGTCTACGAGCACATGCGCGAGACCCTGGGCCAGACCGGCCACTGGCGCGGCGAGCTCTGGCAGCGGCGCAAGGACGGCGAGGAATTCCTGAGCTGGCTGGAACTGGCCGAGGTGCGCGACGCCCAGGGCACACGCACCCATTTCGTCGGCGTGCTCGCCGACATCACCGACCGCAAGCGCGCCGAGCAGGAGCTGCGCTACCTCGCCAACTACGACACCCTGACCGGCCTGCCGAACCGCACCCTGCTCGGCGAGCGCCTCGGCCACGCGATCATGCGCGCGCGGCGCAACGGCCGCCGCGTCGCCGTGCTGTTCCTCGACCTGGACCGCTTCAAGCACGTCAACGATTCCATGGGCCATGCGGCCGGCGACCGCATGCTCAAGGCCGCCGGCACGCGCCTGCGCGCGCACGTGCGCGACGCCGACACGGTCGCGCGCCTGGGCGGCGACGAGTTCACCGTCGTGCTCGAGGACGTGCACGACGGCGCCGAGGCCGAGCGCGTCGCGCAGAAGCTGCTGCAGGTGTTCGCCGAGCCGCTGGAGCTCGACGCGGGCGAAGTCGTGATCTCGCCGTCGATCGGCATCAGCCTGTATCCGGACCATGCGCAGGTGCCGACCGACCTGCTCAAGTACGCCGACACGGCGATGTATCAGGCCAAGGAAAGCGGCCGCAACACGTACAAGATGTACACCTCGGAGATGGACTCCGCCGCACGCCAGCGCGCGACCATGGTCGGCGCGCTGCGCAAGGCCATGGAGCGCGGCGAATTCCGCCTCGTGTTCCAGCCCAAGATGGCGCTGTCGGACGAACGCATCGTCGGCGTCGAGGCGCTGCTGCGCTGGCACAGCGAGGAACTCGGCGAGATCTCGCCGGCGCTGTTCATCCCGCTGGCCGAAGAGGCCGGACTCATCATCGACGTCGGCGAGTTCGTGCTGAACCGCGCCTGCGCGACCCTGGCGCGCTGGCGCGAGCAGGGCATCGAGGTGGTCATGGCGGTCAACGTCTCGGTGCTGCAGCTGCTGCGCGGCGAACTGCCGCGGCGCCTGCGCGAGATCCTCGCCGAGCACGCCGTCGCGCCGCCGCAGCTCGAGCTCGAGCTGACCGAGAGCACGATCATGAACAACGCCGAGCAATCGGTGCGCACCTTGAACGAACTCAAGGCCATCGGCGTGTCGCTGGCCATCGACGACTTCGGCACCGGCTACTCCTCGCTGTCCTACCTCAAGCGCCTGCCGATCGACACGCTGAAGATCGACAAGGAGTTCGTCGGCGACATCACTTCCGACCCCGACGACGAGGCGATCACCGCGACCATCATCACGATGGCGCATTCGCTCGGCCTCAACGTCATCGCCGAGGGCGTGGAGACGCGCGAGCAGCTCGAATACCTGCGCGAGCAGGGCTGCGACGAGATCCAGGGCAACTGGCTGTCGCTGCCGCTGTCGGCCGAACGCTGCCTGGAATTCCTGAAGGCCCGGCGCCGGGTCGCGGCCGCTCTGTGACGCCGGTCGCGGCGCCGTTGCGGCGCCGCGGCCCTCTGCTATATTCGGGCCCATGTCCGCGGCCCAGAACACGCTTGCCGACCTGCAAGAGGTCAGCGCCCGCATCGATCGCCTGGTCGAGCTGTGCCAGCGCCTGTCCGAGGAAAACCGCAGCCTGCGCCAGAGCCAGGAACAGCTGGCCAACGAACGCGCACTGCTGCTGCAGAAGAACGAACAGGCGCGCACGCGCGTCGAGGCCATGATCGCGCGGCTCAAGTCGCTGGAACAGAACGCCTGAGGCGGCGACGGGATCCGCGCGGCGATTTTCCCGGTCCGGCCCCGACACGATTCGCGCGTTCGCCGCGCAGATTCCGCGGCCCCCTTGACGCCGGGGTGCCGCAGCAGCAATAAGCCAGACTCCCGCCTTCCAGAAGGTTCGCCCAAGCCGCCATGAGCACGCCCACGCCGGTCGCCGTCAGCATCCTCGATCGCGAGTTCCTGGTCGCCTGCACCGAGCAGGAACGCCCGGGCCTGATCGCCGCGGCGGCCTATCTCGACGGCAAGATGCGCGAAGTCAAGAACGCCGCGCGCGCGAGCGGCCTGGATCGCATCGCCGTACTCGCCGCGCTCAACATCACGCATGAGCTGATCGCCGCGCGCCAGCAGGGCAGCAGTCAGGCCGATTCCGTGGCACAGCACGTGCAAGCGCTCAAGCACAAGCTTGAAGGTGTGCTCAGCGCCTCCGTAAAATAGCCGCGTCGTTCTCTGCCGTGTACGACAGCGCACCTAACATTTGCCTTGTTCCTAATCGACTACCCCGGGTTTGCAGTGCTGAGGTCGGTGAGCATGTCCGCCAAGTGCGGAAAGCCTGAGATCTCGCGAGCGGTCCCACCTGTTAACGGGGTTCAAGGTCGTTCTGTGCGCATCGGCACGGCGGAGGGCGTCTTGAGATAGGGCCGGATAGGCGTTCACAGGGCCGCTCTTGTGCCCTGCTGCTTATCCCCACAACCCTGCCAAACGCTCCGCGTTTGGCGCCCCCTTGAGTCAAGGGGGCTCCGAAAAGCGGGGTCTCGCGCGGGTTGCGGTGAGCGCAGCGAACCGCAACGTCGCGATCTCCCGATCTCACTGCCCGAATCCGAAGCCTTCGAATCGAAAGCGCCTCGCGCCGATCTGGCCGCGTAGTCTCGGGACCGGATTCCTACCGCATCAATCCGACCGATTCGGGCTGACATCTCCGGAAAAACGCCCCGGCCGGCGGGAAATGCCGCGATGTTGCGATTCGCTGCGCTCACTGCAACCTGCGGCCGCGCTGTCCCGGCCTCGTCGCGATCGCGGTGCGTCGTTCAGAAACGGGCGTGTCGCGACGCCCGGTCCCGGCCCGTCATTTCCGGCAATCCGGGACGGCGCTGCTACAATCCGCGCCCCTTACTCCGCTCCGCGCCCATGACGACTGCCATCGAGCGCCAGCAACTGCGCCAGCGCCTGCGCGAGCAGCGCGCGAACCTGCCGGCGGCGCAGCGCATCGCCGCGGCCCAGGGCCTGCTGCTGCAGCTGCAGCAACTGCCCGAGCTCGTCGTCGACGAGCGCATCGGCGGCTATTTCGCGGTCAACGGCGAGCTTTCGCTGCACTTGCTCGTGGCGCAGTGCTGGCGCCGGGGCAAGGCCTTCCATCTGCCCGTCGCGACGCCGCCGCGCCGGCTGCGCTTCGCGCGCTACGATGCGGCCAGCACGGTGCAGCCGAACCGCTACGGCATTCCCGAGCCCGTGGCCGCGGGCGACGCGCTGATCGAGCCGGCCGCGCTCGAGCTCGTTTTCGTGCCGCTGCTCGGCTTCGACCGGCGCGGCCACCGGCTCGGCTACGGCGGCGGTTATTACGACAGCAGCTTCGCGTTCCTGCAGCAGCGCGAGCGGCCGGCCCAGCCGCTGCTGGTCGGTGTCGGCTACAGCTTCCAGGAAGTCGATGCGCTCGCGCCCGAGAGCTGGGACGTGCAGCTCGACCTGATAGCGACCGAGCGCGAGCTCATCGACTGCACGGGCGTGGCCTGAGCGAGCGCCGTGCCAGCCCGTCTCGCCCTTCCCTGCATTGCCCGGCCGGCTGCACCAGTGCCGTGCGCCGCGCCTGGCGCACGTCGGCGCCGCGGCCACGACCGCTGCCGCGCGCTTTCCGTATTCCCGTGACCCGCAAGGATCGTCCATGCGCTATTGGCTGATGAAATCCGAGCCCGAGGAATTCTCCATCGACGCGCTCGCGAAGAAGAAGCTCGAACCGTGGAACGGCGTGCGCAACTACCAGGCGCGCAACTACATGCGCGACGGCATGAAGGTCGGCGACGGCGTGCTGTTCTACCACTCCAACTGCGCCGAACCCGGCATCGTCGGCATCGCCGAGATCCGCAGCGAGGCCTACACCGACCCGAGCCAGTTCGATCCGAAGAGCGACTACTACGATCCGGCCAGCAAGCGCGAGGAACCGCGCTGGCTGCTCGTCGACGTCGGCTACAAGCGCAAGCTCAAGCGCACGATCACCCTGGCCGAACTCAAGGACAGGCCCGAGCTGCAGGATCTGGCTCTCGTCAGGAAGGGCAACCGCCTGTCGGTCATGCCCGTGGCCAAGCGCGAGTGGGACTACATCCTCTCGCTGGAATGAACCCGGCCGCCGCACGCGGCCCGTCGAATCACCTCAACGGACAAACCTCATGGATCGCGAACAGCAGAAGCGCCTGGCCGCGCAGCGCGCCGCCGGCTACGTCGAGAAAGGCAGCGTCGTCGGCGTCGGCACGGGCTCGACCGTCGCCTATTTCATCGACGAACTCGGCAGGATGCGCCACGACATCGACTGCGCCGTATCGAGCTCGGAACGCTCGACCGAGCTGCTGCGCGAACGCGGCATCCGCGTCGTCGACCTCAACAGCGTCGGCACGATTCCGCTCTACGTCGACGGCGCCGACGAATGCGACGGCCACAAGCGCCTGATCAAGGGCGGCGGCGCCGCGCTGACGCGCGAGAAGATCATCGCGGCGGCGTCGGAACGCTTCGTCTGCATGATCGACGCGGCCAAGCGCGTCGATGTGCTCGGCAAGTTCCCGCTGCCGGTCGAGGTGATTCCGATGGCGCGCAGCTACGTCGCGCGCGAGATCGCCAAGCGCGGCGGCCAGCCGGTCTGGCGCGAAGGCGTCGTCACCGACAACGGCAACTGGATACTCGACGTGCACAACCTGTCCATCGTCGACCCGGTCGGTCTCGAACGCGACTACAACCAGATCGTCGGCGTGGTCTGCGTCGGCCTGTTCGCCGCACGGCCGGCGGACGTCGTGCTGATCGGCGATACGGTCATGCCGTAGGAACTGCGTGCAACGCGATCGCGGCATGGCCATGCCGGCCGCGCCGCACGACCGCGTCGCGCGCCGCCAACCGCCGTCGGTTCACGCAATCGGCCCGGCGGCACCGAGTGGCGCTGCGCGGCTCAGCTGCGCTTGTCGATCTGTTTGATCATCCCCGAAATGCCGCCCTGCAGCGCGTACACCTCGAAACCCATCTTGGCCATGATGAACGCGGCCGCGGCGCTGCGCTCGCCGGTGTTGCAATAGACCACGTACTTGTTGCCGCGGTCGTACTCGCTGACGGTTTCGCGCAGGGTGTACAGCGGCGTGTTCAGCGCGCCCTTGATCGCGCGCTGCTCGAACTCCTCGGGCATGCGCACGTCGAGCACGATCGCGCCCTGGCGCGCGAGTATCGAGGCCTTGCCCGGCGTCAGCCAGTCCACGGCCGGCGGCTTCATGACCTCGTCGAACGCGCGCTTGGCCAGACGCATGAGCTTGCCGTCCTTGAGCATGCTGACGGTCGCGTTGCGGACGGTGTTGGCCAGCAGCGCGTCCTCGCCGAAGCTGTCGCCGCGCACCAGGTAGGCGACGACGGAGTCGCCGGTCTCCAGGCTCTTGGACACCGAGGCCGTGCCGTCCTTGATGACGTAGAAATAGTCGGCCGGCTCGCCTTCGCGCACGATGACCTCGCCGGCGCGCACGTCGACCTGCTCGAAGCGCTGGAACATGCGCTCGATGCCGGCCGTCGGCAGCTTGTGCATGACGCGCGACTGCAGCAGGCGGAACACCCAGCGGTTGGCCTCCGGCGACGGGTCCCAGTGGCGGAAATTCTCGGCCCGCGACAGCTGGTCCCAGCAGATGATCTTTTCCATGTAGCGCCGGTCGATCCGCGCGAGGGTCGCGCTGATCGAGGTCACCGTCGCCGTGAAGCGGCGCGGCTGGATGTCGCCGAGCGCATAGCGGCCCTGCAGGGTCGAGGCGTCGGTTTCCTTGATCTTGCCGTCGGGGTATTCGCCCTTGACCCGGCCCGACAGCACGAAGATCGTGTGCTCGTCGGTCTCACCGGCCGAGAACAGCACGCTGCCGCGGCCGACTTCCTCGATGAGGGTCTCGCGCGCGAGCTGCTCCAGGTTCTCCGGCCGCAGCGAATCCAGCGGGTACAGCTTGGCCAGATCGGCGCTGTTAACGCTCATGCCCGCTCCCTCCGTTGTCCGTGCGGCGGCAGTGTAGCGGGCGCCCCCACGGGCCGGGAATAGCGCGGGTTTGGGCCGGAAACCGCGCGGACGCTACAATCGGGCCATCCCCTTTCCGCAATCGCCCAGGCGCCCACGCCCGGGCCCAGGTCATCACACGCCATGGACAAGAGCTTCGAACCCGGCCAGATCGAATCCAAGTGGTACGCACAGTGGGAGGCCAACGGCTGGTTCCGGCCCTCGGGCCAGGGCGAACCGTATTCCATCCTGCTGCCGCCGCCGAACGTGACCGGCACCCTGCACATGGGCCACGCGTTCCAGCACACCATCATGGATACCTTGATCCGCTATCACCGCATGCGCGGCTGCGACACCTTGTGGCAGCTCGGCACCGACCACGCCGGCATCGCGACCGAGATGGTCGTCACGCGCCTGCTGGCCGGCGAGGGCCAGAGCCGCAACGAGCTCGGCCGCGACGCCTTCATCGAGCGCGTCTGGCAGTGGAAGCAGCAGTCCGGCGACACGATCGAACGGCAGATGCGCCGCATGGGCGTGTCGGGCGACTGGAGCCGGACCATGTTCACGATGGACGAGATCCCGTCCGAGGCCGTGCGCGAAACCTTCGTGCGCCTGTTCGAGCAGGGCCTGATCTATCGCGGCCAGCGCCTGGTCAACTGGGACCCGGTGCTGAAGACCGCGATCTCCGACCTCGAAGTCGTCAGCGAGGAAGAGGAAGGCCGCCTCTGGTCGATCCGCTATCCGCTGGCCGACGGCTCGGGTTCGCTCGTGGTCGCGACCACGCGCCCGGAAACCATGCTCGGCGACGTGGCCGTGGCCGTGCATCCGGAAGACGAGCGCTACGCATCGCTGGTCGGCAAGACTCTCGCGCTGCCCCTGAGCGACCGCGAAATCCCGATCATCGCCGACGCCTACGTCGAGCGCGAATTCGGCACCGGCTGCGTGAAGATCACGCCGGCGCACGACTTCAACGACTACGCGATCGGCCAGCGCCACGGCCTCGCGCCGATCAACATCTTCACCGACGAGGCGAAGATCAACGCGAACGCGCCGGCCAGGTATCAGGGACTGGACCGCTACGACGCGCGCAAGGCCGTGCTCGCCGACCTGGAGGCCGCGGAACTCCTCGTTGAGGAAAAGAAGCACAAGCTGCAGGTGCCGCGCGGCGACCGCACGGGCCAGGTCATCGAGCCGTACCTGACCTGGCAGTGGTTCGTGAAGATGGACGGCCTGGCCGCGCGCGGCCTGGAGCTCGTCGAGACCGGCAAGGTGCGCTTCGTGCCGGAGAACTGGATCAACACCTACCGCCACTGGCTCGGAAACATCCAGGACTGGTGCATCAGCCGCCAGCTCTGGTGGGGTCACCGCATTCCGGCCTGGTACGACGCGGCCGGCAACACCTACGTCGCGCGCAGCGAGGAAGACGCGATCGTCCAGGCCGCCGCGAAGCACGGCGGCACGGCGCCGGCGCTGCGCCGCGAGGACGACGTGCTCGAGACCTGGTTCTCCTCGGCGCTCTGGGCGCATTCGACCCTGGGCTGGCCGAACGAACGGGCCATGGCCGAACGCGGCTTTGCGCGCTACCTGCCGACGTCGGTGCTCGTGACCGGCTTCGACATCATTTTCTTCTGGGTCGCGCGCATGATCATGATGACCGACCACTTCACCGGCGAAGTGCCGTTCAAGGACGTCTACATCACGGGCCTCGTCCGCGACAAGGACGGCCAGAAGATGTCCAAATCCAAGGGCAACATCCTCGATCCGATCGACCTGATCGACGGCATCGAGCTCGAAGCGCTCGTGACCAAGCGCACCGGCGGCCTGATGCAGCCGCAGATGGCGGCCAAGATCGAGAAGGCCACGCGCAAGGACTATCCGCAGGGCATCGCCGCCTACGGCGCCGACGCATTGCGCTTCACGTTCGCCTCGCTCGCGAGCCACGGCCGCGACATCAAGTTCGACCTCGACCGCTGCGGCGGCTACAAGAACTTCTGCAACAAGCTCTGGAACGCGGCGCGCTTCGTGCTGATGAACGGCGAAGGTTTCAGCGTCCCTGCCGGCGCCGCGCCGGTCGCGCGCACCGAAGCCGAGCGCTGGGTGCTCGCGCGCCTGCACCGCTGCCTGGCCGAAGTCGAGACCCAGTTCGCCGCCTACCGCTTCGACCTCGTCGCACAGGCGCTGTACGAATTCACCTGGAACGAGTTCTGCGACTGGTTCCTCGAGCTGACCAAGCCCGCGCTCGCCGGCGAAGACAAGGCTGCCGCCGACTCCACGCGCCATACCCTGCTCTACGTGCTCGAGACCCTGCTGCGCGCGCTGCACCCGCTGATCCCGTTCATCACGGAAGAGATCTGGCAGAACGTCGCGTCATCGCTCGGCATCACCGCACCGACGATCTCGCTGCAGGCCTATCCGCGCGCGGCCGGCCTGCCCGCCGATGCGGACGCCGAAGCCGACGTCGAATGGCTCAAGGCCGTAGTCTCGCAGCTGCGCCGCATCCGCAGCGAGATGAACCTCGCGCCGAGCCGCACGATTCCGCTGATCTGGGTCGGCGGCAACGCCGCCGACCGCGCGCGCGTCGCCAACTTCGGCGCACAGATCGCCTTCCTCGCCCGCATCGACAACCAGCGCTGGCTCGCCGACGGCGAAGCCGAACCCGCCGCATCCGCGGCCATCATCGGCGAGCTGAAGCTGCTGATCCCGCTGGCCGGCCTCATCGATCTCGGCGCGGAAAAGGTGCGCCTGGCCAAGGAAATCGCGCGCATCGAAGCCGAGATCGGCAAATGCGAAGCGAAGCTCGGTCAGCCGACCTTCGTTGCGAACGCACCGGCCGCGGTGGTCGAGGAAATGCGACAGCGGCAGGCGGCGTTTGCGGCGCAGCTGAGTGGGCTCAGGGAGCAGGCGCAGCGGTTGGAGGCGGCGGCGGCCTGAGCACGGGAAATTCCGCTCAGCCTATTGCCGGATAGGACACGACCCGCGCGGTTTACCGCGCGGTTTTTTATGGTCCATACCCCTCAACCGATACCAGCCGAAACTAGAGACTGACGCTGCTGCCACTGTCGTTTGAAGACCATCGGAGGCAGGTTGCCGATGGCCTGGTGAGCACGCTGCTCGTTGTAAATCGGTAGCCAACGCTGCGTTTCTGCACGTGCGTCGGCCAAGGTCAGAAAGCAGTTCGCATCGAGCACTTCGACGCGGTAGGTTCCGTTGAATCGCTCGATGTAAGCGTTCTGCGCCGGGCAACCTGGCTCGATGAAATGCCAGGCAACTCCTTTGGCGCGCGCGCCCAGGCTTGGAGGATCTCGCTGCGGAATTCCGGTCCGTTGTCGCTACGAATCATCACGGGCTTGCCGTGCCATTCGCACAGTTGCTCAAGCACCCTAACCACGCGCGAACCACTGAGGCTGAAGTCGATCGATGGCCAGTGCGTCGGGTCTGTCAATCCAAGTGTGTAACTGCCACCACGGTTACATATGGACAGGTACCCGTTCCTCGCCGAAGAGGATCTGGAATACCTGCAGCGCCGGTTTCCAGTGATGTACCGATCGCCAG
>NZ_JANFVR010000110.1 GCF_024609805.1 Tahibacter caeni | reverse complement strand
CACGGCTTTCGTTCACGGCCGGTCCGCTGCGGAACGGCCGGTCGCCGCGGGCCGGCAGGCCGGGTGCCTCGCGCGCCGGCAAGCTGCGCTGCGGCGCTCCGCGGGTGCCGAGCTGCGGCGCTTCTCGCTGCGGCAGGCCTTCGCCGCGGCGGATGCGCGGCGTGCCGTAGTAGGGATCGACGCGTTCGGTCCCGAACTGACGCGATGTGTCGGGCAGGCCGCGGCGGTTGGCGGCTCCGTCCGGCGCGAGCCGCGCGGCGCCGGGATTCAGGCCGGCCGTGCCGTCGCGGTCCGGGGCGCCGCGACCGCGCAGGCCGGCGATCGCGGCGGCCTCGCTGCCGGCGTTGCGGTCGCGAGCCAGCGCCTGCTGATGGCGGTGCCAGGACCAGTCGTTGTAGCCGACGCCCCACCAGCTGTCATACCAGGGCGCGTAGCCGAAATACGGCCAGCCGGCGTAGTAGGAGCCGTAGCCGTAGTACGGCCAGCTGCTGACGCCGAGATAGAAGCCCGGAGCCCAGAACGGATCGTAGAAACCGACATACCCCGGACCGACGCCGTAGCCGGCGTAATAGCCACCGCCGTAATAGGCGTCGCGCTCGTAGTAGTAATCGGCGGCGCCGTCCTCCCGGTAATAACCGGTGCTCGCGCAGCCGGCCAGGGCGAGGGCGGCAAACAGGGAACAGAGAACTCGACGCATGGCGGTCACCTTCGGGCCGGACGACGCCCGCAGTGTAGCCGCCCCGCCGTTAACCGCATCTGACGTCAGTCAGCCAGGCTGCGGCGCAGGATGTCGCCGAGGTCGTGCGAGCTGTCCGCCGCCGCGAGCCGCCGCAGGCTGGCCTGCAGCAGCGCGCGCCGCTGCGGCTCCAGGCGGCGCCAGTCTTTCAGCGTCGTGGCCAGGCGCGCGGCCGTGGTCGGATTCAGCGCGTCGATCTCGCGCAGCGCCTGCTCGATCAGCCGGTAGCCGGCGCCGTCGCTGCGGTGGAACGCGATCGGATTGCGCGCGGCGAAGCCCTGCAGCAGCGCCGACACGCGGTTCGGATTGCGCAGGCTGAAGCGCGGATGGCGCAGCAGCGCGGCGACGCGCTCGACGGTGTCCGCGCGCGGGACGGCGGCCTGCAGCGCGAACCACTTGTCCAGGGTCACCGCGTCCGCGTCGTAGCGGCGTGCGAAATCCTGCAGCGCCTTCTGCGCCTGCGGCGCGTCCTGGGCGAGCAGGCCGGCCAGCGCGGCCAGTCGCTCGGTCATGCTCGGCGCGAGCACATAGCGCGTCGCGGCGACCTCGGGCGCGAGCTCCGCGTCGATGCGCAGCCACAGCCGCAGGCAGCGGTTGAGCAGGCGCCGGCGGCCGCGCGCAGCGCCGTCGAGACCGCCGGACTCGCTGCGCAGCAGCAAGGTGTGCCGCGCGGCGAGCGCCTCGCCGAGCCGCTGCGCGAGCGTCTGCTCCAGAGTTTCGCGCGCGGCGTGCAGCGCGGCCGGGTCCAGCGGTTCGCACTGTGCGGCGAGCTCGTTGTAGTCCGGCGGCGTCAGCAGCTCGGCGAGCAGCGCCGGATCGATGTCGGCGCCGAACAGCCAGGTCAGGGTATCGCACCAGATCGCGAGCTCCGGCACCGCGTCGGCGCCGGCGAGCAGGCCGCGTATCGCGCGCCGTGCGAGCTGCTGGGCCGCTTCCCAGCGATTGAAGCCGTCGCTTTCGTGGCGCAGCAGGAAGGCGAGGTCGGCCGCGTCGAGATCGGTCTGCAGGCGCACCGGCGCGGAAAAACCGCGCAGCAGCGAAGCCGCGCGCGGCGCGGCGACGTCGACGAAATCGAACTGCTGCTCGGCGCCGCTGAGTTCGATCACGCATTCGCTCGCGGGCGCGGCATCGGCGCTCAGGCGCAGCGGCAGGTTGCCGCCGTCGGCGCCGAGCAGTGCGAGACGCACCGGAATCGGCAGCGGCTGCTTGTGCGCCTGGCCCGGCGTCGGCGGCGTGTGCTGGCGCAGGGTCAGGCGATAGCGCCGCTGCGCCGCGTCGTAGTCGCCGCGGGCTTCGAGCTCGGGCGTGCCGGCCTGGGCGTACCAGGCCAGGTACGGCGACAGATCGATGCCGTTGGATTCGCCGAGCGCGGCGAGGAACTGCTCGACGGTCGCGGCCTGGCCGTCGTGGCGGCGGAAGTATTCGTCCATGCCGCGGCGCCAGGCCGCGACGCCGAGCCGGCCGGCGACGAGGCGCACGAGCTCGGCGCCCTTGTCGTAGACCGTCGCGGTGTAGAAGTTGTCGATCGCGCTGTATTCCGCGGGCCGCACCGGATGTGCGAGCGGACCGGCGTCCTCGGCGAACTGGGCGCGGCGCAGCAGCTGCACGTCCTCGATGCGCTTGAGCGTGGCCGAGTTCATGTCGGCGCTGAACTGTTGTTCCCGATAGACCGTCAGGCCTTCCTTCAGCGACAGCTGGAACCAGTCGCGGCAGGTCACGCGGTTGCCGGTCCAGTTGTGGAAATATTCGTGCGCGACGATGGCCTCGACGTGGGCGTAGTCCTCGTCGCTGGAGCGCTGCGGGTCGGCCAGCAGGTACTTCGCGTTGAAGATGTTGAGGCCCTTGTTCTCCATCGCGCCCATGTTGAAGTCGTGGGTCGCGACGATGTGGAACACGTCGAGGTCGTAGTTGCGGCCGTACTCGCGTTCGTCCCAGCGCATGGCGCGCACGAGCGAATCCATCGCATAGCCGCAGCGGTCGATCGCGTCGGCCTCGGCGAAGATGCGCAACGTCACCGCGCGGCCGTCGGCCGTCTCGTAGGGCTGCTCGATGTGTTCGAGGCGGCCGGCGACGAGCGCGAACAGGTAGCTAGGCTTCGGATGCGGATCGTCCCAGGCCGCCCAGTGGCGGCCGTCGGCGAGCTCGCCGGCGCCGGCCGGATTGCCGTTGGCCAGCAGCACCGGAAAGCGCGCGCGGTCGGCGCGCAGGGTCACGTGGAACGGCGCGAGCACGTCGGGCCGGTCCGGGTAATAGGTGATGCGGCGGAAGCCTTCGGCTTCGCACTGGGTCAGCAGGAAGCCGTGTTCCGCGCTGCCGGACAGGTACAGGCCCGACAGCGCGCTGTTCGCGCTCGGATCGAGCGTGACGTCGGTCTCGAGCACGGCCGTCGCAGGCACGTCGACGATCTGCAGGGCTTCCTCGTCGAGGGCATATTCGTGCGGCGCGAGCGCGCGCCCGTCGAGCCGGATCGCGCGCAACTGCAGGCCGATGCCGTCGAGCCGCAGTGGCACGGCGTCGGCCGTCGTGCGGCGCAGCTCCAGCCGCGCGCGCACCTGCGTCGCCTGGATGTCGAGATCGAATTCCAGCGTCGCCGCGACGACGCGCCAGGCGGGCGCGCGATAGTCGGCGAGACGGACTGGGCCGTGTTCGGGTACGGACATGGACGGGCTGGCGGCGATGCGGGGCGTGCAGGCTAGCACGCGTGCGCGGCGGCCTGTATCGTCGCCGCGCCATGGAAACTCTCGATCGCCTCACCCTCGCCGACGTCCGCGACGCCGCCGCGCGCATCGCGCCGCATGCCCAAGTCACGCCGGTGCTGCGCTCGCGCAGCCTCGACCGGCTCGCCGGCGCCGAACTGCATTTCAAATGCGAGCAGCTGCAGCGCATGGGCGCGTTCAAGTTCCGCGGCGCCTGCAACGCAGTCTGGTCGCTGCCCGACGATGTCGCGCGCCGCGGCGTCGTCACGCATTCCTCGGGCAACCACGGCGCCGCGCTCGCGCTGGCCGCGTCCACGCGCGGCATCGCCTGCCACGTCGTCGTGCCGGAAGGTGCGGTCAAGGCCAAGCTCGCCGCGATCGAGCGCTACGGTGCGCAGCTGCATCCCTGCGCCGCGACGATCGCCGCGCGCGAGCAGACCGCGGCGACCGTGCAGCAGCGCACCGGCGCGACGCTCGTGCATCCGTATACCGATCCGGCCGTGATCGCCGGGCAGGGCACCGCAGCGCTCGAGCTGCTGCAGCAGAGCGGCGGCGTCGACGTGCTGATCACGCCGGTCGGCGGCGGCGGCTTGAGCAGCGGCTGCGCGGTCGCCGCGCGCGGCCTGCAGCCCGGCATCGCCGTCTACGCGGCCGAGCCCGAGGGCGCGCCGGACGCCTACGAATCCTTCCTCCGCGGCGAGCGCTTCACCGACATCGTGCCTCAGACGATCGCCGACGGCCTGCGCGGCACGATCGGCGCGATCAACTTCGCGCTGATGCGCGAGCACGTCGATGCGGTGCTGCCGGTCAGCGAGGCGCAGATCGTCGCGGCGATGCGCCTGATCTGGGAGCGGCTCAAGCAGGTCGTGGAGCCGTCGAGCGCGACCGTGCTCGCGGCGATACTGCGCCATCCGCAGCATTTCGCCGGCAAGCGTGTCGGCGTCGTGCTGTCGGGCGGCAACGTCGATCTCGACGCGCTGCCCTGGACGAACGCCTAGCGGCGCGGCGCCGGCGCGCGGCTGATGCCGACCAGCGCGGTCGCGATCAGCGCGATGCCGGCGGTTTCCCAGGCGTCGGGCCGCTCGCCGAGCAGCAGCCAGGCCAGCAGCAGTCCGCACAGCGGCACGGCCAGGCTGACGAGGCCGGCCGTGGTCGCCGGCAGCCGCTGCACGATCAGCGCCCAGAGCACCCAGGCCAGGCCCGAGGCCAGCACGGCGTTGTAGGCCAGTCCCGCGGCGAACGGCAGATTCCAGTCGATGCCGCGTTCCGGTACCAGCGCGGCGACGAGGCACAGCCCCGCCGCGCCGAACGCCATCTGCCAGGCGGTCAGGCGCAGCGCCGTGACCGTGCCGTCGGCGAACGCCTTCTTCGCGATGACGACGGCCAGCGCCCAGGCCAGGCCGCCGGCCAGTGCGAGGCCGGTGCTCAGCTGCGCGCCGAGCCCGTTCCACGGCTGCAGCACGCCGAGCAGGCCGAGGCCGGCCAGCGCGGCGAAGCCGAGGCGGCGCGCATCGGGCCGCTCGCGCAGCAGCGGCCAGGTCAGCAGCAACAGCCAGAACGGCATGGTGTAGGCCAGCAGCGCGGTCTTGCCGGCGCCGCCGTCGACGAGTGCCCACTGTACGAGCGCCTGGAACGCGGTGGTCTGCGCGAGGCCGAGCAGCACGACCGGCCGCAGCGGCGGCGGCCGCAGCGACTTGCCGCGGGCGAGCAGCACGCCGAACAGCACCAGGGTGGCGAGCAACGCGCGTATCGCCGAGAACGCGAACGGCCCGGAATACTGCAGCACCTGCTTCATGACGACCCAGTTGTAGCTCCAGACCAGGGTCAGCACGATCAGCGCGAGCAGCGCGCCGCGGCGGGAAGCGGAATCGGACATGCAGCGGACGCGCGGCGGAAAGCCCGGATCATACGGGAGCCGGCAAACGCCGACGGCCGCGCGGCCATCGTCTCCGCCGCGGGCCGGTTGCGACTTTCGTCGTAAGCCGCTGCAGCCGATGTGTCGTGAATGCGGCAGGAACCGCGACGCGGGCACGCGGCGCGCAGCTCCGCGTCGTCGAACGGCCCGGACCGCGGCGTGCCGCATCCGCGCGCATCGCCTTCGCACTGCTGCGCTACCTGCGCTCGGCGGCTATGCTTGGTGCTCCGCGTATCGTTCCGGCGACCATGCCGACGGAGTACTCATGATCATCGACGGCGTGCGCGCCATGGATCGCGCGACCGAGCTGCTGCTGCGCTATTACACGGCGTTCAATCGCGCCGACTGGGAAGGCATGCTGGCCTGCCTCGCCGACGACGTGCGGCACGACATCAACCAGGGCGGCCGCGAGAACGGCCGCGACGCGTTCCGCGAATTCCTCGCGCGCATGAACCGCAGTTACCGCGAACAGCTGCGCGAGATCGTCGTCATGGCCAACGCCGACGGTTCGCGCGCGGCCGCCGAATACGTCGTCCACGGCGAATACCTCGCCAGCGACGAAGGCCTGCCGCCGGCGCACGGCCAGCGCTACGTGCTGCCGGGCGGCGCGTTCTTCGAGATCGTCGACGGCCAGATCGCGCGCGTGACGAACTACTACAACCTCGAGAACTGGCTCGCGCAGGTGCGCGCATGAGCGAGGCGCTCAAGCGCTGCTTCTGGGCCGAGTCCAGCGACAGCGAGCGCGCCTACCACGACGCCGAGTGGGGCCGTCCGCTGCACGGCGACCAGGCGCTGTTCGAATTCCTCTGCCTCGAAGGCGCCCAGGCCGGCCTGTCCTGGCGCACGGTGCTCGAGAAGCGCGAGAACTACCGCCGCGTGTTCCATGGTTTCGACGTCGCGCGCTGCGCGGCGCTCAGCGACGCCGAGCTCGAACGCGCGCTGACCGATCCCGGCATCGTGCGCAACCGCCTCAAGGTCCATGCGGTGCGGCGCAACGCGCTCGCCGCGCAGGCCGTGCAGAAGCTGCACGGCAGCCTCGACGCCTACCTGTGGTCCTTCGTCGACGGCAGGCCGGTCGACAACCGGCCGCGCGGCCGCGGCGACGTTCCGGCCAGCACGCCGCTGTCGGACCGGCTGAGCAAGGCGCTGCGCAAGCAAGGCTTCACCTTCGTCGGCACGACGATCTGCTATGCGTTCCTGCAGGCCACCGGCATGGTCAACGACCACCTGATCGACTGTTTCTGCCGCGACAAATCCACGATATGAACGCCTCCGCGTCGCCGTCCACGCACTATTCCCGCCTCGCGCGCCTGCTGCACTGGGGCACCTTGCTGCTGATGATCGCGGCCTATGCGACGGCCGAGCTGCGCGGCCTCGCGCCGGACCGGTCCGCGCGCATCGCGGTCATGCAGTGGCACATGGCGCTGGGCCTGCTGATCTGGCTGCTGGTGCTGCCGCGCATCGGCGCGCGCCTCGTACAGCCGGTGCCCGCGATCGTCCCGGCGCCGGGCCGTTTCGTGCACCTTGCCGCGCGCGCGGCGCATCTGCTGCTCTATCTGTTCCTGATCGTGCAGCCGCTGCTCGGTCTGCTGACCGCGCAGGCCGGCGACCGCGCCGTGACGATCCCGCTGCTCGGCTTTACCCTGCCGAACGTCGTCGGCCTGGACAGCGGTCTGCACGAATGGACCGAAGACCTGCACGTGGCGCTGGGCAAGGCGTTCTACGTCGTGATCGGCCTGCACGCGGTCGCTGCGCTGGCCCACCACCTGTATTTCCGCGACAACACCTTGCGGCGCATGCTCGGCTGAGCGCGTCGTGCGCTCACTTGGACGAGACGTATTTCTCGCGCCGGATGTGCGGCACCGGCAGGCCGGCGTTCTTGAGCAGGGCGAACGCCTCGTCGACCATGTTCGGATTGCCGCAGAGATAAGCGATGTCGCCGTCGGCCGCCGGCTGCAGCGCCTCGAGCGCGAGCTGGACGTGGCCGCTGCGGTCGAGCGCGCGCGGCTGCGCGCGCGGCGCGCGCGAAAGACAGGCGTGAAAGCGGAAGCCCGGCACCTCGCGCTCGAACGCGCTGAAGTCGGCGTCGTAGAGCAGCTCGCCTTCGTTGCGCGCGCCGAAGATCAGCTCGACCTCGCAGCCGCGTTCGGCGATGACGCGGCGCAGCTGCGGCAGCATCGCACGGTACGGCGTGATGCCGGTGCCCGTGCCGACGAGCAGATAGCGGCGGTTCGTGTCGGTGTCGAACAGGCAGAAGCGGCCATAGGGACCGCTCGCGCTGATGGTCTCGCCGGGCTGCAGGTTGGCCAGCAGCGCCGTGGCCGCACCGCCTTCGACGTAGGACACGGCGATCTCGATGCGTTCGGCCGGCGCCGCCGTGCCGTCGCCGATCGTCGCGACGGAATAGCTGCGCTTGGTCGGCTTGCCGTCGGCGTAGTGGAAGTGCACCTGGATGAACTGGCCCGGCGCGAACACGAAAGGCTGGTCGTCGGCACGCTCGAACACGAGGTGGCGCACGGCCGGCGCGAGCATGTAGCTGGAGACCAGGCGCAACGGAAACTGTTCGGCCACGGGACGGAACCAATCGGCGGCAAAGGGGGCCGTATACTACCCGCCCCTCCCCGACCCTGCAGCCCATGAGCGCGCCTCCGGCCCTGGACGTCCGCAACCTGACCAAGACTTACGCGAACGGCGTCCAGGCGCTCAAAGGCGTCTCGCTGCGCGTGGAGCCCGGCGACTTCTTCGCTCTGCTCGGCCCGAACGGCGCCGGCAAATCCACCCTGATCGGCATATTGTCGTCCCTGGTCAACGCCAGCGGCGGCGAGGCCGAAGTGTTCGGCCGTTCGATCCACCGCGACCGCGGCGGCGCGATGCAGCTGATCGGCCTGGTGCCGCAGGAACTGAACTTCAACCAGTTCGAGACGCCGTTCGACATCTGCGTGAACCAGGCCGGCTTCTACGGCATTCCGCGCGCGGTCGCCTGCGGCCGCGCCGAGACCTATCTGCGCCAGCTCAGTCTCTGGGAAAAGAAGGACGTCGCCTCGCGCACCCTGTCCGGCGGCATGAAGCGGCGCCTGATGATCGCCCGCGCGATGATGAACGAGCCGCGCCTGCTGATCCTCGACGAGCCGACGGCCGGCGTGGACATCGAGATCCGCCGCTCGATGTGGAAGTTCGTCAGCGAGATCAACCGCGCCGGCACGACGGTGATCCTGACCACGCACTACCTCGAGGAAGCCGAGCAGCTCTGCCGCAACATCGCGATCATCGACAAGGGCAGCATCATCGAGAACACCTCGATGAAGCGCCTGCTGGCCAAGCTCGACGTCGAGACCTTCGTGCTCGACGTCGCCGCGATGCCGGCAGAACTGCCGCAGGTCGACGGCGTGCGCCTGACCCCGGTCGACGCGCACACGCTGGAGGCCGAGATGTCGCGCACCCACGACCTCAATTCGCTGTTCGCCGCGCTGAGCGCGCGCGGCGTCACGGTGACCTCGATGCGCAACAAGGCCAACCGCCTCGAAGAACTGTTCGTGCGCCTCGTCGAAGGCAACCACGGCAAGGCCGCCTAGGCGCGCGCGGCGGCGCGGCCCGCGTCGCGATCCGCCGCGCGTCCGGCGCCACTCCCTTCCGATCCTGACGACTCCTCATGCAGACCCAAGCCAACCTCGTCGCCCTCGGCACCATCGTCCGCCGCGAGATCGCGCGCATCCTGCGCATCTGGGGCCAGACCCTGCTGCCGCCGGCGATCACGATGACCTTGTATTTCTTCATCTTCGGCAACCTGATCGGCAGCCGCATCGGCGAGATGCATCCGGGCGTGAGCTACATCGACTTCATCGTGCCGGGCCTGATCATGATGGCCGTGATCCAGAACGCCTACGGCAACATCTCCAGTTCGTTCTTCGGCTCCAAGTTCGGCCGCTACGTCGAGGAAATGCTGGTCTCGCCGATGCCGAGCTGGGTGATCCTGACCGGCTACGTGGCCGGCGCCGTCGTGCGCGGCCTGATGGTCGGCGCGATCGTGCTCGGCGTGGCGATGTTCTTCACGCAGATCCGCCTGCACCACGTCGCCGTGACCCTGACGACGTTCCTGCTGACCGCCGTCGTGTTCGCGCTGGCCGGTTTCGTCAATGCGGTCTACGCGAAGAAGTTCGACGACATCGCAATCGTGCCGACCTTCATCCTGACGCCGCTGACCTATCTCGGCGGCGTGTTCTATCCGGTCAGCAGCCTCGCCGAGCCCTGGCACACGATCTCGCTGGCCAATCCGATCGTCTATATGGTCAACGCGTTCCGCTACGGCCTGCTCGGCGTCAGCGACGTGAACCTCTATGCGGCCTATGCCGTCATGCTGGCGACGGCCGCGATACTCGCGGGTTTCGGCCTGTATCTGCTGCGCCGTGGGGTCGGTCTGCGCGCCTGACCGGGCCGCACGGGCGGCGTTGCCGCGCCGGCTTATGCCCTGCCGTTATCTCCATGCTGCCGGCCTTGGCGTCCGGCCGCCCGTTCGCCCCGCAAGGGCGACGGGTGCCGGAAAAAACCGCGCCGTCCGCGGACTTCCTGCGGCCGCGGGCGCACGCCTGCGGTAACATGCCGGACCGACAGGCAAGCGTTCCCGGGGGGGTCACGTGGTCAAGGTCAGTCCTGGAGCCTCGCTGGCGCAGCCCGCCGCATCGGGCAGCGCCTTCGCGCGGGCGCGGCCGGTGTTCCTGCCGCGTCAACTTTCCGACGAGGAACTCGCGCTGTTCGTCGGCGCCGGCCAGCGCCGCGAGCTCGTGCCGCGCGAGGTGATCTTCCGCAAGGGCGAACTCGGCCGCGCGATGTTCGTGATCGAGTCCGGCAGCATCCAGCTCGAATTCGGCGACGGCATGCCCGACAAGCTGATCGGCCCGCGCGAATTCTTCGGCGAGCTCGCGCTGTTCATCGGCAATCATGCCCGCGTCGCGAACGCGGTCGCGGCCGAGGCCAGCGTGCTGCGCGTCATCGAGCACGCGGAATTCGAAACCCTGCTGCAGACCCAGGCGCCGCTGCTCGCGCAGTTCATGCGCCGCTCGTTCTCCTACCTCGTGGCCAGCGAGCAGCAGCTGATCCAGAACCTCAAGCGGCGCAACGAAGACCTGCTCGTGACCCTGGATTCGCTGCGCCAGACGCAGACCCAGCTGTCCACGGCCGAGCGCCTCGTGCGCACCGACGAGCTGACCGGCCTGTGCAACCGGCGTGGCCTCTATCACTACCTCGACGAACTGCGCGGCCGGCGCGATCCGGAGCTGCGCCTCGGCCTGCTGCTGATCGACATCGACCATTTCAAGCAGATCAACGATCACTACGGCCACCTGACCGGCGATCTCGCGCTGCGCGCCGTCGCCCACGAAGTGCAGCTGGCCGCGGCGGCTTCCGACCTGCCGTGCCGCCTCGGCGGCGACGAATTCGCCGTGCTGGTGCAGGTGCACGACACGGAGGAACTGCGCGGCCGCGCCGCGCAGATCGCCGCCGGCGTGCGCGCGCTGCGTTTCCACGCGCCGGCCGAGAACCTGCTCGTCAGCGTCAGCATCGGCGCGAGCCTCTGCCACGAGACGGCCGACTGGTCGGCCTGGTACAGCGATTCCGACTGCGCTCTCTACCTCGTCAAGGGCGAGGGCGGCGACAACTACCGCGTGATCGCCTAGGTCGCCAGGACTCCCCACGGACCGGCTTCTCTGCTGCGGCGCAGCATGCGCCGCCGGCGCCCCGTGTCCGCATGGGCATTGATGAGCTGGCAGCGTACACTTTTGCGCTAGGCCTCGATATTGTGATCGGCGTCTCGGCCGGCCCCGGCGGGTTCTGGTCGACACGAAGGGGAAGGCCTGTCGCCGTCCGTCCTGGAGTCTCGGGCATGAATGCCTTGGTATCGTCCGCGGAACCGCAACCGTCCACGCGCCAGGGCGCTCCTCTGCTGCGCACGCTCGCACTCTGCGACCTCGTCGATTCCACGAGCCTCGTCGAGCGTCTCGGCGACCAGCGCGCCGCGGCGCTGCTGCGCCGGCACGACCGCATGGCGCGCGACCTGATGCTGCGTCACCAGGGCCAGGAGATCGACAAGACCGACGGCTTCCTGATCCTGTTCGAACGGCCCATCCACGCGATCGCATTCGCGCTGGCCTACCAGCGCGAGCTCGTGCGCCTCAGCGGCGAGGAAAAGGAGACCTTGCGCGCCCGCGTCGGCGTGCACGTCGGCGACGTGCTGGTCTGGCAGAACGATCCCGGCGACGTGGTCCACGGCGCGAAGCCGCTCGAGGTCGAAGGCCTGGTCAAGCCCGTGACCGCGCGCCTGGCCTCGCTGGCATTGCCGGGCCAGATCCTCGTTTCCGGCGTCGCTGCTAGCCTGGCCCAGCGCGCGCACGGCGAGCTCGGCGTGAACGCCGACCGCACGCGCTGGATCAATCACGGCCGCTACCGCTTCAAGGGCGTGCCCGAACCGCTGGTCGTCTACGAGGTCGGCGAGGCCGGCATCGCGCCGCTGCGCCTGCCGCCGTATTCGGGCAAGGCCTGGCGCGAAGTGCCCTGGTGGCGCCGCCCCGGCACGATGTTCATCGAAGCCGGCATCGCCGCGGCGGCCATCGTGCTCGGCGTCTGGCTGCTGCTGCGGCCGCCCGCGGCGATCGCGTTCGCCGAACGCGACTGGATCGTGCTCGGCGACCTGCAGAACCTGACCGGCCAGGCCTCGCTCGACGACACCTTGCGTACGGCGCTGCGCCTGAGCGTGGAGCAGTCGCGCTACGTCAACATCGTGCCCGACCTGCAGGTGCGCGACACCGTGCGGCGCATGCGCCGCGATCCGGCGCAGACCCGCATCGACCGCGCGATCGGCGCGGAAATCGCCGTGCGCGAAGGCGCGCGCGCGTTCGTGCTGCCGAGCGTCGCGGAGATCGGCGGCAAACTGCGCGTGACGGCCGAGATCATCGACCCGCGCAGCCAGGCCACGGTCTATACCGATTCGGCCGAAGGCCAGGGACTGAACTCGCTGCTGGTCTCGGTGGACCAGATCAACCGCCAGCTGCGCGGCCGCCTCGGCGAGTCGCTCGCGCTGGTCGGCTCGGCGACGCCGCCTCTGGCCAAGGTCACGACCGACAACCTCGACGCGCTGCGCGCCTATTCCCTGGCGCGCAAGGCCGCGACCGAGAACAAGGGCGACACCGCGCTCGACCTGTATGGCCAGGCGATCAGCCTCGATCCGGAATTCGCGCTGGCCTACCTGAGCCGCGCCGCGCTGCGCCTGGGTTCCGACGACCGCGCCGCCGGCCGTGCCGATATCGCGCAGGCGCAGCGGCTGCGCGAGCGCCTGCCGGTGCGCGAGCAGCTGTACATGGACGCGCTCGCGGCGAGCTTCGGCAAGCCGGCAGAGATGCAGAAGAAATGGGCGCTGCTCGGCGAGATGTATCCGGACCACTACGCCGCGTTCGCCAATCTCGCGTTCTTCATGTACGTCTACGACGGCCGCGCGGAAGAGGCCATACGCGTCGCCGGGAAGGCCGTCGCGCCGCACTATCCGCGCAGCGGCAACACGCACTACCTGCTCGGCGCGCTGTACCTGGCCGTCGAGAAGCCGCAACAGGCGCTGACGCATCTGCAGCGTGCCAAGGAAATGAACGGGCAGGGCATAGGCTGGTATCTCGTCGATGCGGCCGCGAGCCAGCGCCGTTTCGGCGACGCCGACGCGGCAATGGCCGAATCCGAGGCGCGGCCGAGCGGCATTCCGAGCAACGACGTGCTGCTGCATCGCGTGCGCATCGCGCTGGCCGTCGACCAGGGCCGCTGGCGCGACGCGCTGCGCCGTGCCGACGAAGCCGAAGCCGCGGCCAAGGCCATAGGGCCGCTGCCGGCGCGCACCTACCGCGGCGCCAAGCTCGCGCTGCAGGCCGTCGCCACGCCGGGCGAGGAGCTCTCGCGCCAGCTCGACGCCTACGGCCGCAGCGAACTGGCGGCGTTGCGCGATCCCGGCGGCGACGATCGCGAACAGGCGCTGTTCGGTGCGTTCTTCGCCGCCTATCTCGCCGCGCGCAACGGCGATGCGGCGCTGGCGCGCGCGCTGCTGAGTCCCGTCGCCGCCGACGAGGACGTCAGGAACTACCGCTACGTGGCCGACATGGCCGCACTGGCGCAGGCCCAGCTCGCGCTGCGCGACGACGCCGCGGCGAAGGCCGTGGAACTGCTGACCGCGCGCGTCGACGGATCGGAGCTGTATCTGGTCCACGTCGGCCTGCGCGACGCGCAGATCGCCGCGGGCGCGTTCGACGCCGCCGCGGCGCAGGCGCAATGGCTCGCGCAGCATCGCGGCCGCGCTTATGCCGAACAGAGTGCCGAGCAGATCGCCAAGGCGCTCAACGTCGCCGAATCCACCTTGGCCGTGCTCAGCGAAGCGGAGATAGCCCAGCGTCAGGGCAAGGTCGACGTCGTCGCGCTGAAGCTGACGGCCTTCCTGCGCCTGTGGCCGGAAGCCGAACTTCCCGCGCCGCTGCAGCGGCGCGTGGAAGCTCTACTGAAGGACGACAGCGCTCACCTGACCCGCAAGTCGTGAATGTGCGCATCCAGCTTGCTGCCGAGCTGCTGCTGGAATGCGGCGCGCGACGCCTTCAGGGTCTGCGGATCCGCCAGCTGCTTGCACTGGCCGAAGCAGTCGGCCAGTTCCACCGGCGCGCCGATCTGCTTGAGCGCCGATGCCGGATCGCTGAGCAGCAGGTTGCGGAACGTGTCGTCGGAACTGAGCTTGTCGAGCAGCGCGTCCACCTGCGTGGGCGTGAGATTTGCCATTGCGATTTCCCCCTGTGGCCACGACCTGTGGCCTGGCGAGTTTAGCCAGCAAGAGCTGCGCCAACAAATGCCCGCGGACGCCGTAATGCGGCTTTTTGCAGGGAAAAACTACCATTCCTGACTCGCGCCCGCGTTTCTCGCCGCCGCCGCCGTCGCCGCCCCGCGCATCGCAGCGCTTGCCGCGGCGCGGCCGCCTGACTACCGTCGGCAGCCGACCGTGACCGCGGCCCTCGCCCGCGCGGCGGACGTCCGCCG
>NZ_JANFVR010000011.1 GCF_024609805.1 Tahibacter caeni | reverse complement strand
CGCCTCGGCCGTGCGTGCGCGCTGCTCGCGGTCGAGCTCGGCGATGCGCGCGAGCGCCTGCGCCGCGACCACGTCGAGATAGCGCCGCGCGACCTCGGCCAGCAGGTCCAGGCGCTTGATCGCGCGCGCATTGTCCACCGCGTCTAGGCGCGAGCGGGCCAGTGCCGTGCGCGCAGCACGCTTGTCGCCGCGTTCGAGCACCGAGGCCAGATTGAGACTGAGCTCGGCGCCGCCGACGCCGGCCGCGGCGCCGTTGCCGAACGCGTTCTCGAGCTCGGCGCCGACGGTCAGCGGCGGTTTCTGCGCCGCACGGTCCACCTCGGAGGCGAGGCCGGCGGCGGTCTGGCGGAACATCTTCAGGTCGGGATGAAACGCTTCGACGCGGGCAAACGCCGCCTCGAGCGCGAGCTCGCTGTCCGCGCGCGCGTCGACGGCGACGCCGCACGCAGCGAGCAGGGCGGCCGCGGCCGCCGTTCGCAGGTACATGGGAAGCTCCGGGATTCGGGAATGAGGAACCGGCCGCGGGGCCGGTACGGCTCAGGCGCGAATCGGCGGACGCAGAGGGTCGCTGTCGGGCGCCGGCGCGAATGCGCGCGGGCGATAGGGCAGGACCGCGCACAGCGCCGCGGGCGGAATCAGAGCGGGCGCGACGCCGGTCAGCGCGGCAGTGCCGCAGCACAGGTCGAGATGCAGCAGCGCGTGCCAGCCCTGCGCCGGCGCGTGCTCCTCGGCATCGTCGGCCGGCACGGCAGCCAGGTCGCCCGGTGCGTGCAGGGCTGCCGCATGGGCGAGGTCGTGCATGTCGCGATGCAGCGCGCCGGCCAGCGCGAGCGCGGGCCGCACGACGCTGCCGATCAGGATGGCCAGCAGCAGGAGCAGGCGCAGCAGCGAGGAGGGACGGCGCAGGAACGGCATGGGCGCAGCCTAGCGGCGGTCGCCGGCGTTACACAATTGCCGCGATGCCGCAGGGCACGATGCTCAGCCCGTCGCCGCCTCGTTGCCGCCGACGATCTCGAGCTGGCCGCCGGCCGCGCGCAAACCGGCCTTGGGCCGGCCGACGTAGAAGCCCTGCGCGTAGTCGACGCCGCAGTTGCGCAGCGCGCGCAGGATCTCGGGCCGGTCCACGTATTCGGCCACGGTGATCTTGCCGATGGAGTGGGCGATGCTCGTGATCGCCGTGATCACGGCCAGGTCGACCGGATCGCTGAGCAGGCCCTGCGTGAACGAGCCGTCGATCTTGAGCATGTCGACGTCCAGGTGCTTCAGGTGCGTGAACGAGGAGAAGCCGACGCCGAAATCGTCGAGCGCGAAGCGGCAGCCGAAGCTGCGCAGCTCGGTGATCAGGTTGCGCGCGGCCTCGAGATTGTTCAGCGCGCCGGTCTCGGTGATCTCGAACGCGACCGCGCGCGGATCGACGTTGTACTCGACGAGCCGGTCGGTGATGAAGCGCGCAAGATCGGCCTGGCCGATGGATTGGGCCGACAGGTTGATCGATATGCCGACCGGCGGATCCTGCGGCGACACCTCGCGCAGCGCGCGCAGCGCGTTGCGGATGACCCAGCGGTCGATCTCGCCGATCAGGCTGAAGCGTTCGGCGGCCGGCAGGAAGGCCGACGGCGCGACGAGGCTGCCGTCGGCGTTGCGCAGCCGGATCAGCGCCTCATAGAAGGCGCGCTGCTGCAGGTTGCGGCGCAGGTGCCGCGTCCACAGCGCACCCTGCTGCTCGGGCAGGCTGTCGCAGTCGATCTGGCGCAGCGGCAGTATCGGCTGGAAGCACAGCACGAACTGGTCCAGGCGCAGGGCTTCCTCCAGCCGCGCGCTCCAGCCGAGCTCCAGGTCCATGAGGGTGCGCTGCTCGGCGTCTTCGGCGAACACGTGCACCTGGTTGCGGCCGTGGCGCTTGGCCATGTGCAGCGCGATGTCGGCGTTGGCCATGGCCTCGGTGCGCGAGGGCGTGTGCTGGTCGAGCACGGCCACGCCGATGCTGACGCCGACGCGATAGCTCTTGCCGCCGTAGACGAACGGCGAGCCGACGATCGCGCGGCGGAAGTCGTCGGCGATCGCGTTGATGCGGTCGGGACCGACGTTGCGCAGGATCACCGCGTATTCGTCGCCGCCCATGCGCGCGAGATGGTCCGAGCCGCGCAGGCGCGTGGACAGGCGTCGGCTCATGTCGACGAGGAGCTGGTCGCCGGCGGTGTGGCCGGCCGTGTCGTTGATGTACTTGAAGCGGTCCAGGTCGAGGAACAGCAGCATCGAGACCTGCTCGGTGCGCTTGAGCCGCGCGACCTCCTGCTCGAGCTGGGTCTCGAACCAGGCGCGGTTCTTGAGCTTGGTCAGCGCGTCGTGGCTGGCCTGCCAGCGCAGTTCCTCCTCGAGCATGCGCCGCGTGGAAATGTCGCGAAACGCGACGACGGAGCCTTCGCGGCGGCCGTCGAGGTTCAGCGGATAGACCGTGCATTCCACCGGCATCGGCCGGTCCGCGCGGGTCCAGAACACCGACTGCCAGCCCGGTACCTGGCTGCCCTGGGCGTAGGCCTGGGACAGGAAGCAGGTGGCCGGCGTCGTCGGCGTGCCGTCCTCGAACGCGTAATGGAACAGTTCGTGCGCGCTGCGGCCGATCAGCTCGTCGGTATGGTCGTAGCCGAGCATGTCCAGCGCGGCCGGATTGACGAACTGCACGAGGCCGCGCGCATCGACGCCGTAGACGCCGTCGCCGACCGAGGACAGGATGCTCTGCAGGCGGCGCCGCTCCGCGTCGACCGACTGGCGGTCCTGCACGGCGCGCGCGAGCGAGCCGAGGCGCGCGAGGAACAGCTCGCGCGCCTCGCTCTTGAACAGGCATTCCAGCGCGCCGGCAGCCAGGGACTCGTTGATGACGCGGTCGGAATAGGTGCCGGTGATCGTGGCCGTCAGCACGCCGGCCGTGCGCGGATCGTCCTTGAGCCGGCGCACCAGCACCGGCCCGGGATCGCCGGGCATGAAGTAGTCGATGATGGCGATGTCGAACGGCATGGACTGGGCCTTGGCCCAGCCGTCCTCGACATCGTTGGCGGTCTCCACGACATAGCCCTGCTTCATGAGCAGGCGGCGGAACGCCGTGCGCACGGTCGCCGAGTCGTCGACGAACAGGATGCGCAGATGCGACTGGCCGCCGAGATCGAGATCCTGCAGCCGCGTCGCCGGCGCGAGCAGCTTGGCCAGCGCCTCGGCGCATTCGCTGTAGTCGGACCAGAGCAGCAGCGCCGTGCTTGGCCGCTTCATCATCCAGTTGACCGCGCCGGCGTCGCTGCTGTCGGCCAGCAGCAGCACCGCCAGGTGCTCGAATTCCTCGCGCCGCAGCAGCGCGAACAGCTCGTCGGCCAGGCTGTCGGCGAACTCGGGCCAGCCGAGCACGATCGCGCGCAGCGCGCTGACCGTCTCGCCCTGGCGGCGCAGCACTTCCAGCGCCTGGGCGTAGTCGGTCGCCTCGGTGACGTCGTAGCCCTTGGGCGTCAGCAACGAGCGCACGGCTCGCCGACGTGTCGCCGAGGACTCCAGCAGCAATACCCGGTCCATTCCCCCACCCCTGTAGCCGGGACGCGCGTCGGACGGATCCCGATGGCTCGTCCTGTCCGGCCGCGATCCCACAACCCGCCGCGCCGTCAGGCCGGCGTCGGCCGCCCTTCGACAGCAGGGCTCCACGATCCACGGCAGCAAATCCGCTTGCACGTATCGCGCCGGACGCCGCTGTCCCGTTCCCCGACGGCGTTTCCCCCCGGCCGGCCTGCGCCGCCGGCCCAGGGTATACGCCGGGGCAGAGGGGCGCAAATTGGCCGGGGAGCGATCCGGGTACTACCATGTCGGGTTTCCGCAACGACGCCGAGGAGAGCAGGGACGATGGCCCAGCCGCACGAGGACAATCTGATCTGGATCGATCTGGAGATGACCGGCCTGGACCCGGATCGCGATTCCATCCTGGAAATCGCCACCCTGGTCACCGACCGCGAGCTCAACGTGCTGGCCGAGGGGCCCGAGTTCGCGATCCGCCATCCGCCGGAGCGGCTCGAGGCCATGGACGACTGGAACCGCAATCAGCACCGCAAGTCCGGCCTCTGGCAGCGCGTGCTCGACTCCACCGTCGACCTCGGCGTCGCCGAGGCGCTGACCGTCGACTTCCTCGCCCGCTGGGTGCCGGCCGGCAAGTCGCCGATGTGCGGCAATTCGATCTGCCAGGACCGCCGCTTCCTGCACCGGCTCGCGCCGCGGCTGGAGCGGTTTTTCCATTATCGCAATCTGGATGTTTCCACGATCAAGGAACTCGCCCGGCGCTGGGCGCCCGAGATCGCCCGCGGCCTCGTCAAGGATTCCGCCCACACGGCCCTGTCCGACACGCGCGATTCGGTAGCGGAGCTGCGCTACTACCGCCAGTTCATGGGGCAATTGGCGGGGTTGAGCGGGACGTAATATTGAGCCGGGAATCGGGAAAGCCGTCGAGTCGAAGCCCTAAGTCGCCGGTCCGTGCGGCGAAACCATCCCCACCCGCGCCTTCCCAATCAGGGGGAAGGTTTCTCGCCGTTGCTCCTACGATTCCCGATTCCCGGCCCCACTCACACCAACTTGGCCGTCACCGAATCGAGAAAAGCCTTCTCGCGCGGTTGCAGGCGGCCGTCGGCGGCGGCGAGGCGATAGAGCGCATCGTGCAGCCGGCGTGCTTCGGTGCCGCCGCGCGGATACGTGGCCAGGAAGCGGTCGAGTTCGGCGTCGACCTCGATTTCGCGCTTGCGTCCGCGCGTGAAGGCCTGTTGCGCCAGGTCGCGGGCGCGCGTCGACAGTTGCAGGTCGTCCATGAGCTGGTTGACGAACTCGGCCTCGTGCGAAGTCACGATGCTGTCCACGCCGGCCAGATAGCCGAGCAGGCCGAACGCGACTTCCACCGAGACCGCCTGTTCGGGTTCGAGCCTGCCGCCGCCGAGCAGGTCGCCGATCGAGCTGCCGAGGTCGCGCAGGATGGCGCCGAAACGACTGGCCGGCGCCGGGCTTTCTCCCTGTGTCATGGGATTCTCCGTAGTGGGATCGGTGCGCCGCCCGCAGCCGTCGCGCGTGCGGCAGCGCATGCTGCGCCAGTCCGGCGCGGCTGAAAAGAGGGGGCCGGCCGGAGCGGCCGCGGCGGACGGAAAAATGCCGCATTCGCCGCGAATCGCGGCTGGTACGCGGCCGGACGGTGTGTTACGAATGCGCGATCTTCGCACGTCCGTGCGAACGCATGTGGGGATGCGCCGCGCCGCTGCCTGTCCAGTTCGTCGCGTGGCGCAAAAATCGTGGTTTTCGGTGCCGTTCTTCAGGGGGATCCGCATCGTGTTCGGGGGCCGTCGGCGGGATTCCGGCAGCCGGGGTCCGGGTGTGCCCGGGCGCCGCTGCGCGTCGTCCGGAATCCCTTCGCCGCGCTCACCGCTGCCGCTCGTCGGCAGCGGCGCACCGTCGCGTCGCTCGCAGCGCGCGAATGCCCGCATCCGCACGGCGCAGCGGCGCCGGCGCCGCTGCGCCGTTTCCGAATCTTTCCGGCACTCGCGTAGACGCTGCCTGCGGCGCGGACCGTCGTGGTCCGGGCCATCGTGCAGTGATTCGACAAATGAAAAATGGAACAGGGGGTTCGCATGAACAACAGGCTTTCATGGCTCGCCGGCCCGGCGCTCGTGCTCGCCGCGGCGGCGGCGCAGGCGGGCACGGTCGCCGGTGTCGAGGCGGTGACGTCGGCGGCGATCAAGACCACGGTCGCCGACGAGGCGGCGGAGCCGATGGCGCTGCCGGTCGCGCCGAGCGTCGCGAGCAACTACGCGTTCACGACGACGACGACGGGTTCGCTGGCGGACATGAGCAGCGGCACGACGCAGCTGCTCGCCGCCAACGTCGACGACGCGGCGTCGACCTTGACCGGCATCGGCTTCGAATTCGTTTTCCAGGGCGCGCGCTACACCCAGTTCTCGGTCAACGACAACGGCGTCCTGCGCCTCGGCGCGCCGGCGCAGGCCGGCTCGCCGCACCAGCCGCTGGCCCAGGCCGGCTTGCCAATCATCACGGCCTACGGCGCCGACCAGCGCACGCATCTCGGCGACGGCAAGGTGCATTACCGCGTCGGCGGCAGCGCGCCGTCGCGCACCCTGATCGTCGAATGGCTGAACACCCAATCGAATTTCAATGCCGGCGGCACCGCGGACCTGACCTATCAGGTGCAACTGCACGAAAGCACCGGCGTCATCGACTTCGTCTACGGCCGCATGAGCTTGAGCGCGGCCGGCGCGTCCGATGTCGATTCCAACGATCCGCAGATCGGATTCTCCTCGTCCAACGTCGCCGGCGCCGTCGGTTCGGTCGCGGCGCCCCAGGCCGGCGAACCCGCGTTCGACGGCGCGTCGGCCACGGCGACCAACAACCTCTACACGGCCGGCGCGATCACGGTGCTGACCTCGGCCGCGAACGGTTCGCGCCGCACGATGACGTTCACGCCGCCGCCGGTGACGGCGTCGCCGGCCGACCTGACGTTCAGCAGCATCGGCCCGGGTTCGATGACCTTGAACTGGACGGATTCGGGCAACGAGCTCAGTTACGCGATCTATCGCTCGTCCGACGGCGTCAACTACACCGCGTTCGGCACGGCACTGCAGAACGCGACTTCGTTCGATGCCACGGGCCTGCAGGCCGTGACCAATTATTTCTGGCAAGTCGTCGCGATCGGCGAGGGCACCGCCAGCGTGCCGCTGACGGGAGTGCAGGCGACAGTGGCGGCCGGCAGCGTGAGTTCGACCGCCGTCGGCGGCAACTGGAGCAGTCCGCTGACCTGGGCCGGCGGCGCGGTGCCGACACCCAACGACGCCGTGACGATCGGCGCCGGCGCGACCGTCGTCATCGATACGGCCGCCGTTGCCTATTCGGTGAGCATCGCGAACGGCGCTGTCCTGCGCTGGGATTCCGCGACCGCACGCACGCTCGTCGTCGACGGCCCCATCGTCAACGCCGGCGTCTTCGACACGCCGGCGACCGGCGCGGTCGCGACGCACATGCTGACGGCCGGCGCCGATCTGATCAACGACGGTACGCTGGATTTCAGCACGAACGCGAACGCGGCCGCGGCCGGCATCACATTCGTCGGCCGCGAGAACAACCGTTTCGGCGGCAGCGGGGCGACGACCGACGTGCGCACCCTCACGATCAACAAGAGCACGGGCACGACCAGCGTGCTTGTGCTCGATGCGGCCAACTTCACGGTACAGGGTGTCGCAACCGACGTCGCCGCGTTCGTGACCCTGATCAACGGCACGTTCAAGCTGTCCGGGAGCTTCCCGCTGACCAGCCGCCTGTTTGCGCCGGCCGGCTATATCGTGCCGGCAAGTGCGGGCTTCTGGCTCGACAATCCGAACGCGACCGTCGTCGCGCAGAACGGCTCGCCGACGGTCAACGGCCGCCTGCGCATCAGCCAGGGCACCTATAACGTCGGCACGGCCAGCGGCAACTCGCTCGGTTTCGGCGCCGGTTCCGCGATCACGATCGACGGCGGCGCGGTCAACACCGCCGGCCGCTTCGGCGTCAGCCTCGGCGGCAATCTGATCAGCTACACGCAGAGCGGCGGCACGATCACCGTGAACACGGCCGGCAATGCGTCGTCGACCCTCGCCTCCTACGACCTCGGGCAGAACACGTCCTCGACGATCGCCATCAGCGGCGGCACGGTCGTCGTACAGCTGGCGAATACCTCGGGCACGCCGCGCGATTACCGCAACCAGGCCGGCGCCGGTCCTGCGAGTGTCACCGGCGGCACCGTGCAGTTCGGCAATGCGGCGTCCGGCGCGGCCAAGGCCTTCACGGCGGTCGGCGTGCTGCCGGACGTCGTCGTGGACACGGCCTCGGGCAATCATTCGGTGGCGATGCTCCTGCCGGCGGTCTACAACAACCTGACGCGCAATCTCACGATCAAGGCCGGAGGTACGTTCAGTACCGGCACCAGTGCGTTCCTGTTCTACGGCGACACGATCACGAACGACGGCACGTTGAACAGCAGCGGCAGCGGCACCCAGTTCATCCTGTTCCGCCCCGCGACCAACGTGCGGTATCAGGGCAGCGGAACCGTGACCGCGCCGATGGTCAGCCTGAGCCTGCAGAACGATCTCGATTTCACGATCGATCCGGCCGCCAGCGGGATCATCGCCAACCGGGTCAATTTCTTCAGCGGCCGCTTCGTCAACGCGAACAAGCTGACCCTGCGCGGCGGCAGCCTCGGTCCGGCGACGGTGCAGATCGGCGGCGTCACGACGCCGACGGCCGGCGGCAGCTTCGACGTCACGCCGAATTTCGATTTCAGCACCGGCACGCAGTCCGTGCTGTATCTGCGCACGACGGCTCCGTGGACCACCGGGACGGAAATCAACCCGCTGCGCACCGTGGAAGGCCTGCGCTATGACGATGACGATGCTACCCATGCGCTGACGATCGGCGGCGGCGACCTCACCGTGCGAACCACGCTCAGCCTGACCAACGGCCGCATCGTCACCGGCGCTTCCAGGCTCGGCCTCATCGCTGCCGCGACGACCGCGCGGACCGCCGGCTACGTCGACGGCAACCTCGTCAAGGTGCTGAATACGGCGGCGTCAAAGACGCTGGAACTCGGCACGGCCAACGGGTATTCGCCGGTCGTCGTCAACGTCACGGCCGCCGCCTTCCCGGTGACGCTCGAAGGCACGGCCGTGCAGGCCGTCATGCCCAATTTCGCGCCGGCGGACAAGGCGATCGCGCGTCACTGGCGCATCGGCGCATCGGCCGGCACGACGGCCGATCTGACCTTCGGCTATCTCGACACTGACGTGCCGATCGGGGTGACGGAAGCCGATCTGCATCTCTACGACGGCACGCCGAACCCGCCGACCGTCTTCAGCGATCTCGGCGGCACTCTCGACACCACCTTGAACACGGGCACCATCGCCGGCATCGCCGCGTTCGGCTCGTTCACGCTGGCCGAAGCCGGCGGCGGCACGGCTGCGGATCTGCGCATCAGCAAGACCGACGGCGCGACGCAAGTCGAAACCGGCGAGACCGCGACGTATACGATCACGGTCACGAATCCCGGCACTGTCGCGGTCGCTGCAGCCACTGTCGACGACGTTCCCGGCGCCGACCTGGCCTGCGGCGACTGGACTTGCGCCGCGGCCGGCGGCGCTGGCTGCGGTGCGGCCTCGGGCACGGGTGTCCTGTCGGACGTGCCGAGCCTGCCCGCGGGCGCGACGGTCATATACACGCAGCAATGCGCCGTCGCCGCCGCCAGCGCGGCGAGCTCGGTCGGCAATAGCGCGACGGTCGCCCTGCCGGCCGGCTTCATCGATCCGACGCCGGCCGACAACTCGGCCACCGACACCGATGCGCTGGTCCGTCTCGTCGACGCAGTCATCACGAAGACCGACGGCGGCACGACGGCGTATCCGGGCGCGGCCGTCACCTACACGATCGTCGCGACCAACGGCGGTCCGAACACGGCGACGACGACGGTCAGCGACACGTTCCCGGCGGCCTTGACCGGCTGCAGCTGGACCTGCGCGGCAGGCAGCGGCAGCTGCGGCGCGGCCGGCGGCAGCGGCGATATCGTCGACACCGGCAGCATCGAGTCCGGCGGTACGCTGACCTATACCGCCAGCTGCACGGTCTCGCCGGACGCGGCAGGCACCTTGACCAACGTCGCGTCCATCGCCGTCGGCAACGGCGAACGCGACACCGATGCGGCTAACGACACGGCGACCGACGTCGACACCATTGCGCCGCTGCCCGATGTGGCCGTCAGCATCAGCGACGACCGCGAGTTCGTGCGCATCGGCGATTCGCTGGACTACGTCATCACGGTCACGAACGCAAAGAGTCCGTTGAGCGCCAGCGCCGTCGTCGACGACGTGCTGCCGGACGGTCTCGGCAACGGTTCCTGGACCTGCGTGCCGTCCGGCGGCGCGACCTGCGCTTCGGGCAGCGGCAACACGCTGCACGATGCGGCGACTTTGCCGGCAGGCAGCCAGGTGTCCTATGTCTACTCGGCCACCGTGCTGCCGGGCAGTCTCGACGGGCGCATCGCCAACACCGTCACTGCGACGGTCGCCGGCGACCCCGATACGGCCAATAACACGGCGACCGACGACGACGTCATCGTGTTGTTCGAGGACGGTTTCGAGAATGCGCCGGCGATGTTCGTTCCGGCGGACGCCGGCAGTGCGAACGGCTACGTCACGGGCCGCCTGCGCGTCGATCCGCAACTGCTTTCGGGTCTCGGCCTGAAGCCGGTCGCGGTGGTCGGCGGGGTCGACGGCCGCGGCGCCGGACTGTTCGCGCTGGAGCTCGCGCGCTTCGACGGCCAGGTCATGCTGCGCAGCGTGCTGCGCGACGCGAACGGGCTGGCTGAGCGCAGCGCGTGGTTCGCCGTCGACCCGACCCGCAACGCGATCGAATTCGCCTGGCAGGCTGCCGGCGCCGATGCCGCCGACGGCTATCTGCGCCTGGCCGGCGGCGCCGCGTCCCAGCTCAGCGGAGAACGTCCCGAGCGCGCGAGCCTGGCCGGCTTGCGTCCGTTGCGGCAGCAGGGCCTGGCCTGGGTCAGCCTGATCGGCGGCAACTGACCCACGATCGGCGTTGACGCGTGCAATGAGCCCGGGTTCGACCCGGGCTCACTTTTGCAAGCGAGTAGACGTCGCAGCCGGCGGGCTCGGGATCCGCATCGCGCTTCATCGGCGCGCAGCACGGCGCGGTGCCGTGCGGACCAACGGGCATGCATGTGTATGATCCAGCTATCGGCAGCTCCTCGTTGCGATTCGCGACCCATGCTCAGCAACGTCCTTTTCTGGCTCGGGGTTTTCGGCATCGTGCTGAGTCATGTGCTGCGCGGTGTCCTCGTCGCCAGGCTGCAATCGCGTCATCCGCAGCTCTACCGTGAACTCGGCCGGCCGTCGCCGGTCGGCCGCTTTTTTACCTTCGTGTCCAGGCTGCGCCGTCGCGCCGATTTTCCGGCGCTCGACATGACCGATCGCCGCCTCGCGACAGCGTTGAGCCTCCTGTCCGTGCTGATCCACGTGCTTGCTGTCGGTTTTCTCGTTCTCACGTTCAGCGCGCAGGGGTAGCGTCCGACTGGACGCCCCGGAGCCGCACAGGTCCGCGCCGGGGCAGACCAAGGTCTCGGCACGAGCGGTCACGCCGACCCGGAGGCTGGCTTACAATGGACGTCTTTTCGTCAGCCAACGCCAGCGACCGTGAGCACGATCCAGCAGGAAGACTTCATCCAGAGCATCGCCGATGCGCTGCAGTACATCTCGTACTACCACCCGGTCGACTACATCCGGAATCTCGCCGCCGCCTACGAGCGCGAAGAGTCGCCGGCCGCGCGCGACGCGATGGCGCAGATCCTGATCAACTCGCGCCTCTGCGCCGAAGGCCACCGGCCGATCTGCCAGGACACCGGCATCGTGACGGTGTTCCTGAACATCGGCATGAACGTGCGCTGGGACGCGACCCTCAGCGTCGAGGACATGGTCAACGAAGGCGTGCGCCGCGCCTACAACCATCCGGACAACAAGCTGCGCGCCTCGGTGCTGGCCGATCCGGCCGGCAGGCGCAGCAACACGCGCGACAACACGCCGGCCGTGGTCAACATGCGCATCGTGCCCGGCGACGAGGTCGAAGTCACCGTTGCGGCCAAGGGCGGCGGTTCGGAAGCCAAGTCCAAGTTCGCGATGCTCAACCCGTCCGACTCCATCGTCGACTGGGTGCTCAAGACCGTGCCGACGATGGGCGCGGGCTGGTGTCCGCCGGGCATGCTCGGCATCGGCATCGGCGGCACCGCGGAAAAGGCCATGCTGCTGGCGAAAGAGGCCCTGATGGAGCCGATCGACATCCAGGACCTCATCGCGCGCGGGCCGCGCACGCGGGCCGAGGAACTGCGCATCGAGCTCTACGACAAGGTCAACGCGCTCGGCATCGGCGCGCAAGGGTTGGGCGGGCTGACGACGGTGCTCGACGTCAAGGTGCTCGACTATCCGACGCATGCGGCGAACCTGCCGGTCGCGATGATTCCGAACTGCGCGGCGACGCGCCACGCGCATTTCGTGCTTGACGGCTCCGGTCCGGTCGCGCTGGAACCGCCCTCGCTCGAGGACTGGCCGCAGCTGACCTACGACGCGTCCAAGGGCCGCCGCGTGAACCTCGACACGGTCACGCGCGAGGAGGTCGCGAGCTGGAAGCCCGGCGAGGTCGTCCTGCTCAACGGCAAGCTGCTGACCGGTCGCGACGCGGCGCACAAGCGCATGACCGACATGTTGAACCGCGGTGAAAAACTGCCCGTGGATTTCAACAACCGCTTCATCTACTACGTCGGCCCGGTCGATCCGGTCCGCGACGAGGTCGTCGGTCCGGCCGGTCCGACCACGGCCACGCGTATGGACAAGTTCACGCGGCAGATGCTCGAGCAGACCGGCCTGCTCGGCATGGTCGGCAAGTCCGAGCGCGGCCCGGCCGCGATCGAGGCGATCCGCGACAACAAGGCCGTCTACCTGATGGCCGTCGGCGGCGCGGCCTACCTCGTTTCCAAGGCGATCAAGGCCGCGCGCGTGCTCGCGTTCGAGGACCTCGGCATGGAGGCGATCTACGAGTTCGAGGTCAGGGACATGCCGGTCACGGTCGCCGTCGACAGCCGCGGCAGCTCGGTGCACGAGACCGGCCCGAAGGAATGGCAGGCGCGCATCGGCAAGATCCCGGTCGTCGTCGCCTGAGGCGCTCGAACCCGACGGCGGCACGTGGCGCTGTCTGAGCGCCGCGCAGGTCAACGCATTCCGGCCAGCCACTCCATCACGCGCCGCGCCACGGGTTCGGGCTCGCGCATCCAGTCGAAGTGACCGGCGCGGCCGCCGCTGAATTCGTCGTCGCCGATCGTGTCGCGGCGCAGCTGCAGCCGCGGCAACTTGGCCAGCAGATGCTCCAGCGAGGCCGGCGGCGCATAGGCGTCGCTGCGCAGGCGCAGGGCCAGGGCCGGCAGCTCCAGATCGCGCAGGCGCGCTTCGGCGTCGAAGTCGACGCGCGCCGGACGATAGTCGCCGCTGCGTGCGCTCGCGGCCCAGTCCTGCATGACGCCGCGTGCCTCGCGGCCGGCGAAGCCCGTGCGCTCGCCCGGGAAATAGCCGCAGAGCGCGGCGAGCGCGCGGAACCAGACCGGCGCGACCAGCAGGCCGGCCTTGTGCCAGCCCGGAAACGTGCGCCACCAGGGATGGCCGCTGCCGACGAGCAGGTAGCCGGCGTAGTCGGCCGGGTCGCGCGCGAGCGCCAGCGCCGCGAGCTGTGCGCCGAGGCTGTGGCCGCCGAGTATCCAGCGCCGGTCCGGAAATGCCGCGACCAGTGCGGCGCGCGAGGCGGCCACGTCGCGCAGCAGTTCGGCGTAGCCCCAGTCGCAGCCGCGCGCCGCGCGGCGGTTGCTCGATTCGTGTCCGCGCCATTCGTGCAGTGCGACCGGGCAGCCGCGCTCGGCAAGCGCCGCGGCGAAGTGGCGGTACTTGCGCGCCGACACGCCGAGGGCCGGCAGCCAGAGCAGGCCGAAGGGACCGGAATTCGCCGCCGACGCGAGCAGCAGCTGGGCATCGTGGCCGTCGCCGCTGGCGACGCGCAGGGATTCGGGCGCCGGGACCGGCGCAGCGGAGGAGGCGGGCATGGCCGGATGGTAGCCCAGCCGGTCCGGGCCGACGACCCGGTCGGCCGCCGTTCAGTCACTGTCGATTTTGTTAAAAAGCTTGAGTAGACTGGCCCGGCTGTGTTTGCACGGTCTGAACGTCTGACCCGATGCCAGCCGATCGGTCGATCCGCTTCATCGCTTTGTCTCGAGCCCTGCAACCAGTAAGCCGACGGCATGCCGTCTATGTTTCAAGCTTGGGAGAGCGTTTCATGTCGGATCGTGAGGTTGGTACCGTTAAGTGGTTCAACGATGCCAAGGGGTTTGGCTTCATTGCGCGTGAGAATGGCCAGGACGTCTTCGTGCACTTCCGCGCAATCACCGGAACCGGATTCAAGAGTCTGCAGGAAGGCCAGAAGGTCAGCTTCAAGGTCGTGCAGGGCCAGAAGGGCCTGCAGGCCGACGAAGTCAGCCCGGTCTGACCGCGACACGCGTTGCCAGGGGAATCCGAACGCCACGAAGCGATTCGTGGCGTTTTTTATTGGCCATGAGCTGCCGCCGGAGGCGCCGATGAGCGACACCGTGATCCGTATCGAACCGCGTCTCCACGATCTCGGCGGCGGCTTCATCGTGCGCCGCGCGCTGCCGCACCGGCTCGCGCGTTCGGTCGGCCCGTTCGTGTTCTTCGACGAGTTCGGTCCGCAGCAGGTCGCTCCGGGCGACAGCACCGACGTGCGGCCGCATCCGCACATCGGCCTGGCCACGATCACCTACCTGCTGGCCGGCCGCATGGTGCACCGCGACAGCCTCGGCACCGTGCAGGAGATCCGTCCGGGCGACGTCAATCTCATGAGCGCCGGCCGCGGCATCGTGCATTCCGAGCGCGGCACCGACCAGGCACATGCGCAGGGCCAGTTCCTGCACGGCCTGCAGACCTGGGTCGCCTTGCCGCAGGCGCAGGAAGAATCGGAACCGTGGTTCCGCCATTACGCCGGCGCCGGTCTGCCGCGGCTGCAGCGCCCCGGCGCCGCGCTGCATCTGCTGATCGGCCGCGCCTACGGCGCCGAGTCGCCGGTGGCCGCGCCGTCGCCGACCCTGTACGTGCTCGTCGACGCGCAGGCCGGCGCCGAGCACGCGATCGAGGCCGACTATCCGGAACGTGCGCTCTACGTCGTCGACGGCAGCGTCGAGGTCGACGGCCAGCCGGTCGCGCGCAACGAGTTCGCCGTGCTGCCGCCCGGTGCCGCGCGCTTTCGCGCGACCGCGGACAGCCGCATCGCACTGGTCGGCGGCGAACCGCTGGATGGGCCGCGGCATCTATGGTGGAACTTCGTCGCGACCACGCGCGAGCGCATCGAGGCGGCCAAGGATGCCTGGCGCGAACGGCGCTTTCCGCCGGTGCCCGGCGAGACCGAGTTCATTCCGCTGCCCGAGCACTGACCGGTCCGGCGCACGAAAAAGGCGGCCTTGCGGCCGCCTTTCCGGTGTTGCGCCGTCGCTGGATCAGGCGACGCCGGCCAGCAGCTCCGGCTTGGCCGCGTGGCGCCGTTCGCGTCGCGTCGCGCTCCATTCGTCGAGACCGACCTTGTCGCGCAGCCGTGCGCAGGCGTCGACGAGCCGGGCCACGGCCGCGTCGTCGAGGCCGGCGTGCAGGGTCAGGCGCAGCAAGGCGCGGTTCTTGGCCGTGGCCGGCGCGCAGAAGATCGCGCCGAACACGTTTTCCGCCTCGAACTGGTCGCGCACGCGCATGACGGCCGCTTCGCTGCCGACTTCCAGCGCGATGATCTGCTCGCTGCCCTCGCGTATCGGATAGCCGAGCTCCAGCAGCGATTCGCGCACGCGCCGCGTGACGTGCTGCAGGCGCGCGCGGCGCCAGCCTTCGCGCTGGATCACGCGGTGGGCGGCGTCGATGCTCGCGAGCTCCTGCGGCAGCAGCGCCGAGGAGAAGATCGCCGGCAGCGACTCGAACGCGAAATACGGCTTGAAACGCCGGCTGCAGCTGATCAGGCCCGCGCGCGAGCAATAGGCCTTGGCCAGGCTCGCGGTCACGAAATGCACGCGGTCGCCCAGGCCCAGGCTCGCGACGAGTCCTTCGCCGTGCACGCCATGGGTGCCCAGCGAATGCGATTCGTCGACGACGAAGATGCAGCCGTGGCGCTGCGTGATCGCGGCGAACTCGGTCAGCGGACAGAGGCTGCCGTTCGTGCTGTAGACCGAATCGACGAGCACGATGCCTGGACCGTGGCGCAGCACCTGGCGCTCGAGGTATTCCGGATCGTTGTGGTAGACCGGCACGGCCTGCGCGCCGGCCGCACGTATGCCTTCCCAGAGCGAGGTGTGGGCGAGCATGTCGATGTAGACCGGCGTGCGCTCGCCGGCCAGGCTCTGCACGAGGCCGACGTTCGCGACGTAGCCGGACTGGCACAGGATGGTTTCCTCGCTGCCGAGGGCCAGCGCGAGTTCGCGCTCGAGCAGATGCAGCGGATCGTCGTCCTGCTGCATGAACAGGCTCGACATCATCGCGCCGTTGCCGGCGGCGTCCAGTGCGGCGTGCTGCGCCTCGACGATATCGGGATGGCGCGCGAGCGCGAGATAGTCGTTGCTCTGCAGGTGCAGCGCATCCGCGCCGGGCCGCAGGCCGCGCAGGATGTGGCGTCCGCCCCAGCCGGCCTGGACGCGTTCGTTGTGGAAGCGCTCGACGCGCTGGCGCGCGAATTCCGGCAGTTCCGGCGCCGGAGCCGGCCGCAGTTGCGGGAAAGAAGGAGTGACGACTGACGGGAAGGAAATACTCATGACTGCAAACCTCTCACGGGAGTTATAGACCAAGCCGTTCCCTGGCTGGCTGCGGTGGCTCCCGCAGCGGGACGACCGGCCCGGCCCTGGGCCGGTCGGAATCGAGAGGTTTCGCGGTGCCGCTGGATCATCCCGCCCGTGGCGGGACGTCGACGTTGTCCTGCTCGCGCAGCCAGTTCCGGTACGACTTGACGTGAGCCAGCTGCAACGGTTCCAGATGATCGATCAGGCTGAAGTAATAGCAGGTTTCGCCGCGTATCGGCGTGGCCGGGAACAGGTTCGCCGCCGGATCGGCGATCTGCGGACTGTAGAAGCCGCCGCTGGACCAGAACCAGGGCAGGGAGCTGCCGGAACGCAGCGCGCGCAGCACCGTGTCCGGTGCTCCGCGGTCTTCGGCGACGTCGTGCTGCTCGCGCAGATCGTCGTCGGTTTGCACCAGCAGAAAACGGCCTACGCCCCAGGCATCGAGCATGAGCACGCCGGTCGGATTGCAGACGACGTAGGACTCGATCGGCTGGAACGTCGCGACGACCGAGTCGAACACGGCGCGGAACGCCGGATCGCGCAGGAAGCCGAAACGGCCCATGGCCAGCGCCTCGGCGACGAATGCGCCGGCGCGCTCGAAATAGCGCTGCTGCAGCTCGCGGATCGCGACCTGCAGCTTGGCCATGGCCTGCGGATCGCTCTTGCGGATGAAGCGGTCGATCACACCGGAATTGAATGCCTCGATCGCGACCGAATCCTCGGCGCGGCCGGTCAGCAGGATCTTGCCGATCAGTGGATTGTTGAGGCGCTTGCAAAACGAGACGCCGTCCATCTCGGGCATGAAGTAGTCGACCACGAGCACGGACACTTCGGAAAAGCGCTCGGGGTCGTAAACAATGCGGTGTATGGAGTCCACATCAAGGGCCAGCAGCTCCTGCGTCTGCGAGGGTCGGTCCTTCCAGCGGTAGAGCCAGCCGCCGCCGGGCACGGGCCGGCTGCCGGCGCTGCCGAGCGCGGCCAGGGCCATGCGCGGCGAGCTGAACGGCCGCAGGTGGAGCATCGGATCGAGCATCAGCGGCACGACGTCGAGGTATTCCTCGTGATCGTCGACGAGTACCGTCGTGGTCGGGAAATAGAAGGGCGGGATCGTCGCGGCGCCGGGCTGCATCAGTTGTCCCTCCGCAGGAGATCGGGGAATACGATCGTGAATTCGGTGAACTCGCCGTACGTGGAGCGGCAGATTATCGTCGCGCCCATGCGTTCCAGCGCCAGTCGCACGAACGACAGGCCGACGCCGAGGCCGGTGCTGTAGTCGGTCGCGCTCGAATAGAAGCGTTCGAAGATGTGCTGCAGCACGTCGGGCGGAATGCCCGGTCCGCTGTCGTGGCATACGACACGTTGGCCTCCTGCGTCGGCGTGAACGCTGAGCACGATGCTGCCCTTGCCGGCGCGTCCGGTGTGGAATAAGGCATTTTTTATCAGATTGAACAGCACGTGGACCAGCAGCAGGCGCGAGCCGACGAACTGGAAGTCCTCGGCCGTGCCGATCGAGACGCGGCTGCGCTCGTGCTGCGAGCCGAACGGATAGCGTTCGAGCGCTTCGTGCAGGCATTCCAGCGCCGAGACGTTCTCGACCTGCACGTTGCCGATCGGCCGAGCGGCGACCAGCAGCATGTCGATGACCGTGTTGGCGTGCTCGACCTCGCGGCCTATGGTCTCCATGGCCTTGGACAGGCGCGCGAGCTGCGATTCGCGCAGCTCCGGCACGTCCAGGCGCGCCTCGACCGCGCGGCGGTGCGAGTCGGCCAGCAGCGGCAGGAAGCGGTCGACGGCCTGCGTCGCGATGCGCACCGAGGCCAGCGGCGTGCGCAGCTCGTGGGCGATGTTGTTGGTCGCGGCGATGATCGCGTCGATGCGCGCCTGGTTGCTCATGCTGTGCGAAATACTGAACACCGAACCGGAAATGATCGCGAACGCCCAGACCGGCGAGTAGGCCAGCAGCGCCGCGCTCGCGATCGGTTGCGCCGGCGCGAGCATGTAGGCGAACACCGCGAGCAGGGTGCCGATCAGCCCGGTCACGATGAAGCTGCCCATGTCGAACAGCATGACCATCAGGAACACCGAGATCAGGTGCGACAGCAGCCACGCGACCGTGCCGCCGTTCTGCAGCAGCATGTAGGAAAAGAAGAACGGCAGCGCGAACGTCATTGCCAGATACCAGTACAGCGGCAGCCAGGCGCGCAGGCGGCTGGGCCAGAGGCTGACCAGCATTAGCGGCAGGAATAGCAGCGAGCCGAACAGGCGCAGGCCGAGGCTCTCGTACGGCTGCGGCAGCAGCTTGGCCCAGACGAAGTAATAGGTCGGAAAGCCGAACACGCCGAGCGCGCCCATCCAGCGCATCTTCGGCTCGGAATAGCGGGCGCGCGTGAAGATCGTGGTCTCGAAGCGGCGCCAGACGCGCTTGAGCTGCCACCAGACGAGCCGCGGCATTCCGTGCAGGCGGCGGCTGGCGGTATGGATGGCCTCACTCGTATTCATGCGCGCCCGCGGATGGCGCCGTCATCGGCGGCGCCCGGTCTGGGAAACGGCTTCGATACTAGTGGAATTGCGCGATTATGGGGCGAGTGCGCGTTCTGTGCGGCGGTGAACAGCTGTGCCGGCCGGCATGGCCGCGGGCCGTCGTCGGCGACGTCGCACTTCAGCAAATCAAGCGCTTAGCGGTAGTCGCGGTGGCAGTTCTGGCAGGCCTCGCCGGTCTGTTGCAGGGCCTCGTCCAGAGCGCGGCAGTCGGCCGGCGCCTCGGCCGCCCGGCGCCCGCTCGCCTCGACGAAGCGGCGCGCCTGCTCGGCAAAGTCGGCGCTCTGGTCCGGGTGGGACGGCGTGATGTCCGCGGCGGTCTCGGCGAGGCGGCGGAAATGCACGGCGCTGCGCGCGGCGGCGCAGTCGCTGCTGCGCTGCAGGCGGCGCAGCTCGCCCAGATGATGCTGCAGCACGTTCATGACGCCGCGCGCCCAGGCGTTGCGCTGGTGCAGGGAGTTGGCCGCGCTGAACGCGATGAGGGCGCCGATCAGCAGGCCGGCGAGCAGGATCAGCAACGCGCGCATGGAGTTTCCGGCAGGCAAAGGGCACAAGGGTAGTCCACGCCCGCCAGGCTTGCCATCCGCGACCGGCCGCCGCGCCATTGCGCCGCGGCGGCCGCACGGTGCCTGCTAGAATCCGCCGAATGTCCGACTCCGTTCTTTCGGCCCGCTTCGGCGGCGTCGACCGTCTGTATGGCCGCGGCGCGCTGGCGCGCCTCGCCGCCGCGCACGTCGCCGTCGTCGGCGTCGGAGGCGTGGGTTCCTGGAGCGTGGAGGCGCTGGCCCGCAGCGGTGTCGGCGAGCTCACCCTGATCGACGCCGACGATGTCTGCGTGTCCAACACCAACCGCCAGCTGCATGCGCTGGACGGGCAGTACGGCCGGCCCAAGGTCGACGTGCTGGCCGAGCGCGTGCGGGCGATCAATCCGGCGGTCCGTCTGCATACCGTCGCGAATTTTCTGACCCCGGCCAATCTGGCCGAGCTGCTGGACCGCGGTTACGACCTCGTGCTGGATGCCTGCGACAGCTTCCGCGTGAAGGTCGAGACCATCGCCTGGTGCCGCCGGCGCAAGCTGCCGCTGATCGTGGTCGGTTCGGCCGGCGGCCGGGTCGATCCCACGCGCATCCAGGTGCGCGACCTGTCGCGCACCGAGCACGACGCCCTGCTGTCGCTGATCCGCAAGAAGCTGCGCCAGGATTTCCATTTTCCGCGCAACCGCGATCGCTACTTCGGCGTGCCGGCCGTGTTCTCGCTGGAGAACGTGCGCTATCCGCAGGCCGACGGCAGCGTCTGCGGCACGCGGCCGGCCGGCGAGGACAGCCTGCGCCTGGATTGCGGCAGCGGCCTCGGCGCGGCCATGCACGTGACTGCGAGCTTCGGTCTCGTCGCGGCCGGCAAGGCCATCGAAAAGCTGCTCGCCGCGCGCGCGGACGACTGACCGGCGCGGCCGACCCGTCGCATCGTGTCGGTCTGTGTCCGCCGCGGCGCGCAGGCTTGTGCCGGCTGCCGCGGTCCCCATACTGCGAGCCGCAGATTCGCTGCTTTCGGGGATTGCGCCCATGACCGGTTCGCTGCGTTCGCTGATGTTCGGCCCATTGCTCGGCTTTGCGGAGCGCCTGCGTTTTCCGCGCCTGCTGCTGCTGACCGCGACCTTGTTCGTCGTCGACCTGCTCGTGCCGGATCTGATCCCGTTCGTCGACGAGATCCTGCTCGCGCTGGTCACCCTGCTGCTGTCGCGCTGGAAGAAGAAGCCGGATCCGGCACCGCCGCTCAGGCCGTTGCGAGATTGAACAGGCGGCGCGCATTGGCCGTGGTCGCCGCGGCGATGGTCTCGCGCGGTTCCGATCGAAGCGCCGCGATCTCGTCGAGCACCGCGGCAATGCTGGCCGGCTCGTTGCGTTCGCCGCGCTGCGCGGCCGGCGGCTGATCCGGCGCATCGCTCTCCAGCAGCAGATGCTCCAGCGGCAGCTCGGCGACGATGCGCCGCAGCCGGTGCGCGCGCGAATAGCTGACCGGTCCGCCGATGCCGAGCAGGAAGCCCAGGCGGCAGAGCTGGCGCGCCTGTTCCTCGCTGCCGGAATAGCTGTGCACGACGCCGCGCAGGCCCGGGTAGTCGCGCAAGGTATGGATGACTTCCTCGACCGCGCGCCGCGCATGCACGACCACCGGCAGCTCGAACTCGCGCGCGAGCGCGAGCTGGCCGCGGAAGAAACGTCGCTGCGTGTCGGGATCCAGGCCTTCGACGAAATAGTCGAGACCGCATTCGCCGACCGCGACCGCGCCGCCGGCCGCCAGGCGTTCGCGCAGGCCCTGCAGATGCGCCTCGGCGTGCTCGGCCAGGTACAGCGGGTGCAGGCCGTAGGCCGCGTGCAGGCCCGGCTCGCGCCCGCACAGCGCGGCCAGCGCCGGCCAGTCCGCCGCGCGTATCGCCGGAATGACCTGCGCGACGACGCCGGCCTGTCGCGCACGAGCGACTACCGCGTCGCGGTCGGCGTCGAATTCCGGCGCGTCGAGATGGCAGTGGCTGTCGATCAGGGGCAGGGCGGTCATGCGCCGCAGTCTGGCCCCGGCACGGCGGCGGCGGCAAGCCGGCTCGTGCGCCGCGGGCCGCGCGTATACACTGCGCCGCCTGTCGCTTCCCCCTGAGCGCATGAGTACCACCCCTGACTTTGCCGCGAGCGTGCTGCTGATCGCCTACCGCGCGGCCGACACCATCGTCGCGGCGATCGACGCGGCGCTCGCGCAGACCGTGCCCTGCGAGATCATCGTTTCCGACGACTGCTCGCCCGACGACACCTATGCGGTCGCGCAGCGCCGTCTGGCCGGCTATGCCGGCCCGCATCGCGTGATCGTGCGCCGGTGCGCGCAGAACCGCGGCGTGTCGGCGCATCTCAGCGAACTGTTCGCGCTCGCGCAAGGCCGCGTCTTCGTGATCATGGCCGGCGACGACGTCGCGCGGCCGCAGCGCGTTGCCGCGACCCTGGCGGCGTTCGACGCGAATCCCGACGTCTACGCGCTGGGCTCGGCCGTCGACGAGATCGACCTGCAGGGCCGGCCGCTGCGCCGGAACGTGCGGCACATGCCGCCGCAGTTCGGCCTCGATCATTTCGTGCGCGCAGGCCGGCTCGTCACCTTGCTCGGCGCGAGCCTTGCGCTGCGCCGCGAGGTGTTCGACCGCTTCGGACCGCTGCGCGGCAGCGCCGAGGACAACATTCTGACCCTGCGCGCGGCGCTGCTCGGCCGCGGCCTGTGCCTGGACGACGTGCTGGTCGACTACCGGCAGAACCCCGAGGGTCTCGGCAGCTGGCTGTTCGCGCGCCACGACGAGACGCCGCAGCGTTTCCGCCGCCGCTACGAACGCACGGTGCGCATGTATCGCGACGTCGCCGACGACATCGAGGCAGCGCTGGCGCGCCTGCCCGAACTGACGCCGCAACGCCGCGCGCTCGCCGCGCGCGTCGTGCGCATCTACCGCATCGAGGCCGACGCGCGCAGCGCGATCCTCGATCGTCCGCGACGCGAATGGCTCGCGCCGATCTGGCGCGGCCTGCGCGAACCCGGCCTGCGGCGCAAGAGCGCCGAACGCGCGTTGAAGCTGCTGCTGCCGCGTCGCTGGTTCGGTCTGCGCAGCTAGGGCTCGTCCCTGGCGCGCGCCGGGCGGGCGATCCCGTCGCGGCGATCGGCTCAGGCGACGAAAGACGCCGCGAGGCCGAGGAACAGACCCATGCTGACGACGTCGGTCGCCGTGGTCAGGAAGATGCTCGAGGCCGTGGCCGGATCGGCGCCGAGGCGCTTGAGCACGAGCGGCACGGCCGCGCCGGCGACACCGGAGATCGCGCAGCTCGCGGTCATGGCCGCGAACGTGATCAGCGCGAGCGTGGCCGGCTGTGGATGGTGTTGCATGCGTGCCATCACGTACATCGCGATCGCCGCGACGACGCCGGTCAGCGCGCCGTTCAGGAACCCGAGCAACGCTTCCTTGGCCATCAGCGCGGCGGCCTGGGCGCTGCGCACTTCGCCGAGCGTCATGCCGCGCAGGGTCACGGCCAGGGACTGGCAGCCGGTGTTGCTGCACTGGCCCGACAGCACGGGGATGAAGATCGCGAGCAGCACGATGCGGTTGACCGTGTCCTGGAACAGGCCGACCGTACCCGCGGCGATGAAAGCGGTGAACAGGTTCAGCTGCAGCCACGGATGACGGAACTTCAACGAGCTCAGCCACGGTGTCGCCGCGCGTTCTTCCTTCTCGACACCGACCATCGCACCGGCCTGGGCGCTGATCTCGAAGGCCTGCTGCTCGAACAGCACCGAGCCGCGCACGACGCCGATCAGGTGCCCGTCGGCGTCGCAGACCGGATAGACCGGATAGTGGCGCGTGACCACCGCATGCATCGCGTCGATGAGGTCCATGTCGCCGCGCAGCGAGAACGGCGAGGCGATCATCACGTCGGCCAGCGTGTCGTTCGGGTCGGCGAACAGCAGCTCGCGGAACGCGACGACGCCGACGAGGCGATCCTGCTTGTCGAGCACGTAGAGGTAGGTGATCAGGGTCTGCTTGACCGCTTCGCGCAGCGCGTCGACGGCTTCGTGGATGCGCGTGCCCGGGGCGAACACCGCTTTCGTCTGCTCCATGAGCCGGCCGACGCTGGACTCGGGCCAGGCCACGTCTTCGAGCCACTGCTCGCCGGCGCTGTCGGCCGCGGCGATGCGTTCGCGCCGCGTCGGCGGGAATTCCTCGAGGATCTCGACCGCCTGGCCCGGATTGAGCTGGGCCAGCACGGCGGCGACCGTGGCATCGCTCTCGTCGTGCAGGACATCGGCCGCGGCCTTCGGATCGAGTTCACGCACGCGCCGGTATAGCGATTCCATCCCCTGCCTGCCCCCGAAAAGCGGATTGACACGGCGGGTCGCGGCGTCGCGAAGCGATGCCGGCGCGAAGCGCTGGTCGATCCGGAACGCCGGCGCCGGGCCGTCGAAGCGGCGATGGTAGCAACGATGCCCCGGCCGCGAGAAGGAAGCGGCCGGGTAGGTCAGCGGCCCGGCGGCGGCTGCCAGAGCTCGATCTTGTTGCCCTCGGGATCGACGACCCAGCCGAACTTGCCGTACTCGGATTCGTCGACCTTGTCGTCGACGGCGCAGCCTTCGGCGCGCAGCGCGGCGAGCAGCGCGTCGAGGTCCTCGACGCGGTAGTTGATCATGAACGGCGCGGTGCTCGGTGCGAAGTAGGTCGAGTCTTGCTTGAACAGGCTCCAGATCGTCGTGCCGACGGCCTCGGGATTGTCGTCGTTCCAGCGGAACACGACGCCGCCCCATTCGGTGACGTCGAGGCCGAGATGCGTGCGGTACCACTCGCGCAGCGCGTCGGGATCGCGCGCCTTGATGAAGATGCCGCCTATGCCGGTCACGCGTTTCATCGGAGCCCCCGCCGTCGCGCACGGTCTGCGCCGGCGCAGCCTAGGCGGCAGCGGACGTCTTGTCGAGACTGCGGCGGCGGCGGCGCGCGACGAGCGAGTGGAAGGGATTTGCCGGGGGCGGACGCGTGGAGGGCGCGACGGCGTGGAAGATGGGCTGCGGCTGCGGCGTCGGCCGCAGCGCAGCGAGCGTGTCGCTCAGTTCAGCGAATAGAAGCGATGCGGGCCGATCACGGCGACCGGACGGCCCAGCGCCCAGCTCTGCGGCTCGGCGTAGCTCGCGACGAAATGACTCGCGCCCGGCACGACGCGCATGCGCAGGCTCTCCGGCAGCAGCCAGACGTTGCGCGCGCTGCCCGCGACCGACCAGGCTTTTGTCCAGGATTCCAAATTATCGATTTCGTAATTCTTGCTCGTAATGGACAAGGCAAACTGCCGCGGCGCCTTGAGCACTTCGCAGAGGTTCTTGCCCCAGCGGCCCTGGTCGAGGCGGTGCAGGCCGACCTCGGCGACGGCCATCTGGCCGCGCACGGACTCGCCGCGCGCCTCGAGATAGACAGTGGCCGCCAGACAGGTCTGGTCGGCAATGGGTTGCGGCATGACCGAAGTCATCCAGAGCAACAGGCCCAGCTTCATGCTCATACCTCCGTGCACACGGTCCTTGCGCGCGACAGGTCGAACGACGACGCTGGCGTTTGGGGTTTCCGGAATGTCGGTTGCGCCGCAGCTTTCTGGGGTTTGCGGCGTGGTCGTGCCGGAGCGCATGTCCTGGGCACTGGGGCCCGCGCAGGCTGACGACCGGTTGATTCAGCTTCCGCCCTCCGGGCGAAAGCGCCTGAACCAGAGACGGCCGCAAAGCATGGAACTCCGGCCGTCAGCTATCGCGCGATCCGAAGACTTACGGTTCGCGGGATCTGGTTGTCGGGCCTCTTGGCCCGTTTCGGGGTGCGGGAGTGGCGACCCGCTGAATAAGGTGGAGCGCACCTTAAGGGGCAAAAGCGGTGCTGTCAAACCCGCCGGCCCGGAGTTAACGCCGAGCTAACATCCTGATTCAGTCGTCGTTTTGCTGCTGCGGTCGCTATTTTTTGTATTTTATATCAGTGGAAAAATTCAACCGACCACGCCGGCCGGAACCGCGCCGGAAGCCGCCGCGCCTCACTGATAGCCGTAGAAGCCCTTGAGCATGGACTCCGTGCCCTTGTACTCATCGGCGGTAGCCGGCACGAACTTGCTGATGCCCAGTTCGAGCAGCAGGTTCGACAGGGCAGGGTCCTGGTCGAGCCTGAGCAGGGCCTCGGCGACCTTGGCGCGCACCGCCTCGGGCACGCTCGGGGAGGCCAGCACGGCGGCCCCGGCGAATTCGACCGAGGTCTTGACCGGGCTCAGATTCGGATACTGGTCCTTGAGCCAGGTCGGGATCATCGCGGCCTCGGCCTCGCCGGCGAACACCGCCTCGACCGCGTCGCGCCAGGAAGCGGCCGAGGACTCGATGTCGGGCTGCTGGATCGGGTTCGGATAGAAGCCCAGCAGCAGGGCATAGCCCAGGCTCGGCGCGCCCATGCAGACGATCTTGCGGCCGACCAGCGCGTCCAGGCCCTTGCCCTGCAGGTCGACGTTGGTGACCAGGGTGTAGCTCTGCCGCTCGGCCGTGCGCACGAGCGGCACGAACTGGAAGCGGGCGATGCGGTAGTCGGCCAGATGGGCCTCGTCGAGCGAGAAATCGAACTTCTCGTTGCCGCGCAGATCGCGCCAATAAAAGTGATAGTTCTTCGGCGTGACCAGGGTGAACTTCTCGCCGCTGGCCTTGGCGAGGTAATCGATCAGCGGCTTGTAGACCTCGGCAGCCTTCTGCGGGCTGTAGATCGGCTCGACGACGAAGCTGTAGTCAGCCCAGGCCGGCGCGGCGGCCAGCCCGACGATGCAGAGCGCGCCCTGCAGCAGACGTTTCCAGTGACCTTGCCGACGTTCGGACATGCTGCATCTCCCCTGAGAGCCCGACTGCGGAATTAGCCTGAGTATAGGCGAGTTTCGCTGCCGGATTTCATGTGGTTTATGACGCGGCGGCAGGGGCGTTCCAGGTCGGCGGAAGCACCTGCAGCACGGCTTCGCCGCCCTGCAGCACGGTGCCGGCGGCGGCGAGTTCGCGCCGCACGACGGCCAGCGCAAGGCCGCTGCCGTCGGGCATTTGCACCTGCTGCAGCAGTAGGCCGGCTTCGCCGCCGGCCGCGTCACGCAGTTCGCCGGCTTCGTGCAGTGCAGCAGCGCTCGCCGCGGCCAGGCGCACTGGTACGCGCTTGTCGCCGCCGCCGCGGAAATGCAGCCGCGCGACGATCTCCTGGCCCGGATAGCAGCCCTTGTGATGACTCAGCGCGCCGAGCCGCGCGAATTCCATCCACGACGGCAGCAGCTGTTCCAGCGCCGGTGCCGGCAGCCAGGGCAGGCCGGCGTCGATGTCGCGCGCCAGGGTCTGCTCGAACGGCAGGCCGTCGACGGCCGCGCCGTCGCGCAGCAACAGCAGCCGGCCGTCGGGCAGCGCGATCGGCCAGGCACCCGCCGGCACGGCGGCGTCGGCCGGCACTTCGGCCCAGTGCCAGCCGGACAGGGCCTGCAGCCGCGCCTTGAGCCGCAGCACGAACATCTTCAGGACCGGCAGCAGCGGCGCGGCTTCGCCGCCGCGCAGCAGCAGCAGGTAGCGGTCCTCGTCGGCTCGCAGCAGATGGAACAGCCGGCGCACACGGCCCTGCGGATTGAGCCAGGCATTGAGCTGGCTGTCGCCGATCGCGAGCGCGGCGACGTCGTTGGAGAACTGGGCCTGGGCGAACGCGGCGGCATCGGGGCCGGCGAGTTCGATGAGTTCGGTCGGAGCGGAAGGCGACACGCGGCGTTCCAGAAAACGCGAGAACGCGAGTATCGCAAAATCGCCGCGGCCGGCGCGGCGGCTTCGGTGCACGGCTCCCCGCGCCGGCCGGAAGGAGTACGACCTTCGTAGCGGGACGGATCTGCGCGGGCAGACGCAACGGCACGTCGATGATCGCTGCGTTCGTCTGCCGCCGCGGCGGCAGCGGCCGATTCTCGAGCCGCCGACGGCGAGATCGGCACGGCAGCGCGTCGTCATCGCCGCGGCTCGTCGCGTCGGTGCGTCCGGCATGCGCAGCAATGCTGCGTCGCGCCAGGGTTGTCAGGCGTTTCGCACGGCGTTAACCTTCGCGCCGCTTCAAGACCTATGCCCGAATCCACTTCCCAGCCAGTTCCGCCCGAACGCGTCGTGCCCGAGCCCAGCGCCCCGGCACCGACGGACGCCGACGTGCGTCCGCGTGAAATCGGCGGCCGCCAGGGGCCGGAGCCGACCCGCTACGGCGACTGGGAGAAGAATGGCCGTTGCATCGATTTCTGAGCGCGCGCCGGCGGCGTGAGCCGCATCGCGTGGATGGATCGCTGCAGCGCCGGATCGGTACCCCGGTTGGCGTAAAGGATGGCGACCATGCCTCAAGCGGCAAGACCCAAGTCACCGCACCTCCAGATCTACCGCTGGCAGATCCAGATGGTGTCCTCGATCCTGCATCGTGCCGCAGGCATCGCCCTCGCCGCAGGCACCGTGCTGCTGGTATGCCTGCTGGCCAGTCTGGCCGCCGGTCCCGAAGCCTATGCGAACGTGCAGCACTACGCGGCTTCGCCGTTGGGCCAGCTGCTGCTGCTGGGCTGGACCTGGTCGCTGGCCTTCCATCTGTTGAACGGCCTGCGCCATCTGCTCGAAGACACCGGCGCGGGCTTCCCGATCAAGACCTTCGTGATGACCGGCTGGATCGCCGTGATCGGCTCGTTCGTGCTGACCGCGCTGGTCTGGGCCTGCGTGCTGCTGCAGCGGGGTGGCGCATGAACGACAAGCATCTGCGCACGCCGCTGAAGAACGTACGCGGCCTCGGCCCCGCCCGCAGCGGCACGCATCATTTCACGGTCCAGCGCATCACCGCCGTCGCGCTCGTGCCGCTCGCGCTCTGGTTCGTCTGGTTCGCGCTGAGCCTGATCCACCTCGACTACGCCGGCGCGCACGCGCTCGCCGCGCGGCCGCTGAACGCGGTACTGCTGGTCGCGTTCGTGCTCAGCGTGTTCTGGCACGCCCAGCTCGGCCTGCAGGTCGTCATCGAAGACTATGTCCACAGGCCGGGCCTGGAGATCGTCTCCCAGCTCGCCGTCAAATTCCTCTGCGTGCTCGGTGCGCTGGCCTGCGTCCTCGCCGTCGTTCGCATCGCCCTCGGAAGCTGAGCCCATGCAAAGCTACAAGATCCAGCAACACAAGTACGACGTGGTCGTGGTCGGCGCCGGCGGCGCGGGCCTGCGCGCGACCTTCGGCATGGCGGCCAAGGGCCTCAACACAGCCTGCATCACGAAGGTCTTCCCGACGCGTTCGCACACCGTGGCGGCGCAGGGCGGCATGTCGGCCGCGCTGGCCAACATGGGCGAGGACGACTGGCGCTTCCATTTCTACGACACCATCAAGGGCTCCGACTGGCTCGGCGACCAGGATGCGATCGAATACATGTGCCGCGAGGCGATTCCGGCCGTCATCGAGCTCGAACACTACGGCGTGCCGTTCTCGCGCACCGAGGACGGCAAGATCTACCAGCGCCCGTTCGGCGGCATGACCACGCATTACGGCAAGGGCACGGCCCAGCGCACCTGCGCCGCGGCCGACCGCACCGGCCATGCGATCCTGCACACGCTCTACCAGCAGTCGCTCAAGCACGACGCGCGCTTCTACATCGAGTATTTCGCGCTCGACCTGATCATGGACTCCGAAGGCGTCTGCCGCGGCGTCATCGCGCTGGACATGGCCGAGGGCACCTTGCACCTGTTCCGCGCCCATGCGGTCGTGCTCGCGACCGGCGGCTACGGCCGAGCCTATTTCAGCGCGACCTCGGCGCACACCTGCACCGGCGACGGCGGCGGCATGGTGCTGCGCGCGGGCCTGCCGCTGCAGGACATGGAGTTCGTGCAGTTCCATCCGACCGGCATCTACGGCGCGGGCTGCCTGATCACCGAAGGCGTGCGCGGCGAGGGCGGCTATCTGACGAACTCCAAGGGCGAGCGCTTCATGGAGCGCTACGCGCCGAACGCGAAGGACCTGGCTTCGCGCGACGTGGTTTCGCGCGCGATGACGATCGAGATCCGCGAAGGGCGCGGCGTCGGCGCGGGCGCCGACCACATCCACCTGAACCTCATGCACCTCGGCCCCGAGGTCATCAACGAGAAGCTGCCGGGCATCGCCGAGAGCGCGCACATCTTCGCCGGCGTGGACGTGACCAAGCAGCCGATCCCGGTGATACCGACCGTGCACTACAACATGGGCGGCATTCCGACCAACTATCACGGCGAAGTCGTGCGCAAGGTCGGCGACGACCCCGACGCCGTCGTGCCGGGCCTGTTCGCGATCGGCGAGGCGGCCTGCGTGTCGGTGCACGGCGCGAACCGCCTCGGTTCCAATTCGCTGCTCGATCTCGTCGTGTTCGGCCGCGCCGCGGCCAACCGCGCCGCCGAGATCATCACGCCGGGCGCGCCGCACAAGGACCTGCCGGCCAGCGCCTGCGACGCGGCGCTCGGCAACTTCGACCGTCTGCGCAACGCCAGCGGCGGCTCGCCGACCGCGAAGATCCGTGCCGAGATGCAGGCCGTCATGCAGAAGGACGCCGCGGTGTTCCGCACCGGCAGCACGCTCAAGGAAGGCTGCGCGGCGATCACGAAGACCTTCGACTCCTTCGCCGACGTGCGCGTCAGCGACCGTTCGCTGGTCTGGAACTCCGATCTGATCGAGACGCTGGAGCTGCAGAACCTGCTCGGCCAGGCCGTCGCGACGATGTATTCGGCCGAGAACCGGCCGGAGAGCCGCGGCGCGCATGCGCGCGAGGATTTCCCCGACCGCGACGACGCGAACTGGCAGAAGCACACGCTCGTCAACGTCGACGCGAAGGGCAAGGTCGCGTTCGACTACCGTCCGGTGCACATGTATACGATGACCGCGGATGTCGACGTGGTCCCGCCCAAGCCGCGCGTGTACTGAGGACGACCGCATGGCGCGCGAAGGCGGGCTGATCGCATGGCAGTGGCGGGGCTACGAGCGCAATCATCGCGACCGGCTCAACCTGCTGCTGCATCTTGTCGCGGTGCCGGCGTTCATCGCCGGCATGCTGGCCTGCGTGCGCTTCCTCGCCTCGGGGCTGTGGCTGCCGGCGCTGTTCGCGCTGCTGTTCGCGGTCCTCGCGTTCGCCGTGCAGGGCTTCGGCCACAAGCGCGAGGCCGCCGCGCCGGAACCGTTTCTCGGTGCGGCGGATTTCCTCGGCCGCGTCTTCGTCGAACAGTTCATCACCTTCCCGCGCTTCGTGCTCAGCGGGCAGTGGGTACGCAACTTCGCCCATGGCTGAGCAACCGCGCCCGCACCGCTTCCACCCGCTCGCCCCGACCGCGGTCGTCGTGACCACGTCCGATCCGTCCTGGCTGCCAGAAATCGAGGCGATCGCCGCCTCCCGGAGTCCGCAACATGGCTGAGTTCACCCTGCCCAAGAATTCCCAGGTGCAGAAGGGCAAGCACTTTCCGGCGCCGGCCGGCGCGAGCAAGGTGCGCACGTTCAAGATCTACCGCTGGAACCCGGACGACGGCCAGAACCCGCGCGTGGACACCTACGACGTGGACATGGCGACCTGCGGCCCGATGGTTCTCGACGCGCTGATCAAGATCAAGAACGAGATCGATCCGACCCTGACCTTCCGCCGTTCCTGCCGCGAAGGCATCTGCGGTTCGTGCGCGATGAACATCGACGGCACGAACACGCTGGCCTGCACGAAGGCCGTGGCCGACTGCAAGAGCAAGGACGTGCCGGTGTATCCGCTGCCGGCTATGAGCGTGGTCAAGGACCTCGTGCCGGATCTGACGCATTTCTACGCCCAGTACGCCTCGATCAAGCCCTGGATACGCACGCAGAGCGCGCCGCCGCCGGATTCCGAGCGGCTGCAGTCCAAGGAGGACCGCGCCAAGCTCGACGGCCTGTACGAGTGCATCCTCTGCGCCTGCTGCTCCACGTCCTGCCCGAGCTACTGGTGGAACGGCGACCGCTATCTCGGTCCGGCCATCCTGCTGCAGGCCTATCGCTGGATCGTCGACAGCCGCGACGAGGACACCGGCGCGCGCCTGGACGATCTCGAAGATCCGTTCCGCCTGTACCGCTGCCACACCATCCTGAACTGCGCGCGGACCTGCCCGAAGGGACTGAATCCGGCCAAGGCCATCGCCGAGATCAAGAAGCTGATGGTGCTGCGCCAGGGCGCCTGAGCCGCGGACGGACCGGCGCATGAACGACACGACCGTCGCGCGCCTGCGCTGGCGCTGCCGCCGCGGCACGCGCGAGCTCGACGCGCTGGTCGGCTGGTGGCTCGACGCGCGCTACGCCGCGGCAGCGCCGGCCGTGCAGACGGCGTTCGCCGAACTGCTCGACGTGCAGGACCCGGATCTCTGGAACTGGCTGGTCGGCCGCGCCGTTGCGCCGCGCGCCGACTGGCAGGCCATCGTCGATGAAATCCGCCGCCGCGATCGCGTTTGAGCTGCGGCCTTCGCGGCTGCTCGCCGGCGCGCTGGCCGGCATCGCACTGCTCGCCGTACTCGCGATCGCTCTCAGCGGCCTGCGCCGCTGGCCGTGGATCGCCGCGGCGGTCGGTATTGCGGTCGCCCTGGTCCTGTTGCGCACGCTGCGGCGGCTGCGCCGGCCGCGCTGGCGCCGCGCCGGCTGGAATGCGGACGGCGTCTGGACCCTGCTCGACGGCGCGCAGATCGCCGTCGGCGCACACCTGCTCGGCTGGCGCGCGTTCGGCCTGAGCCTGCTGCTGCGCCTGCACACGGCGGCCGGCGAAGCCGTCACCCTGTGCCTGCTGCCCGACAATCTCGACCGCGATACACGCCGGCGCCTGCGCGTGCGCCTGGACCAGGAAGCCGCGCGCCCGCCGCCGCCGACCACGTGCTGAACGCCGCGTCCGCGGCGCCTTGCGCGGCTGCGGCGCGTATTGCACTCTCGCGCGGTTCTCCGGTCTGAACCGGCTCCCAAGGATTGCGACCCACGGCCATGTTCCGACCGTTAGAGCTGTTCATCGGCCTGCGCTATACGCGGGCCAAGCGCCGCAATCATTTCATCTCGTTCATTTCGCTCGTGTCGATGGCCGGCATCGCGCTCGGCGTCACCGCGCTGATCGTCGTGATCTCGGTCATGAACGGCTTCGACAACGAGCTGCGCACGCGCATCCTCGGCATGGTCTCGCACGCGACGATCAGCAGCGTCGACGGCAGCATGCACGACTGGGCCGACGCGCAGAAAAAGGCCGAAGCCAACGCGCACGTGCTCGGCGCCGCGCCGTTCATCGAGCGCGAGGCCATGCTGCAGGGCAGCCGCGTCGGCGGCGCGATCCTGCGCGGCGTGCTGCCGCAGGAAGAGCCGAAGGTTTCCGAAGTCGACCGCAAGATGAAGGCCGGCGCGCTCGGCGATCTCGTCGCCGGCGGCTTCGGCATCGTGCTCGGCCGCGAACTGTCGTACAAGCTCGGCGTCGACGTCGGCGACCAGGTCGTGGTCTATGCGCCGGAGATCCGCGCGACGCCGGTCGGCGCGGTGCCGCGGCTCAAGCGCTTCACGGTCGTCGGCATCTTCGAGATCGGCATGGAGGAGTACGACGCGGGCCTGGCCATCGTGCACCTGCAGGATGCGCAGCGGCTGTACCAGGTCGACGGTCCCGACGGCCTGCGCCTGAAGCTCGACGACCTGTTCCGTGCGTTCTCGGTCGCGCGCGACCTGTCGCAGGAGCTCGGCAGCTTCTACCGCGTGCGCGACTGGATGCAGGGCCACGCGAACTTCTTCAAGGCCATCGCGATGGAGAAGCGGGTCATGTTCATGATCCTCTCGCTGATCGTCGCGGTCGCCGCGTTCAACCTGGTGTCGACCCTGGTCATGCTCGTGCAGGACAAGCAGGCCGACATCGCGATCCTGCGCACCCTGGGCGCGAGCCCGCGCAGCATCATGGGCGTGTTCATGGTGCAGGGTGTCGTCGTCGGCGTCATCGGCATCGCGATCGGCACCGTGCTCGGCGTCGTGCTCGCGCTGAATCTCGAAGGCATCGTCAAGTACGTCGAGAAGACCCTGGACATCTCGGTGCTGCCGTCTGACGTCTACTACATCAGCGATCTGCCGTCGGACATGCAGTGGAGCGACGTGGGCCTGATCGCGCTGCTCGGCTTCGCGTTCTCCCTGGTCGCGACCCTCTATCCGGCCTGGCGCGCCGCGCGCACCCAGCCCGCCGCGGCACTGCGCTATGAGTGAGAACGCGATGAGCGCATCCGACACCGTGGTCCTGCGCGCGACCCAGGTCGCCAAGACCTACCAGGAAGGCGCGCTGCGCACCGAAGTACTGGCCGGCGTGGACTTCGCCGTGGCGCGCGGCGAGACGCTTGCGATCGTCGGCGCCTCGGGCTCGGGCAAGAGCACCTTGCTGCACATCCTCGGCGGCCTCGACACGCCGAGCAGCGGCGAGATCGACGTGGCCGGCCGGCGCATGTCGTCGCTGTCCGACCGCGCGCGCGGCGAGCTGCGCAACCGCTCGCTCGGCTTCATCTACCAGTTCCACCATCTGCTGCCGGAATTCACCGCGCTCGAGAACGTCTGCATGCCGCTGCTGATCCGCGGCACGCCGATCGCGCAGGCGCGCCGCGAGGCGGCCGAACTGCTCGCGCGCGTGGGCTTGGGCCAGCGCCTGGAGCACAAGCCCGGCGAGATGTCCGGCGGCGAGCGCCAGCGCTGCGCCGTCGCGCGCGCGCTCGTCACGCGCCCGGCCTGCGTGCTCGGCGACGAGCCGACCGGCAATCTCGACGAGAAGAACGCGGCGCAGGTCTATGCGTTGATGCTCGAGCTCAACCGCGAAGTCGGCACGAGCTTCGTGCTCGTGACCCACGACCGCGGCCTGGCCGGGCGCATGGACCGCGTGCTCGAGCTGCACGGCGGCAGGCTCGTCGCGCCCGCCTGACATCGGGCGGGAACCCGGCGCCCCAGTCGCCGAGTGAACCCAAGCCGGCGCCGGCCGGAGCGGAGCGCTACCGCGATCCGGCCTGCCGCCGCTAGCTAGTCGACCGAGAACGACTGCAGCGACACCGGCGTAGTCGCCCCTTCGTATTCGCCCGCGAGCGGCGAGGCGACCGTCGTCGCGGCACCGGTCGCCAGATCGATCGTCGCGAAGCGGTTGACGCCGCCGCCTTCGTACAGCCAGGCGTAGAGCACGCCGGTGGTCTTGTCGAACTCGATGCCCTGGGCGAAGTTCGCGTTGACGCCGGTGGGGCCGATCAGGGTCGCCGCGCCGGTCGCGGTATTGATCGAGTAGATGCTGTCGGTCGCGATGTCGTGGCCGTACATCTGGCCCGAGGCGTTGATCGCGATGTCGATCATCAGCGCTGTGCCGGTCGCCCCGACCAGGGTCGCGACGCCCGTGACCGGATCGAACGTGTAGATCTGCGAGACGGTGCCGTCGGAGGTCGACAGGTAGTACGGCGAGGACGGCGTCTGGAACGCCAGGCCGGTGACCGACTGGCCCGCCGCCGTGCCGGTGATCGTGACGGTCGGCGTGAAGACGCCGGTGGTCTTGTTCAATTCGCCGAATCCGAATACGTCGCTGACCGCGTAGATGCGGCCGGCGACGTTGTCGTACTCCAGACCGTACAGATTGCCGGTCTGCGGGCCGATGATGGTCGCCGTGCCCGCATTGGGCAGCAGGAACGACTGCAGCGAATCGGCGCCGGTGCCGGTGGCGCGCATGTTGAACTGGTAGGTCGTGTCGCCGAGGTTCTTCGGCAGCGCGGCGGCCTGCGCGTCCTTCGGACTCAGCGCGCCGTAGGCGTGGCCCAGGCATTTCTCCGCATACCAAGCGGGTTCGCGCTGGAGGCTGTTCTTGAGTTTGGCGCAGTCCTGCGCGTCGTTGTCCGCCGCTATCGCCGGCAGCGTCGCGTGGGCGGCAAGAACGATTCCGACAAGCTTCAATGCATGCATGGCACCTTCCCCATCATCGGTTCACCAGCCCGAATGCTGGCAGTCCGGGTTCTTATCGCGTTTGCGGGTTTTGCTCAAGCTTTGCTCACCGGACAGCGGCCGCCGCGCCGGGAGCGGGCGGTCTCGACGGCGCCCGTGCAGGCGGGGGCGGGACCCTGTCGGAGCAGCCGGCCCCGGCGTTCGGGCATGGAGAAGTGATCGACGGGTCGTCCCGGCAACGCCGATCGGAACGCATGTCGTAACGCCGAGCGGTCGCGGCCGCCGCCGGCAAACCGCCGCGTGTCGGCAGGGTGGGCGACGGACCGCAGCCCAGCGGGGACGGTGTTCGTGGCAGCTGGTCTGCGCCGGAGCCGGCAGAGCGGCGTCCGGCGTTCGCGCCATGCGGCAAGGCGGTACGGACAGGAATGTCCGCCATTCGAGGCCGGGGCGGCGTGCCTCGAGCGCACCGAGTGCGGGTGCCTGACACCGGTGCGTGCTCCGAGCCCGACGCGCTCGGGTGTCGGACGAACCGGCGCTGGAACGGAAATGTTCGTTGCGGCGGCCGACCAGATCGACTCGCGCCGGACCGACCGGAAAATTCCGAGCCCGCCGCGCGCCGTTCGCCGCTGCCGCCCGGGTGCCGCCCGCGTCAGGCTCGCAGCGACTCTCCTGCGAACTGCGGACCATGGGTTCGATCGCCGCCATCGCCACTGCCGTCTCGGCCGCCGTCGCGGCGTTCGCGGCCGTCCGCGCGCCGCGGCCGGAGCCGGCCGCGGTCGCGGCGGTGCTGGCCGGCG
>NZ_JANFVR010000109.1 GCF_024609805.1 Tahibacter caeni | reverse complement strand
CACGCGCATCGCGAGCAGTACCTCGGCACCGCGCAGCGGCCGCCGGCGGCCGCGCTGCCGGCCGTGCACCGCTCCGACTACGATCTGCCGCAGCCGCAGGCGGCGCTGCCCGCGCGGCCGTCGAGTCCGGCCGGTCTCAAGGCCGCCTGCGACGGCGCACAGTTCGCGAGCCTGAGCGGCAGCGCGCTCGTGTCCGCGGTCAAGGCCGCCGACACGGCATGCATCAACAGCCTGTTCGGCCTGACCGGGGGCACCGCGGCCGGTACGTTCCGCGAAGCACAGATGGTCAGCATCGCCGGCGCCCTGCAGAGCGCCGCGGCGGGCTACGACGGCAGCAACGCCGGCCGCGTGCTGCAGCTGATCCTGTTCCTGCGCGCCGGCTACTACGTGCAGTACTACGATCCGGCCACGGTGGGCAGCTACGGCGCGAACCTGCGTAACGCGATACGCCCGGCGCTCGACGCGTTCGCGGCCAACGCGAACTTCAACCGCGTCGACGACGCGCACGGCGAAGTGCTGGCCGAATACGTGACCCTGCTCGACAGCGCCGGCGAGAACGCGCGTTATCTCTACGTGGTCAAGCGCCTGCTCGGCAACTATGCGCCGGCCGCGTATGCGCCGTACTTCTGGATGAAGTCGGCGACGAACAACGCGTTCACGGTCGTGTTCCGCGGCCACTACGACGCGGCATTCGTGAGCCTCGTGCAGTCCGACACCTCGATCGTCGACACGCTGTACAACTTCGCAAACACGCATTTCGCGCGGCTCGGCCACGACGACGGCTATCTCGTGGCCAATGCGGGCCGCGAACTCGGCCGCTTCCTGCAGTACGGCGGCAGCCTGCAGAGCCTGGCGCGCTCGCGCGCCAGGAGCCTGCTCGACCGCAGCGCGGTGACCGGCGCGACCGCGCCGCTCTGGGTCGGCCTCGGCGAAATGGTCGACTACTACGACAAGGCCAACTGCAGCTACTACGGCCTCTGCGATTTCCAGCAGCGGCTGTCCGCCGCCGTGCTGCCGATCAGCCATCAGTGCAGTGCCACCCTGCGCCTGCGCGCGCAGTCCATGAGCCAGGCCGAGATCGACAGCGCCTGCAGCACGGTCGCCGGGCTCGACGGCTACTTCCATGCGCTGGTCGCGAGCAACCGCGTGCCGGTCGCGAACGACAACAACACGGCGCTCGAAATGGTCGTGTTCGACAGCAGCGACGACTACGGCACCTATGCCGGCGCGCTGTTCGGCATCGACACCAACAACGGCGGCATGTACCTCGAAGGCGATCCGGCCGCGGCCGGCAACCAGGCGCGCTTCATCGCCTACGAGGCCGAGTGGCTGCGGCCGGCCTTCGAGATCTGGAACCTGACCCACGAGTATGTGCACTACCTCGACGGCCGCTACGACATGTACGGCGACTTCTCGGCCGCGATGGCGCAGAAGACCGTCTGGTGGGTCGAAGGCTTCGCCGAATACGTGTCCTACGGCTACCGCAATCTCGCCTACGCCGCGGCGATCAGCGAAGCGGCCGCCGGCACCTATGCGCTGAGCACAATATTCCAGAACGACTACGACAGCGGCACGACGCGCGTCTATCGCTGGGGCTATCTGGCCGTACGCTTCCTGTTCGAGAAGCATCGCGGCAACGTCACGAGCATCCTCGCCTATTTCCGTCCCGGCAACTACACCGGCTACGCCAGCTTCATGAACGGCATCGGCACGCGCTACGACAGCGAATTCCGCACCTTCCTCGCCTGCGTCGCGAATCCGGCCGGCAGCGGCTGCGGCGGCGCGACGAACCAGCCGCCGACGGCGAGCTTCAGCTTCGTCGCGAACGGACTGGCCGTGAGCTTCAGCGACGGATCGAGCGACATCGACGGCAGCATCGTCGCGCGCAGCTGGAACTTCGGCGACGGCACTACGTCGACGGCGACGAATCCGGGCAAGACCTATGCGGCCGGCGGCAGCTACACGGTCAGCCTGAACGTGACCGACGACCGCGGCGCGAGCCGGAGCGCGACGCGCACGGTCGTCGTGACCGCACCGGCCGGCGGCACCGAACTGCAGAACGGCGTGGCGCGCACGGGCCTCGCCGCGGCGCAGAACGGCAAGCTGTATTTCACGATCGACGTGCCGGCCGGTGCGACGAATCTGAACGTCAGCCTCAGCGGCGGCAGCGGCGACGCCGACCTCTATCTGCGCTACGCGAGCGCGCCGACGACGAGCGCCTACGACTGCCGGCCGTATCTCGGCGGCAACAACGAGACCTGCACGGTCGCCGCGCCGCAGGCCGGCCGCTACCACGTGATGCTGAACGGCTATTCGGCGTTCGCCGGCGCGAGTCTCGTCGCGAGCTTCACGCCGCCGGCGGGACTGCCCGAATGCAGCGCGGCCGACACGCGCGAACTCGGCAGGAACTGCCGGCGCAGCAACGTCGCCGCGGCGCAGGGCGGCTACGCCTATTTCTACCTGCAGATCCCGGCCGGCACGAGCCAGCTGCGCATCCGCGTCAGCGGCGGCAGCGGCAATGCCGACCTCTATGCGAACGCGAGCGGTTGGGCGACGAGCGGCAGCTACCAGCAACGCTCGGTCAATGCCGGCAACGAGGAAATGTTGACGATCGCGAATCCGCCGGCCGGCTACTACTACGTGAGCCTGCTCGCGGCGACGGGCTTCGGCGGCGTGAGCATCAGCACGGAGTACTGAGGCCGACGTCGGCAGTGCTGCTCCCAGGCCGCGCTGCGATGACCACCTCGGCCAGACGCTGCACGTCGGGTCGCCCGGTCCGTCGGGTGCGAAGAGTGATCGGAACCCGCGGTTCCGATCACTCTTCGCAGTCTCGACTCCAGGAGACGCGGAAGCGCGGCAAGCTGCGGCGCCGGCTGCAACGGCCGACGCCGACGGCTCATTGCGCGCCGTTGGACGCTCCTTCTTTCACCTCCGCGGCAGCGCCTGGCGCCACGGCGCCCGGGATCGCCGCGCGGCGTTCATCCTCGGCCTGCTTGCCGAGTTCGCGCGCGAGATCGGCGTCGCCGGCGTGGAGCACGCCTTCGCGCAGCGCCGCTCCCAGGGCCGCACGCGGCGCGACGACGACTTCGGCGGTCTGGTCCTCGCTGTCGAGCAGCAGCATACGCCGCTCGCTGCCGCGGTCTCGCAGCACCGCATTGGCCAGGCGCAGCGCCGCGTCGACGTCGTACCAGTCGCCGAAATCCTGCGCATCCACGCTCCAGCGCTTGCCGTCGGCGTAGGCATTCAGCCGGTAGCGGCCGTTTTCGGTGTCGGGCTCGGGCGCGATCTCCTCGAACACGACGCCGGCCAGATCGCCGGCCGCCGCCGCGCCGAGTTCGCGCAGCAGCCCGTCGTGCTCGTTCGGAAACGAACTGGTCTCCACATCGAACCAGACCAGCAGGCCGGCCGCGCGCAACACGGATTCGGGGCGCTTTTCGCCGGGCTCCAGCTGCGACCAGTCCACGGCCAGCGGCGCGAAGCCGAGATCCTGCAGGCGCGCGCGCTGCGCAGCGAGTTCGGCCGACGGCGCTTTGCCTTTTTCCGCCGCTGCGCTCGCGACCGGTACTGCGGGCGCCGTCGCGAGCGCTTCGGGCAGCGCCATCGGACGCACGCGCACGCCGGGCACGATCTTCGCGGGCGGCGCCGGCGCGGCCGGCGCCGCTGGCGCGCGTGGCGCCTCCGACGGGCGATCGCAGCCGGCCAGCGTCGCGACGAGGAACAGCAGGACCGCAGGCAGCAGTGGGCGGCGCATCGGAGGCTCCCGGGCAAAGACGCCTATGCTAGCCAAATGCCGCGGCCTGCCGAGCCTGCCGCGGCCTCGCGTATCATGCGCGCCCGCTCCGCTGCCGACCTCATGCCCGCCGATTCCGCCGCTGCGTCAACCTTGATCGTCGTCGGCGGAGGCCCGGCCGGGCTCATGGCCGCCGAGGCCGCGCGCGCGGCCGGCGTCGCCGTCGCGCTGTACGACGCGATGGGCTCGGTCGGCCGCAAGTTCCTGATCGCCGGCAAGGGCGGCCTGAACCTGACGCACTCCGAACCGTTCGCCGATTTCGTCGCGCGCTTCGGCGCGCGCGCCGGCGCCGTGCGCGACTGGCTGCGTGTGTTCGATGCCGACGCCGTGCGCGCCTGGGCCCGCGGCCTCGGCGTGGAAACCTTCGTCGGCAGCTCGGGCCGCGTGTTCCCGCAGGACCTCAAGGCCGCGCCGCTGCTGCGCGGCTGGGTGCGCCGCCTGCGCGAACAGGGCGTGCAGTTCCACGTCAACCGGCGCTTCGTCGGCTGGGACGCGAACGGACATCTGCGCTTCGCCGATCGCGACGGCGCCGAACAAACCGTAGCCGCCGCGGCCTGCGTGCTCGCGCTCGGCGGCGCGAGCTGGCCCGTGCTCGGTTCCGACGGCGCCTGGGTCGCGCCGCTGGCCGCGCGCGGCGTCGACATCGCCGCGCTGCAGCCGGCCAACTGCGGCTTCGACGCGGACTGGTCGGCGCATTTCGCGCAGCGTCACGCCGGCGCGCCGCTGAAACCGGTCAGCGTGCACTGGCGGCGCGGCGACGGCCGCGACGAAACGCGCCAGGGCGAATTCGTGATCACCGCCGGCGGCGTCGAAGGCAGCCTGATCTATGCGGCGTCGGCCGACCTGCGCGAGACGATCGCGCGCGACGGCGAGGCCGTGATCCGGCTCGATCTCGCGCCGGCGACGGAGCCCGCCGAACTGCAGCGCGCGCTGACCAGGCCGCGCGGCAAGCGTTCGTTCGGCGAACACCTGCGCCGGCAGGCGGGGATCGACGGCGTCAAGGCCGGGCTGATCTACGAGGTGCTCGACAAGACCGCGCTGGCCGATGCCGCGCTCGTCGCGCGCACGATCAAGTCGCTGCCGCTGCGCCTGCGCCGCCCGCGCCCGGTCGCCGAAGCGATCAGCACGGCCGGCGGCGTGCGGCTCGAAGCACTGACCGCGCAGCTCATGCTGCGCGCATTGCCCGGCACGTTCTGCGCCGGCGAGATGCTCGACTGGGAAGCGCCGACGGGCGGCTACCTGCTGACTGCGAGCATGGCCAGCGGCCTGGTGGCCGGCCGCGCCGCCGCGCAGTGGTTGCGCGATCGCGCGTGACGGCGCGTCGTCGCGGCACGCGCACGCGCAGTTGCCGGCGACCTCGAAGGACGAACCGGACCATCGAAACCTTCGCACCGAGAAGCTTCCGCGCCGTCCGGATCGCCCCCGCTCGTCGCCGTCGTTGAAAAATTCAGCATTTTTTTCATCAGCCGCGCCGGCCCGCGTCGCCGAGACGGCCGCAGCATTGCCTCGAAACCGCGGCGCTGCGGTTCGCCCTGCGGGCTTGCCGGCAAACCCGCGGTCGCCCCTCGTGCGGAGCGGCGCGGCCGCACGCTTTCGCGACCCGGTTTCGGTTACGACGACTTACGTTGTCATTTCCGGCCGAGGCCGTCCTTGCCGCCTCACGGCCGGCTCAGCACGCTGCCGCGGCGCGAGGCTTCGCAGGATTTTCCATTAGATAGGCCGTAAAACTCGCGTATCGGCTCAGCTCATCGACCGAAGCCCATGCCACACTTGATTCTCCATTTTCCGCATTGCAACAGAACTGCAGTTCTGTGAAACGCCTCGCAAGTCCTTTTCGTGCAATTGTTGACAACGTTGTCAGTCACGCGCACTGTACGCCCCGCGTCGGGCCGACGGCGAGAAGCCGTCGACACGGAAGTCGCCGCAAGATGCGGCGCGTCGCCGGCAAGGCTGCCGGCCTGGATCACGCTCCGACGCGGCGGCGAAGACCGCGCATCCGGCGCCCTGCCCTGCGGCAGCGCGCACCAGGGAAGGAATCGTCGACGACGGAACCGGCCGGGAACCGGTTCCCAGGCGGCAGTGCGGGGGCACTGACCACGGACACGGATGCGGCAACGGGTTTCGCCCCAGTCGATATGTCCGGGGAGGGCATGTCGTCGCTGCCGTTGCGTCCGGAAGCCCTCCGGCGGCGACGGCGGTCCTGCCGTTCGCGGCGATTCCGCGGAATCGCCGCCGTGCCGCGGTCCCTGAAGCCGCCGGCATGCCGACAGACCGCCGCCGTCAGTCAACGCAGGCTCGCCGCTCCCCGGTTTCGCTCTCCGCACTCACTCGCAACGGAGTCAAGGACATGCGCTTCCGATCGGCTTTCAACCATCTGCTCGTTGTTGCACTTTCCACACTGTCGTGGACCGCGACGGTCCAGGCCGCCGACTGCTCCGGCGTCGCCGCCTGGAATCCGGCCACGATCTACAATCCGGGCGACAAGCTCGTCTACGACAATCACCTGTATCAGGCCAACGTACCGATCTGGAACGCCGCGCCGACGTATTGCACGAGCTGCGGCTGGTACAGCGACCTCGGCACCTGCGGCACCGGCGGCGGCGACACGACCGCGCCCAGCGTGCCGGCCAATCTCGCCTCCCCGTCCAAGACCAGCACGTCGGTCACCCTGACCTGGTCGGCCTCCACCGACAACGCCGGCGGCAGCGGCGTGGCCGGCTACGACGTCTACCGCGGCACGACCCTCGTCGGCAGCCCGACCGCGACGACGTACACCGACGGCGGCCTGACCGCGAACACGACCTACAGCTACCGCGTGCGGGCGCGCGACGCGGCCAACAACGCCTCGGCCCAGTCCGCGGCGATCTCGGTGACGACCAATCCGAGCGGCGGTACCTGCACGACCGTGCCCTCGGTGCCGGCCGGCCTGACCTCGCCGAGCCAGACCACGAACAGCATCAGCCTGAGCTGGGGCAACGTCGCCGCGGGTCCGAACTGCACGATCAAGTACCGCGTGTTCCGCGGCGGCGCGCAGCAGGGCGAAGTCGCGACGAACAGCTTCACGAACAGCGGCCTGAACCCGGACACGGCCTACAGCTTCAGCGTGGCCGCGGTCAGCGAGGCCGGCGCGTCGGCGCAGAGCGCGGCGATCAGCGCGCGCACCCGGCCCGTCATCGTCGGCGGCGCGAAGACCGTGCTCGGCTACTTCGTGCAGTGGGGCATCTACGGTCGCGGCTATCGCGTCAAGAACATCGACACGAGCAACAGCGCGGCGAAGCTGACCCACATCAACTACGCGTTCGGCAACGTGCGCAACAACCGCTGCGAAGTCGGCCTGACGATTCCGTCGGATCCGAACACCGGCGCCGGCGGCGACGCATTCGCCGACTACACCAAGGCGTTCAGCGCGGCCGAGAGCGTCAGCGGCACCGCCGACACCTGGGACCAGCCGCTGCGCGGCAACTGGAACCAGCTCAAGCAGCTCAAGGCCAAGTATCCGAACATCAAGGTGCTGATCTCGCTCGGCGGCTGGACCTGGTCGCGCGGCTTCTCGAGCGCGGCGCGGCCGGAGAACCGCCAGGCTTTCGTCGCGTCGTGCATCGACGCCTACATCCGCGGCAACCTGCCGGTCACCGACGGCGCCGGCGGCGCGGGCGCGGCGGCCGGCGTGTTCGACGGCATCGATCTCGACTGGGAATATCCGGTCGCCTGCGGCCTGTCCTGCGGCTCGCCCGAGGACAACGCGAACTTCACCGCGCTGCTGGCCGAGTTCCGCCGCCAGCTCGACGCCGTACGTCCGGGCCTGCTGCTGACGATCGCCGCGGGCGCCGGCGTGGACAAGATCCGCGTGACCGATCCGGCCAGCTATCACCAGTACCTCGATTTCATCAACGTGATGACCTACGACTTCCACGGCGCCTGGGATCCGCAGACCAACCATCACTCGGCGCTGTACGGCTCGCCGGCCGATCCGTCCACGGGCGACCAGCGTTCGTACAACTCCAACGATGCGATCCAGGCCTTCCGCAGCCGCGGCGTGCCGGCGTCCAAGCTCAACCTCGGCATCGGCTTCTACGGCCGCGGCTGGACCAATGTGTCCTCGGCCAACAACGGCCTGTACCAGAGCGGCAGCGCGGCGCCGGGCACCTATGAAGCCGGCATCGAGGACTACAAGGTGCTCAAGACCAAGTCCGGCAGCCACTACACCGACGCGACCGCGCGCGCGCACTGGCTGCTCAGCGGCAACCAGTTCTGGAGCTATGACGATCCGTCGCTGGTGTTCGAGAAGATGCAGTACGTCAAGAACCAGAATCTCGGCGGCGCCTTCTTCTGGGAGTTCAGCGGCGACGATGCGCAGGGCTCGCTGGCCCAGGCGATCAGGGACGGACTGCAGTAGTCGGCCGTCGCGATCCCGTAAGTAAAGCCTGCTGAAAACGTAACGGAGAGCCGGCGACGGCTCTCCGTTTTTCATTTCTTCGCTTCCACTTCATCTGTGGGCGGCACATCGTCGTGCAGAGCCGAACGTTCCGCGACGCTCGAGCGCCCTGGATGGAGCGAACCGAAGCAAGGCGAGACGCGGCAGGTTCGGCGACGAAGGCTCCGCATCCGGCGCACCGGCGCGCACCCGGCGTCCGCTCAACTGCCGATGTCGAACCCGTCGACGAACACGCGATCGATGACGCGGATCAGTCCGCGCATGCCGCTGCCCAGGTCGCCGTGCTGCTCGCAGTAGTAGCCGATGTCGCCGAGCCGCGTGAACTGCAGGCCGCTGCTCCAGGGCTGCGCGCTCGGTGCGGTGTTGGTATTGCAGTTGACCGAGCAGCGGAAGCGGTTGTCGTCGGCGACGACGTTGTGCAGTCCGCCGCCGTTGCGGAACACGATGCGGTCGTACTGGTGGATAACCAGCGTCGCCGGCGTGAAGGTCATGTCGGGATTCGCGACGACCTCGAACGTGCGCGCCGCAGCCGCGCCGCTTGCGGCGAGACCTGCCGCGAGCGCGACGCGGCTAGCCGAGGAAGCGCAGATTGCTCGCATCGAAGCGGTGCAGGTTCGGGAAGATGTCGCCGATGTCGGTGGCGCCGACGCCGAACCAGGCCGCGAGGGTCGCCGCATACTGGTCGACCGACGTCGTCGGGATGATCTGGCCGTAGCCGGTGTCGTCGGGATTCGCGTTCGGATCGGCCTCGGTGCCCTGCACCAGCGACGGCATGCGTCCGTAGAAGCGCGCGCCGCGCACGGCGCCGCCGAGCACGAAGTGATGCCCGCCCCAGCCGTGATCGGTGCCGTCGCCGTTGACGGCGAGCGATCGGCCGAAGTCCGAGGCAGTGAACGTCGTCACCTGCGTGCCGGTGCCGAGTTCTCCCATCGCCGCCTGGAACGCAGCGAGCGCCTGGGCGAGCTCGGCGAGATTGGACTGCTGCGTGTCGATCTGGTCGTCGTGGGTGTCGTAGTCGCCGGTGGACACGTAGAACACCTGCCGGCTCATGCCCAGCGCCGCGCGCACGCCGATCAGGCGCGCGACCATGCGCAGCTGTGCGCCGAGGTCGCTGTCGGGAAAGACCGTGGCGAGCGGCGGCGCGCTGTCGAGCGCGGCGCTGACGATCTCGTAGTTGTCGATCGCGCGCGCATGGCTGCGCGCGTATTCGCGCTCGAGCACGTGCGCCTGCGTGCCCTCGGCGATCAACGCGCGGTAGGCCGCCGCGCCGCCGGGGTTGTCGCCCATGATCCACGATTCGGCGCCGTCGCCGAGGTAGCTCATCTTGTCGACGCCCGACGCGTCCATCGCATACGGATTGACGATTGCGGCGCGCAGGTAGCGGTTCTCGTTGGCGAGCGAAATGCTCATCGGCGCAAGGCCGACGTTGCTCTCGTACAGCAGGTCGGCGATGCGGCCGCCCCAGCCGTCGGCGTTCGCGTCGTCGGGCCGCCCGGTCTGCCAGCAGGTCGTCTGATCGTCGTGCGAGAACAGCTGCGGCGGAACCGGCACGGTGCCGGCCTGGTATTGCGCCTGCGTCACCGGCTGCAGCAGGGTTCCGACGTTCGCGACGACCGCCATCTTTCCGTCGTTGAACAGCGCGCGCAGCGGCGCGAGCGACGGATGCAGGCCGTAGCTGCCGCCGTCGCTCGGCAATCCGCCGGGCAGGCCGCCGGCGGCCGGCAGCGCGACGAGGCCCTGCGCCTGGACCGCCGCCTGCTCCAGCGCGAGTCCGCCGGCGGAAACCAGGCCGTTGCGCGACTGGCGGTACGCCGCGTACTGCGTCGCGCTGTACGGCACGATGCTGTTGAAGCTGTCGTTGCCGCCGCTCAGGTAGACGCAGACCAGCGCCTTGTAGTCGCCGAACGCGTAGCGATGCTGGTTCGCCGCCGCGGCCAGCACGTTGAGGTTGCCGAACGCCGAACAGAGGCCGGCGCCTCCGAAGGCGGCGAGGCTGCGGCGCAGGAATCGGCGTCGGTTCGCGTTCATGCCTTCCTCACTTCTGCACCGAGTATTCGGGCGAATTCATGATCAGGTACAGGGCGTTCTGCACGCGCACGCGGCCGAGCGCGGCGCCGTAGTCGGCGCTGGTCAGTCCCTGCAGTTGCGCCAGCACGGTCGCGCGCATGAACGGCGACATCTGCCCGGACAGGAACAGCAGGTCGTAGCGGTCGAGCAGCGCGGCGGGATTGCTCGCCGCGAGCGGCGCGTCGCGCGCGAGGTTCATCTGCAAAGTCTCGGCGGCGTCGCTGTCGTAGCAGCGGTCGCTGCCGGTGTAGTAGCAGAACAGTTCGTAGAACAGCCGGTTCGGCGTCGACACCGCGAGCGAGTCCGACAGGATCTGGAACTCCGGCGCGCGCAGCCCGCGCGTGCGGATCTCGCCCGGCGGCGCGTAGTCGGGCTTGAAGAAATTGAACACGGTCTGCGAACGCAGCGGCGCCTCGCCGAGGCGCAGTTCCAGCGGCGGCCAGGTGCTCAGGTTGCCGACGCGCCCGTTGCCCGAGCGCGCGTCCATCGCGCGCCACAGGTGCGTGAGTTTCAGCAGCGGCTCGCGCAGCCGTCCGTAGCTGTCGGGTCGCTGCAGATAGCCGCTGCGCGCCTCCACGTCGAGCAGGATCGCGCGCAGCACGGCCTTCATGTCGCCGCGCACGCCCTGCCCGTTGTCCGCGAATTTCGCCGCGACGCGGCCGACGTAGGCCGGCGTCGGATTGCTCGTGACGAGATTCTGAATCAGCCGCCGCGCGATGAACGGGCCGACGTTCGGATGATCGACGATGTTGCCCAGCGCCGCGTCGAGCTCCGCGGTCGCGCTGCCGCCGTGCGCGAGCACGCCGCCGGGCAGGCTCGCGCCGGCATAGTTCAGCAGCTGCTTGTCGTGCGCGGTGTCGTGGAACGCCTCGACCGGCTGCATGGGCTGCTGCCACGGCGCTTCGTCGCGGTTGCCGGGGCCGCACCAGAAATACGTCTCTTCGTCGCAGCAGGTATACGTCGCCGGTCCGCAGCCGAAGTTGCTCCAGTTCCAGCCCGTGAATACCGCGGCGAAGCCGCGCACCGCGGCCTGGCCGTAGGTCGGCACGGGCTGGCCGTTCTGCAGCAGCGGCGTGCCGTCGGCGTTGAGCTTCACGAGTCCGACCGAGAACAGCTGCAGTACCTCGCGCGCGAAGTTCTCGTCCGGGTGGATGTTCTGCCCGTCGTCCTCCTTCTGGTTCTGCAGCATGTTGAGATAGATGCCCATCGCCGGATGCAGGGTCACGGCGCGCAGCAGGTCGCGGAAGTTGCCGAACGCCTGCGTGGCGAGCATGTCCTGGTAGCTCGCGAGCGCCCAGGGCTGGTAGTTCAGCGTGCCGTTCGCGTTCGAGACGACGAAGATCTGGCTCAGCGCGAACGCGACGCGCTGGCGCAGCAGATCGGTCGGCACGCGCTGCGCGCGGCTCGGGTCCGGCAGCGCGGCCGCGTTGATCGCCCAGATTTCCAGGCGGGCGTCGTCGGTGACGTCGCCGTCGGGCTGGTTCGCGATCCAGTCCAGATACGGCTCGCTCGTCGACACGGGCTCGGCGAACTGCTGCTCCAGCCAGGCGCGATAGCCGAGGCTGCGCAGCCGCGCGATCTCCGCCGTCGTCGGTCCGAACGTGGCCTGCGCGAGGAAGCGCGCCGCGTCGCCGTCGCGCCGCGGCCCCTGGTCCGGCGCCTCGAACGCGTCGGTCCAGATCGCGTCGGGCCGGTGCCCGGTTGTCTGCGCGAACGCGGCCGCCGCCGCGAACAGGCCAGCGAGCAGACCGAGCCATTGCCGTGCCGCACCTGCCATGTTCCTTCCCCGTGGACCGCCGCGGCGCAAGCCTACGGCGAGCCGGGCCCGTCGATTCATGACCGGTGCCGCAACTTGCGACGCGGAACGTTGCGGCGCGCCGGTCGACCGTCGGGAACGGTCGCGGCGCGCGACGCGCGGCTTACTGCTGGAAGCCGTTCGCGAAGATGCGGTCGGTGACGACGGCGAGGCTCCAGACGCCGCGGCCCAGGGTGCCGGCGATCAGCTGGCCCGAACTCGCGACGTAGCGCAGGTCGAACACGAGCACGTCGGGCAGGCCGCTGCCGAGCAGGCTCCAGCTGCCGGAATTGGCCGCCGCGTAGTAGACGCCCGAGCGCGTGCCGAGCGCGACGCCGTCGCCGAACGCGCTGGGGATGAATTCGATCGTGCGGAAGTCCTGCGAGCTGACCGCGCCGAGATTGCCGGTCACGTCCTGCCAGCTCGTGCCGCCGTTGACCGAGCGGAACACCTGGTTGTCGTCGATCGCGAACACTAGCTGCGAATCGTCCGGATCCATCGCGACGTCGGTGACCGTGGCCGCGCCCGACGGCAGCGCCGCGGTCGCCACGAACGACGCGCCCTGGCGCCGGAACACCGCCGCGCCCTTGCCGACGTAGGCCGCGTCTGGATCGTTGGCCGCGCCGTAGGCCATCGCGTTGCGGTTCGCGCCCGGCGTGCCGAGCGAGGTGAACGTCGGCGTGCCGGTCGCGATGTTGGTCGACTCGTAGAGCGTGTTCGTGCCGCCGACGAGCATGCGCGTCGACGTCGTCGCATTGAGCTCCACCGGCGTGACGAACTGCGGGTCGGCGATGGCCGGCAGCGCGAGATTGCCGACGACGGCGTTGGCTGCGCTGTATTGCGTGCGGCGGAAGCCGCCGCTGTTCTGCGAGCTGATGTAGCGGTAGCTGCCGGCGATGCCGAGCGTGTCGTCGTCGATGGCCGCGTCGCCGCCGTCGCCGCCGTTGATCATGGTCCAGCGCGGATTGGCCGCGGCCTGCTGCATGTGCGTGCCGTTGTCCTGCGTGCCGATCATGATGACGTTCGCGACGCGGTCGTGGGCGAGATCGTGCACTTCGGTCACCGCGAGATTGCCGATCACCGACGACCAGGTGCCGGTCGTGCCCGGCGTGCTGCGCCGGTAGATGCCGCCGTCGTCGGATTCGAGCAGGGCGCCGTTCGCGTCGAAGGCCATCGCGCGGCTGTCCGCATGCGGCGAGGTGCCGCCGGCGCCGCTGCCGTGGATGATCGCAAACTGGCTGCCGGCCGCGAGCGACGCATCGCCGCGGACCGTGTTGCCGGTGAACGGGCTCGCGGTGATGCGGTCGCCGCCGAGGTAGACGAGGTTCGCGTTGGACGGATCGGCCGCGATCGAGGTGTTCACGTTGCCCTGCGCGCCCGGATGAATCGAGGGCACGTCCATCGGCGTCCAGGTCGCGCCAAGATTCGTCGAGCGCACGACGCCGGCGAGCACGTTGCTGTTGACGATGGCCGCGAACACGACGTTGGACGGACCGACGGCCAGGCGGATCGCGCCGGTCGCGCTGCTGAGGTTCGCGATGCCGGCGGTGACGTCGTTCCAGGTCGCGCCGCCGTCGTCGCTGCGCAGCACCTTCGGCGCGCTGCCGCGCACGGCGATGTAGAGCTGGTTCGCGTTCGTGCGATTGCCGACGAGATCGAAGATGCCGCCGGTCGGCAGGCCGCCCGTGCCCGAGGCCAGCCCGAACGTCGAACCGGTGTTCGTGCTGCGGAACAGGCCGCCCGTCGTCGATGCGGCGAGCAGGGTCGGACCGCGCGCGGCCACGGCGATGATCTTCTGGCCGAGCAGGGTCGAGCCGCCGTGCAGGGTCCAGCTCGCGCCGCCGTTGGTCGTGCGGTAGACCCCGAGCTCGTCGTCGCCGCGCTGGGCGAAGTTGCTGAAGCGGCCGATGCCGGCGATCAGGGTCTGGTTCGTTCCGTCGGTCGGATCGAACGCGATCGCGCCGATCGACTGCGACGGCAGGTTGTCGGTCTGCGGCGTCCAGGTCGGCCGCGCCGCCGTGGCGTTCGTCGTCTTCCAGATGCCGCCGTTGACCGCACCGACGTAGAGGATGTCGGCATTGCCCGGATGCGCCGCGATCGCGTGGATCGCGCCGGACACTTCGTTGTCCGGCGGCACGGCGACCTGCGCCGACTGGGTCGGCGACGGGCCGAGCGCGACCCAGGTCTCGGCGGCGACGGCCCGGCCGGCCGGACGTTCCGGCGGCATCTTCTGCGGCCGCTGTTCGGCCGGATCGACCGGTTCCATGTCGCCGCCGGCTTCACCGTCGGCGTCGTCCTCGGCCGCTTCGTTCCCGGGGGCTTCGCGGCCGGCGGGGACGAGGCTCCCGGCCGGCGCCGCGGCGGCCG
>NZ_JANFVR010000108.1 GCF_024609805.1 Tahibacter caeni | reverse complement strand
CGCGGGCGGAGCGGCCGGCGGCCGCTGCCGCCACCAGAGGCCGGCGCCGGCGGCGACGAGCAGCAGGCCCAGAGCGACCCAGCGGCCGTAACGACGCATGTAGTAGCGCGCATGACCCGGCAAGGTCTCGTCGGCGGCGAGATCGACGAGGCGTTCGCCGATGCTGTCGGTCTCGCGGGCGAAGCCGGCCATCAGCGCGCGGTCGGCGATCACGTTGATCAGGCGCGGAATGCCGCCCGAGCGCTGGTACAGCGCACGCAGGCCCAGGCGCGAGAACGGCAGCTTGCGCGAACCGGCGACGGCCATGCGATGCCGCACGTAGGCTTCGCATTCCTCGCCGTTCAGCGGCGTCAGGTGGTAGCGCGCGGTGATGCGCTGCGCAAGCTGGCGCAGATCGTCGCGCTCGAGCAGGCGGCGCAGCTCGGGCTGGCCGAGGAGGATGATCTGCAGCAGTTTCTGCGTCGGCGTCTCGAGGTTGGTCAGCAGGCGCACCTGCTCCAGCGCCTCGACCGAGAGGTTCTGCGCCTCGTCGACGATGAGCACGACGCGCAGGCCCTGGGCATAGGCGTCGAGCAGGAAGGTGTTGAGCACGTCGACGAGCGCCTTGAGGCTGCCGCGACGGCCTTCGATGTCGAGCTTGAGCTCCTCGCAGACCGTCTCGACGAGCTCCACCGGCGTGAGCTTGGGATTGAGCACGAGTGCGACGCGCGTGTTCTCCGGAAGCTGCTCCAGCAGCAGGCGGCACAAGGTCGTCTTGCCGGTGCCGACCTCGCCGGTCAGCTGCACGAAGCCGCCGGAACCGCCTTTGCCGATGCCGTAGAGCAGATGCGCGAGCGCATCCCGGTGGCGCTCGCTGAGGAACACGTAGCGCGGATCCGGGGTGATAGAGAACGGCGTTTCCTTGAGGCCGTAGTGCTCCAGGTACATGCGGTCGGCGTTCCTCGACGGCGTCCCGCGGCCGGTCTGACCGCAGGGCGGGCAAGCTTAACCGATGCCCTCCGGCGCTCCGCGTTAAAAAATCGCTGAAGCGACGGTAAACAGGCGTTATTGCCCGTATGGCGGCCGGCCGACCTTGCCGGCAGCATCGCCGTGGTCGCCACGACCGGGCAGCGTTATGAACCGCAAGACGGCAGCGGGGTTCCTCGGAACGTTGGCGGCGTTGATGCTGGCCGCGGCGACGCAGGCCGCCTGTCCGCCGCTGCCGGCACCGGCGGAACTCGCCGCGCAGCAGCAGTCCGCAGACAGCGCGCGCGATCTGTTCGAATACGCGGTGCTGCGATTGCTCAAGTGCGGTTGGGACGAAGCCGTGCCGGCATTCGATCCGGCGCTGGAGGCGTCGCGCGGGTCCGGCCAGTCGAATCTGCAGCGCAACATCCTGCTGCTGGGAACCGCGGATCCGCGCGATCTCGCCGGCCGCGGTGCGCGCTGGAGCCGCGACCGCGACGGCTGGCTGGGTCCGCTGCGGCTGCGCGACGACGAGATCGAGGCCGCGACGCGCCGGCTCGAAGCGGCCATGCCGCGCTTCTTCGAACGGCTGCTCGAACGGGCCGACGGCCCGCTGCCGCCGCCGCTGGACCGGCTCGCGGAACTCGTCCTCGCCGTGGACGACGTGCGCCGCGGCGACGTCGCGCGCGGGCGCGATCGGCTCGACCGCGCCGCGCAGATGCAGCCGGGTCTGCCGGCCTACGAGGCCGCGATGGTGCGACAGGCCGCGAAACTGCGCGCCGCGCTGGATCCGCAGTCGCCCGTGGAGCCGCCGCCGCAGGCGTGGGTGCTGGATCGGCGCAGCAGCATCTACACCGAAAGTTGCGGCGTACCCGGACGCGGGAATCCGGCGCTCGATCCGCTCGGCCTGCGTGCGGATCTGCTGCGCGCCGACGGCGATCCGGGCGCGGCGCTCGCGCTGCTGCTGCGCCACGAATGGGGCGGACCGGAATTTCCCATGGTCAGTCACTGGCGGCGTCTGCAGCCGCTGCTCGAACGGCGCTATTCCCGCGCGCAGCTGCGCCAGGGCTGGCTCGATGCGGAAGGCTCGATCCATACCGATGACGCGCAGCCCGGGCTGCTGCTCTACGGCGTGGAGCTGCCGCTGCCGTCGGCCGTGCTCGAGGACGATCCTGCCGACCCGGAGCGCAGCGTGCGGCGTCCGCCGCGCCGCGACGAGGCCGTCGCCGCCGCGCGGGCGACGCCGCTGTTCGCGGCGCTGTTTCCGGACGGCTTGCGCTGACGCTGCGCCGAACTGTAATGCGCCGCCGCGCGCAACTTGACGAATCCGCCAGTGCCCCGGCCACAGGGCCGCGTGTAGACTGTGCCGGCGCCGGTCGTCGTGCCGGCGCCGTAACGACAATACCTTCTCTCTCCGCCTGCCGCGATCGTCCGCAGCTCTGCTGCGGCGCCGCTGCGGCGGGTCGCGATCGCACCACCGTCTAGGGGGCAGTACATGGACTACACCGCACAAACCCTGCCGGAAGCGGGATTCGGCGAAAGCCGCATCGCCTTCATCCGTTCGACCTATTCGTATCTGGCCGTCGCGCTGCTCGCGTTCACCGTGCTGTCGGGCCTGTTCTATCTGTCCGGCATGGGCACGGCCATGCTCAAACTCATGAGCACGGGCCGCTGGGTCTGGATCGCGTTCCTGGGCGCGTTCATGGTGGTCGGATGGCTGGCCTCGAACTGGGCCGACAACGCCGATAGCAACGAAAAGCAGATGCTCGGCCTCGGCGTCTACGTGCTGGCCGAAAGCCTGATCTTCGCGCCGCTGTTCGCGATCGCGGCGCTGGTGGCGCCGAAGGCGATTCCGGCGGCCGGCTTCATCACCCTGCTGCTCGTCGCGGGCCTGACCTATACGGCGTTCACGACGAAGAAGGACTTCTCGTTCCTCGGCGGCATTCTCAAGGTCGCGCTGTTCTGTGCGCTCGGCGCGATCGTCGCGGGCGCGATCTTCGGCTTCAGCCTCGGCATCTGGTTCTCGGCCATCATGGTCGTCGTCGCCGGCGGCTGCGTGCTCTACGACACCTCCAACATCATCCATCACTATCCGACCGACCGGCCGGCCGGCGCGGCGCTGCATCTGTTCGCCTCGATCGCGCTGCTGCTCTGGTACGTGCTGCGCATCCTGATCTCGCTGGCCAGCAGCGACGATTGACCGAAACCCGCGGCAGGCCGCAGGCCGGCCTGCCGCCGGGCGATCCACGGAAGGATCGCCGGCCGCGTCAGCGGCCTCGCGTCCCGGCAAGCGGGTACGCGGCCACGGACGGTGTTCGCGCCGTCGCCACTTCGACTTCATCGATCCGCCGCGCGGGAAGGGCGCGGCGAAGCGGCGGCTTTTCGCCTTCATCCCGGCGCCGCGGCGCCGTTTCATCATCCTCAGGGGATTCCCATGTTTTCCAAGTTGCGTTCCATCCTGTTCCTGATCGTGCTGCTGGTCGGCGGCCCGGCCATGCTGTACGCCGGCTTCAAGGAAGCCAAGGACAGCAAGGCGCTGGCCGATCACGGCGTCAGCGTCGAAGCGACCGTCACCGAAGTTACCTGGAGCACCAAGCGCGGCCGCGAGCGCAATTTCCGCGCGCAGATCACGTTCTCTACCCCCGACGGCAAGAGCGTCAGCGACAGCGTCAGCCTCGGCAACGACCAGGGCAAGGCGCTGCGCGACCAGCCCGACGACAAGCCGGCCGTGCTGTCGGTCAAGTACCTGCCCGAAGATCCGCACACGGTGATCCTCGCCGACCACAAGGACGAGTCGGGCCTGTTCTACGGCATCGGGGCCGTCATGCTGCTGATCGGCCTCGGCATGCTGGTCTATCGCCTGCGCAGCTGACCGCCGCACGCGACATCGCGCGCCGTTCGGAGGAACGGACGGCGGCGCGAATCGCGGCGTAAACCGGTCGTGAATATCCGGCGGCGGCCGTCTGGCCGTCCGTCGGATCCCCTGCCTAAGATCGCCTGTCTGCACAGCCGCAACGGCTGTCGCGCGATCCTGGGGGAGTTCCATGCACGGTCGTCTCTCGGCTCTGTTCCTGCTCGCCGCCGGCAGCGGCGCGGCGGCGGCCTGTCCGCCGGCGCCTTCGGCCGCGCAGCTGCAATCGGTGGATGCCGTCGAGGACGCTGCTCCCTATCTGCTGATGCGCTGGCTCAAATGCGGTCCCGCCGATGCGGCGGCGCTGTGGCCGGCCTGGCGCGACGCGCTGCATCGTGAGGAAGCCGAGGAGCGCGCCGACAATCCCGCCTATCACGAGCCCGATCAGGCGCCACTTCTGCTGCTGACGGCGCTGAGCATGGATCCCGATGCGCTCGCGGCGTCCATCGCCGAATCCACGGCGCAAGCCCAGTCGGAGCAGGACGATGCAGACGAGTCGAACGCCGCGGACGAAGCCGTCCCCGGTCTGCGCGTACTGAGCGCATGGCCGGTTCCGGTCGCGACGATGAAGCGCCATTTCGAGGACGGGCTGGAGCCCGCGGCGGCGTTGCTGCGGCAGGACTACCCGTCGCCGGCGATCGCCGCGACCGTCGAGCTCGCGCGCGTCAGCCAGATGATCCGCAACGGCCGCATCCCGGATGCGCGTGCGTTGCTCGCGCGCACGCGGGAAGCCGTGCCGGCGGACGATCCGGAGCAGATATTCCACGAAATGAGCCAGCTGCTGGCCGAAGTGCTCACCGAACCGGAGCAGCGCTCGCTCGCGGAGAGCGGTCCCGGTCTGGTGCTCGACCGTTCCACCCGGACGCGGCATGTGCTCAAGTGCGGCTTCGCCGGGCTCGAGCATCTGTTCGGCAAAGACCGGCTGCGCGCGCAGGTGCTGCGCACGGCCGATGCGGACGCCGCGATCGCCGATCAGATCGAGGAACACTGGCGCAACGGCGTGCTCGGCCGGAAGACCGATGACGACGCGAACGACGTGGCGCTGCTCGCCGAGCTGCTACGCAAACGCTACGGCACCGCCGAACTGCGTCAGGCCTGGGACGATGCGATCGCGCTGATCCGCAACGACGAGCAGGTCGCCGGCACGCGGCTGTTCGGCCATTTCCTGGCGCTGCCGAGCGACGTGATCGAAGACGCGGCCGATGCGCCGGACGGCACGCGCCAGCGCAAGCTCGGCACGCAGGAACTCGCCGAACTCGTGCGCGGCACGCCGCTGTATCGCGCGACCTACGGCGGCGGCTGAGCCGCCGCGCGCAGGCCGGCAGGTTTCATTCGCCGAGCGTCAGCAGCGAGGCGTTGCCGCCGGCGGCCGTGGTGTTGATCGTCAGGGTGCGTTCGGTCACGAAGCGTGCGAGATAGTGCGGGCCGCCGGCCTTCGGGCCGGTGCCCGACAGGCCTTCGCCGCCGAACGGCTGCACGCCGACGACCGCGCCGATCTGGTTGCGGTTGACGTAGCAGTTGCCGACCTTCACGCCCTTGGCGATCTGGTCGATCGTCGTGTCGATGCGGCTGTGCACGCCGAGCGTCAGGCCGTAGCCGGTCGCGTTGATCTGGTCGATGACCCGGTCCAGATCGGCGGCCTTCCAGCGCAGCACGTGCAGCACCGGGCCGAACACTTCGCGCTTGAGCTGGTCGAGCGACGCGATCTCGTAGGCGCGCGGCGCGAAGAAGGTGCCGTGCTCGGCGCCGTCGCCGAGCCTGGCGACCTTGATCAGCTTCGCTTCCTTGTCCATGCGCGCGGCATGGTCGTCGAGGATCTTCTTCGCGTCCTCGTCGATGACCGGGCCGATGTCGGTCGACAGCAGGCGCGGTTCGCCGACCTTGAGCTCGTCCATCGCGCCGGCGAGCATCGCGACGACCTTGTCGGCGATGTCTTCCTGCACGAACAGGATGCGCGCGCAGGAGCAGCGCTGGCCGGCCGAGTAGAACGCGCTGCTGACGGCGTCCTTGACGACCTGCTCCGGCAGCGATGACGAGTCGGCGATCAGCGCGTTCTGGCCGCCGGTCTCGGCGATCAGCACGGCGATCGCGGCGTCGCGCGCGGCGAGCGCGCGGTTGATCGCGCGCGCGGTCTCGGTGGAGCCGGTGAACACGACGCCGGCGATGCGCGGATCGCGGCACAGCGCCGCGCCGACCGTGGCGCCGTCACCGGGCACGAACTGCAGCACGCCCGACGGCACGCCGGCCTCGTGCAGCAGCTGGGTCGCGCGGAACGCGACGAGGTTGGTCTGCTCGGCCGGCTTGGCGATCACTGCGTTGCCCGTGACCAGCGCCGCGACGACCTGGCCCATGAAGATGGCCAGCGGAAAATTCCACGGACTGATCGCGACGAACACGCCGCGGCCGTGCAGGAACAGCTGGTTGGATTCGCCGGTCGGGCCGGGCAGATTCTCGCCGTGGGCGAGCAGCTTGCGCGCCTGCGTCGCGTAGTAGCGGCAGAAGTCGACCGCTTCGCGCACTTCGGCGATCGCGTCGGGAATCGTCTTGCCGGCTTCGCGCACGCACAGCGCGATGAGCTCGCCGCGGTTGGCCTCCATGAGGTCGGCCGTGTGCTCGAGAATCTTGGCGCGGCCGGTGGCCGGCAGGCGGTCCCAGTCCGGCTGCGCCGCTACCGCATTGGCGATGGCCTTGTCCACGGACGCCGCGTCGGCCGGCTGCCAGCTGCCGACGGTGCGGCGGCGGTCGGCCGGATCGGTCACCGGGATCAGCGCCGAGGTGAACGTCGCGCCCGGGATCAGCGGCCTGGCGGTCCACGTCTGCGGCGAAGCGGCGATCGCGTCGGCGAGCGCCTTGAGTTCGTTGTCGTTACCGAGATTGACGCCCATGGAATTCTTCCGTTGTTCCCCGAACAGGCCGGCCGGCTGCGGAATGCGCGGATGCGGCTTGGTAGTGAAATGGCGCACGACCTCGACCGGGTCGGCGACGAGATCGCGGATCGACAGGCTTTCATCGACGATGCGGTTGACGAAGCTCGTGTTTGCGCCGTTCTCGAGCAGGCGGCGCACGAGATACGGCAGCAGGTCTTCGTGCGAGCCGACCGGCGCGTAGACGCGGCACGGCACGTTCAGATTCTTCTCGCCGATGACTTCGGCGTAGAGGTCGGCGCCCATGCCGTGCAGGCGCTGGAATTCGAACGGACGGCCGCGCGCCATGTGGTGGATCGCCGCGATCGTGTGCGCGTTGTGCGTCGCGAACGCCGGATAGAACAGCTCGCCGTAGTCGAACAGGCGCCGCGCGCAGGCCAGATAGGACACGTCGGTGTTCGGCTTGCGCGTGTAGACCGGATAGCCGGCGTGGCCGCTTTCCTGCGCGCGCTTGACCTCCGAATCCCAGTAGGCGCCCTTGACCAGGCGCACGCACCAGCGCTGGCCGTTGGCGCGAGCCTTCTCGGCCAGCCAGTCGATCACGAACGGCGCGCGCTTCTGGTAGGCCTGCACTGCGAGGCCGAAGCCCTGCCAGCCGGCCAGCGACGGATCCGCGTGCACGGCGGCCATCAGGTCCAGCGAGATTTCCAGGCGTTCGGATTCTTCCGCATCGACGGTCAGGCAGATGCCCTGGGCCTTGGCGAGCTGCGCGAGCTCGAGCAGCCTGGGCTGCAGCTCGGCGAACACGCGCTCGCGCTTGGCCACTTCGTAGCGCGGATGCAGCGCCGACAGCTTGATCGAGATCGACGGCGCGTCGAGGATGTCGCGGGCGGGGCCGGCCTGCGCTCCCGGCGCAGCCGGCACTCGGCCGTCCCTTGCCTCGCCGCGCGCGCCGAGCGCCTTGATCGCGTCGATGTAGGCGCGGTGGTAGCGCTCGCCGTCGGGCGTGGTCAGCGCGCCCTCGCCGAGCATGTCGTAGGAATAGCGGTAGACCCGGTTTTCCTTTTCCTCGGCGCGGTCCAGCGCTTCGGCGATCGTGCGGCCCATGACGAACTGGTGGCCCATGATGCGCATGGCCTGGCGCACGGCCAGCCGGATCACCGGCTCGCCGGCGCGGCCGACCAGCCGCTTCAAAGCGCCCAGGAAGTTGCGCTGGGTCTCGTCGGCCAGGGTGACGAGCTTGCCGGTCAGCATCAGGCCCCAGGTGCCCGCGTTGACGAGCACCGAATCGCTCTTGCCGAGATGGGACTCCCAGTTCGCGTCGCCGAGCTTGTCGGAGATCAGCTTGTCGGCGGTTTCCTTGTCCGGGATGCGCAGCAGCGCTTCGGCCACGCACATCAGCAGCACGCCTTCCTCGGACGACAGGTCGTACTCGCGCATGAAGGACTCGACCGCGGACTTCTGGTCGGCCTTGGCGCGGACGCGGGCGACGAGCTCGCCGGCGCGGGCCAGCACGAGATCACGTTCGGCCGGGGGCAGCGCGGCCTGCGCCACGAGCTCGTTGACGGCCTCGGTCTCGTCGCGGCAGTAGGCCGCGGTCATGCGCGCGCGCGCGGCGTCGGCCGGCGCAGGCAGTTCGGGTGTCAGTATGTCGGCACTCACGGAGTATCTCGGTGATGGAATGCCGGCCTGGCCCAGGCCCGGCAAGGGGAGAAGCGGGATTCTAGGATGGGGCCGCACCCGGTCAAGGTCCATATCGACGCATCCGCGTGGGTACCGGCCCTGTGGCAATTCGCCGCAGGGCGAGGCGGTCGCGCCCGGCGAATGCCGCGGCGGCGGGGCGCTCGGCTTTCCTTGCCCGTCTGCGGCCCAGCCACTATCATTTCGCGGTTCTACGCCCGGCGCTGGCTGCCGGCGCCGCGCTAGCCGCCGGCGCTGCAGCGGCACCGGAGCCGATCATGCGGAACCGCCTCATCGCTGACCTGCGCGACGCCTCGGCGTCCGCGCCGCGGCGCTGCGGCGCGCCGGGTCCCACCAGCCGGGGCCTGCGATCGGCGGCACGATGGCATTCGGTGCGTGGCCGGACGCCGGCTCGACACGACCACGGTCGCGTCGCGTCCGGCGTGCGGCGGCGGCCCCAACGACTGGGATGGCTTTAGGGTGATGGCAATGAAGTCTCTGGCAACTACGCGAACCGGGCGTGCCGTTAGCGCGGCGCTGCTCGCGCTGGCCGTGAATATCAGTTGCGCCGCAAGCACGCTGCCGGCGCGCTGGCAGCTGAACATGACGCCCGGCGTCACCGAGACCGCACGCAACGCCTACACGGCGCACATGATCGTGCTCTGGGTCTGCGTCGTCATCGGCATCATCGTGTTCGGCGCGATGGCCTTTGCGATGTTCAAGTTCCGCAAGTCCAAGGGCGCCGTCGCGGCTCAGTGGAGCCACAACACCAAGGCCGAAGTGATCTGGACCGTCATCCCCATCCTGATCCTGGTCGCCTGCGCCTACCCGGCCACCGGCATGCTGATCAAGCAGGCCGACACGTCCAACGCCGCGCTGACCGTCAAGATCACCGGCTACCAGTGGAAGTGGCGCTACGAATACCTCGACTACGAGGGCAAGCCGACCGGCGTCAACTTCATGTCCAAGCTCGACGCGGACAGCGACAAGACGCGCCAGCTCAAGTCGGGCCTCGATCCGCATGCGGTCAAGGTCGGCAGCGAAGCCACCTACCTGCTCAACGTCGACAAGCCGCTGGTGCTGCCGACCAACGCGAAGATCCGCTTCGTCGTCACCGCCGACGACGTCATCCACTCCTGGTGGGTGCCGGCGCTGGGCTGGAAGACCGACGCCATCCCCGACATCATCAACGATGCCTGGACCCTGATCGAACAGCCCGGCACCTACCGCGGCCAGTGCGCCGAACTCTGCGGCCAGGACCACGGCTTCATGCCCATCGTCGTCGAAGCCAAGCCGAAGGCCGAATTCGACCAGTGGCTGGCCGCCCAGCAGGCCGCCGCCGCTCCCGCTGCCGCCACTGCCGCGCCGGCTCCCGCCGCGCCGCAGGGTTAAGTCTTAGTACGAGGTCGAATCCATGGCTACGCACGCCGCCGCCGGTCACCACGCCGATCATCACGACGACCACGACCACAAGCCGCAGGGCTTCTGGAACCGCTGGGTCTTCACGACCAACCACAAGGACATCGGTACGCTGTACCTGGTCTTCGCGTTCATCATGTTCTGCATCGGCGGCGCCATGTCCGGCGTCATCCGCGCAGAGCTCATGAAGCCGGGTCTGCAGCTCGTCGAACCCTACTTCTTCAATCAGATGACCACGGTGCACGCCCTGGTCATGATCTTCGGCGGCGTCATGCCGGCCTTCGTCGGCCTCGGCAACTGGATGATCCCGCTGCAGATCGGCGCGCCCGACATGGCGCTGCCGCGTATGAACAACTGGTCCTTCTGGATCATGCCGTTCGCGTTCACCGTGCTGCTGCTGACCCTGTTCCTGCCGGGCGGCGCGCCGGCCGGCGGCTGGACGCTGTATCCGCCGCTGTCGCTGCAGGGCGGTTCGTCGGTGGCCTTCGCGATCTTCGCGATCCACATGATGGGCATCAGCTCGATCATGGGCGCGATCAACATCATCGCGACCATCCTCAACATGCGCGCGCCGGGCATGGACCTGCTCAAGATGCCGCTGTTCGTCTGGACCTGGCTGATCACCGCGTTCCTGCTGATCGCCGTGATGCCGGTGCTCGCCGGCGCGGTCACGATGCTGCTGACCGACAAGTTCTTCCATACGAGCTTCTTCAACGCGGCCGGCGGCGGCGACCCGGTGATGTTCCAGCACATCTTCTGGTTCTTCGGCCATCCCGAGGTCTACATCATGATCCTGCCGGCGTTCGGCGTCGTGTCGGAGATCATCCCGACCTTCAGCCGCAAGCCGCTGTTCGGCTACCAGGCCATGGTGTACGCGACCGCGTCGATCGCGTTCCTGAGCTTCATCGTCTGGGCGCACCACATGTTCACGGTCGGCATGCCGCTCGGCGGCGAGCTGTTCTTCATGTACGCGACGATGATGATCGCCGTGCCCACGGGCGTGAAGGTGTTCAACTGGGTGTCGACGATGTGGAAGGGCTCGATGTCGTTCGAGACGCCGATGCTCTGGGCCGTCGGCTTCGTCATCCTGTTCACGATCGGCGGCTTCTCGGGCCTGATGCTCGCGATCGTGCCGGCCGACTTCCAGTACCACGACACCTATTTCGTCGTCGCCCACTTCCACTACGTGCTCGTGACCGGCGCGCTGTTCTCGATCATCGCCGCGGTTTACTACTGGTGGCCGAAGTGGACCGGCAAGATGTATTCGGAGAAGTGGGGCAAGTTCCACTTCTGGTGGACCATCGTGTTCGTGAACCTGCTGTTCTTCCCGCAGCACTTCCTCGGCCTCGCGGGCATGCCGCGCCGCATTCCGGACTACAACGTCGCGTTCGCCGACTGGAACTTCGTCAGCTCGATCGGCGCGTTCGGCATGCTCTGCACGCCGGTGTTCATGTTCCTGATCCTGTGGCACTCGAAGAAGCACGGCCCGGCCGCGACCCAGCAGGTCTGGGAAGGCGCGCACGGCCTGGAGTGGACGGTGCCGTCGCCGGCGCCGCACCACACCTTCACCGAGCCGCCGGTGATCCGCGCGCAGGATCTCGCGCACGGCGATCCGACTCACTGATGAAACCCGGCGCGCCGCCGCGAGGCGGCGCGCAGCCGAACGCATGAGCACCGAACCCGCCCGCTTCGACCCCGCCGACCGCCGCGCCGCGATACGCCGCACGGCATGGATCGTCGTGGGCGTCGCCGCGCTGATCTATGCGGGCTTCTTCGTGCGCGCCGTACTGCTGCTCAAGGGCGGAGCCGCGCCGTGAGCGAAGCGAACCGTTCCTGGCAGAAGAAGGGCTGGCTGATCGCCGGCGGCGCGTTCGCGTTCTGCTTCGCGCTGATTCCGCTGTACAACATCGCCTGCGAACACGTGCTCGGCATCAAGCTCGACCAGGGCGCGGCCGACGCGGAAGCGACCGCGGCGATGACCGTCGACAAGTCGCGCCTCGTCACCGTGCAATTCGTCGCCAACACCAAATCGAAGCTACCGTGGGTGTTCAACGCCGAGAAGGTCAGCTTGCAGGTGCATCCGGGCGAGCTGACCGAGGCCTGGTTCGACGCGACCAACGTGTCGCAGCGCGACATCGTCGGCAATGCGGTTCCGAGCGTGGCGCCGAACTCGGCCTCGCTGTACTTCAACAAGACCGAGTGTTTCTGCTTCACCGAGCAGCTGCTGCGCGCCGGCGAATCCAAGCGCATGCCCGTGCGCTTCGTCGTCGATCCGCGGCTGCCCAAAGACATCAGTACCTTGACGCTCGCCTATACGTTCCTCGAGAACGACATCGCGACCAAGAAACTGGCCGAATCCAACCAGGCCGCCGCGCCGGCGTCCTGATCCAGCGTTCCAACCGGGGTTTTCATCATGGCGACAGCAGAAGGCAAGCACATCTACTACGTGCCCCACGGCAGCAAGTGGCCCGCGGTGGGCACGATAGGCCTGTTCACGACCATGATCGGCGCCGCCAACTGGCTCAATGAAGTCAGCTGGGGCAAGCCGGCGTTCTACGTCGGCGTCGCGATCCTGCTGTTCATGATGTGGGGCTGGTTCGGCGACGTGATCCGCGAGTCGATCAAGGGCCTGTACAACCACCAGGTCGACACCTCGTTCCGCATGGGAATGATGTGGTTCATCTTCTCCGAGATCATGTTCTTCGGCGCGTTCTTCGGCGCGCTGTTCTATGCGCGCATGTACTCGGTGCCGTGGCTCGGCGGCGAAGGCGACGGCGCGCTGACCAACTTCTACCTGCATCAGGGCTATGCGGCCGCCTGGCCGACCAACGGTCCGGATTCGATCGGCGGCAGCTTCCAGACGATCCCGGCCTGGGGCGTGCCGCTGCTGAACACGCTGATCCTGCTGACCTCGGGCGTCACGATCACGATCGCGCACCATGCGCTGCGCGCCGGCCACCGCCTGCAGCTGCTCGTGTTCCTGGGCCTGACCGTCGCGCTCGGCGCGCTGTTCCTGTTCTTCCAGGCCGAGGAATACATCGAGGCCTACAAGCACCTGAACCTCACGCTCGGCTCCGGCGTCTACGGCTCCACCTTCTTCATGCTGACGGGTTTCCACGGTCTTCACGTGACCCTGGGCACGATCATGCTGCTGGTGATCTGGTTCCGCTGCCTCAAGGGCCACTTCACGAAGGACAACCACTTCGGCTTCGAAGCCGTGGCCTGGTACTGGCACTTCGTCGACGTGGTCTGGCTCGGCCTTTTCATGTTCGTCTACGTGCTCTGAACCACAGGCAGAAGCACACGCAGAAGCCGCGCTCAGCGCGGCTTTTTCGTATCCGGCCGCCGCGCATCGCGCGGCCTTTTCGTTTCTGGCGCCGCCGCGGCGCGTTCCTGTAGGCTGCCGGCCAGGCCAGGCCAGGCCAGGCCAGACCCGGCGCGGAGGCGGCCATGCCCGAGTTCGACGTCAGCGTGCTGCTGGACACCGGCACCGTCTCGGTGCGCGACGTGCGCTGCCGCGGCGAATGCCGCCATCGCAGCGACGAGGAATGCACGGCCGCGACGCACCTGGTGTTCCCGTATCGCGGCGTCTACGTGCGCCACGTCGGCAGCGAGCAGTCGGTCGCCGACGCGAACCACGTGCTGTTCTTCAACGCGGGCCAGATCTATCGCGTCAGCCACCCGGTCGCCGGCGGCGACGCCTGCCTGTCGCTCGCGCTGCCCGAAGCCACCTTGCACGAGCTCGCGCCGCCGTCGCTGCTGCAGCCCGGTGCGGCCGGACTGCGCGAGCAGAGCCTGCGCATCGACGCGCGCGCACAGGCTCTCGTCGCGCTGCTGCGTCATGGCCTGGCCGGCGGCGTGACCGAGCCGCTCGAAGCCGAAGGCCTGCTGCTGACCCTGGTCTGTCGCAGCCTGGGTCCGCGCACGGCGCGCGCGCCGCGCGCGACGCGGCTGCGGCGGCGTCTCGTCGACCGCGCGAAGCTGCTGCTCGCGAGCGATCTGTCGCGGCGCTGGACCCTCGCCGAGATCGCCGCCGAGCTCGGTGGCTCGCCGGTCTACCTGACCCAGGTGTTCGCCGACGTCGAGGGCCTGCCGCTGTACCGCTATCAGCTGCGCCTGCGGCTCGCGCGCGCGCTCGACCGGCTGCCGCGCGAAGCCGACCTGTCGGCGCTCGCGCTGGAGCTCGGCTTTTCGAGCCACAGTCATTTCGCCTCGGCGTTCCGCCAGGCCTACGGCCGATCGCCGTCGGACTTCCAGCGCAGCCTGTCGGGCGCGCCAGATCGCTAAAGAATCCGACAGCGCCGCGGCCGCCCGGAACGGAAACTGGATCTCACCCGGCTGTCGGGTGAAATCTGGAGAACTGAAATGGCAACGCAAACCTGTGCCGCGTGCGACTACCCGCTCGATGACAACCGCATCAGCGTGAAGATCGGCGGCAAGACCGTCGAGGTCTGCTGCGAGGAATGCGCGCAGAAACTCAAGGAAGCGCAGGCCGCCGGCAACGGCTGAGTCGCCGGCAACCACGCCGCCGGCGCAGACCGGCGGCGTGTCCGGGACGGCCGGCGCTATGGTGCGTCGCAGCGGAAATCGCTGAGCTGCCACCCGGCGCGCGCGTCGCCGGTGCCGCTGGAGCCGAGCCGGAAGCGCAGCCGCGCCTCGCGGCCGGCGGCGGAGATCGGAAGAGCACA
>NZ_JANFVR010000107.1 GCF_024609805.1 Tahibacter caeni | reverse complement strand
GCGCTGCTGCGCGCGACCCTGGCCCCGACCGCGCCGCCGCCCGACCTCGGCGAGCCGCTGCAGGGCGTGCTCGACACGGCGGAAGTCGGCACCTCGCTGCGCCGCCGCGCGATCGACGCGGTGCCGCTGCCGCGCTACGCGGCCGTCGTCGGCCTGTGCCGCCCCGACCGCGCACCGGCCGCGACCGACGCCGCGCTGCGCGCCGACTGCGACGCGTTCGCGCAGCTCGCACTGGAGGCGCCCAACGCCGGCATCCTGTCACGCATGGTCGCGAGCGCGATCCTGCGCCGCCTGCATCCCGACGATGCGATGGGCCGCAAGGCCTACGACTACCGGCGCCAGTATGTCTGGCTGGCCGAACAGTTCGCCGGGCGGCGCTTCGACGCCGAACGGCTGCAGCAGGATCTCGCGCGCTACGGCGAATGGGAGGCCTGGCTGCGCATGGCCGACCGCAGCGGCGTCGCGCGCCTGCCGCCGGTCGACTGGAAACCGAAATACCCGCAAGCGCTGCTGCTCGCGGAGCAGCGCAAGCCGTAGACGGCGGCGCCGGCTGCTCCGGGCCGACGGGCATTCGCGCGGCGACGCGTGCGGCACCGCCTGCCGTTTCGCCGCGTTGCCGGCAGCGCGGCGCATCCTGCTGCCGCGGGCCAGCACGCTCCACGACGACGGCGGAGCACGAACGTACATTGAAATTTACTTGATTCTTTCAACGATACGCCTCCGACGAGCGGCGTCTCCCCGGCGCCCTTCCACCGCGTCGCACCCGGCCGGCGCAAACACGCGAGCGACGCCGCGGCCTACAATCGCGCGTCGCCGACGTCGTCCGTTGCCCATGCCGCACTACCTGACCAGTCTTTTCGCCGCGGCGCTGCTGGCCGCCTGCTCCGCGCCGTCCCCGACGGCCGTGGCTCCGCCGACGCGGGAGAGCGCAACCGCGCCGGCGCGCGACGCGGCGGATTCGGCGAATGCACCGGCCGCCGCGCCGCCGGCGGCGCCGGACACCGCGGCCGCACCGTATGTCCTGAGCAACACCGAAGTCCACGCGCTGCAGTCCGCCGCGCTCGGCCGCCGCTATCCGCTGCTCGTGAGCCTGCCGCGCGACTACGCGGCCTCGGCCGGACGGCGCTATCCGGTGCTCTACGTCACCGACGTCAACTACGCGTTTCCGCTAGTGCGCAGCATCGCCGCGATGGTCGGCGACAAGGGCGCCGGGCTCGAGGACTTCATCCTCGTCGGCCTTGGCTACGCGGACGGCGACACGCCGCCCTACAGCCGCCGCCGCGACTACACGCCGACGCGCAACGGTCCGCGCGATGCAGAGTCCGACGAATCGGGCCGGCCGCCGCTGCACGGCGAGGCCGAGGCCTATCGCCGTTTCATCGCCGAGGAGGTGTTTCCGTTCGTCGAGGCGCACTACCGCGCCGACCCGGCGCGGCGCATCTTCGCCGGCCATTCCTACGGCGCGCTGTTCGGCGCCCACGTGCTGCTGACCGAGCCGCGCATGTTCGAGCGCTACATCCTGAGCAGCCCGTCGCTGTGGTTCGACGACCGCGTCATGCTCGAACGCGAGAGCCGCTACGCCCTGGGTCACGACGATCTGCCGGCCAAGGTGTTCTTCGCGATCGGCAGCTACGAGACGGTGAAACCCGGCTCGGGCGAGCGGCGCTACAACCGCACACGCGACATGGTCGCCGACCTGCGCGCGTTCGAGGCGCGGCTGGCCTCGCGCCGCTACCCGAATCTGACCGTGGACTCCACCCTCGTCGCCGACGAGGACCATCTGAGCGCCTACCCGGTCGCGATCACGCGCGGGCTGCGCTGGGCGCTGCCGGCGCGGCGCTGAGCCCGGCAGCACCGCATGCGCCTGTTCGCTGGGCCGCCGCGACGGCGTTGAGACTACGGCGGCGATGATCCGAGGCGGGCCCAAACTGCGCTAGTCTGCCAAGGGATCACCGGAAAAGCCCGCAATACCGGATCAGTCCGCGGAAAGCAGACGCCGAACTCGACCTCATCAGCATGTTCGCCTGCCGCCGGCAGCCGCCATGCAACGGTCGATGGTCCGAAGCCTCTGCAGATCGCAGGCTGCCGCTGCTGCACCGGTATCCGTTTTTCGACGCAGGACCGCATACGACCGGGAGAACACCATGGCTGACTTCGTTTGCAAACGGCGCGCCGTCGCCACCGCTCTGATCCTCGCATTGAGTCTGGCCGGCAGCGCCGCCTTCGCGGCCACGGCCGTGCCCGCCGCGGGCGGCGTACAGCTCACCTCGGCGCTGCGCGCGCCGGCGTACGAGCTGCGCGTCGCCGGCCCGGCCGGCTTCCTCTACCAGCAGACGTTCGCCGCCGGCCAGTCCCTGGTCATCGCGACGCCGGCCGGCGGCTGGACCGACGGCGACTACCGCTACGAGATCGTCGCGACCCAGACGGCGACGCGCCAGCGCGGCGCCGACGAAACCAGCGGGACGGCCGCGCCGGCCCAGGTCGAGAACGGCAGCTTCATCGTACGCAACGGCAACGTGCTGCTGGCCGACGGCGTGTTCGCCGCGCGCCAGGACGACGGCCAGAACGCCTCGCCGGTGCCGAACGACCAAGTCATTCCCGACGACCTCATCGTGCAGGGCAGCACCTGCGTCGGCCTCGACTGCGTCAACAACGAGAGCTTCGGCTTCGACACGATACGCCTGAAGGAAAACAACACGCGCATCAAGTTCGACGACACCTCGACCGGCACGGGCTTCCCGGCGACGGACTGGCAGCTGACCGCCAACGACAGCGCGTCGGGCGGTCAGAACAAGTTCTCGATCGAGGACGTGACCGCGGTGACCGTGCCGTTCACGGTGACCGGCGGCGCGCCGAGCAATTCGATCTTCGTGGATTCGACCGGCCGCGTCGGCTTCCGCACCGCCACGCCGGTGCTCGACCTGCACGTGTTCGACAGCGACACCCCGGCGCTGCGCCTGGAGCAGTCCGGCGCCGGCGGCTTCACGCCGCAGACCTGGGACGTGGCCGGCAACGAAGCGAACTTCTTCGTGCGCGACGTGACCAGCGGCAGCCGCCTGCCGTTCCGCATCCGCCCGGGCGCGCCGACGAGCTCGCTCGACATCTCCGCGGCCGGCAACGTCGGCATCGGCACGGCCTCGCCGACGGTCAAGCTCAACGTGGTCGGCAGCGACGGCACGACGACGCAGCTGCTCGTGCAGGAGAACAATGCGACCGCGAGCGGCCGCGACCTGATGCGCCTGGAAAACAAGGGCCCGACGCGCTTCCGCATGAAGAACACCAACACCAACAACGAGTGGAGCATCAACGCGCACGACTCGGACTTCCGCATCACGCCGGCCGGCTCGGCGACGGTCGCGATGACGATATTCCCGACCGGCAACGTCACGATCGCAGGCACCCTGACGCAGAACTCCGATCGCAACAGCAAGGAGAACTTCCGCCCGCTCGATCACAAGGCCCTGCTGCAGAAGATCGCCGATCTCGACATCACCGAGTGGAACTTCAAGGCCGAGAACGAGGCCGTGCGCCACATCGGTCCGATGGCGCAGGACTTCCACAAGATCTTCGGCCTCGGCGAACGCGAAGACCGCATCGCGCCGCTGGACACCTCGGGTGTCGCGCTCGCGGCCGTGCAGGGACTGCAGCAGGAGCTCGCCGAACGCGACAAGCGCATCGCCGATCTCGAAGCGCGGCTGCAGCGCCTCGACGCGCTGACCCAGCAGATCGCGCGCCAGCAGGAAGCGCAGGCCCAGGTGCTGCCGACGGCGTTCGCCGGCCGCTGCGAGGAAAAGACCGTCGCCGCGGGACTCTGAGCGAATCCGGCGCCAGTCTCGAGAGCCGCCCCCGTTCGGGGCGGCTTTTTTTTCGTTCCGTAGAGGCCAGAGCCGCAAGCGCAGCGGAGCACCGCGCGGCATTTTTCGGCGCCGCGTTCGCCCGGAGTTGCCGGAAACCAGGCTCCACGCTTGCCGGTGTTTCTCCCTCTCACGCAACTTCCTCCAAGCGCGTCTCGCGTTTGGGGAGAAGGCTTGGCGCGGCCGGCACGCCTAGAAGATCACGGCGTCGGTGTCGCTGAAGTTCTGTGTGGTCAGCAGCAGCTCGAATTCCAGGCTTTCGCCGGGTGCGCAGCCGGCGCAGCCGTAGACGCGCGTGACCGCATCGGCCGCACGCAGTTGCACGGGCCGCGCGGCCGCGGCGAACTCGACCTCGGCGGCGCCGACGAAGAACGCCGTGGTGGAAATCGCGAGATGTTCGCCGGGCCGCAGCGCTACGCGATAGCGCCGCTGCTCGCGCGGATTCACGCGCGGCAGATGCACGGGATACAGCGGCCGGTCCGGCATCGCGAACGCATCGCCGGCGAGCACGCGCCGCACCGGAAACAGCGCGAGCGCACCGACGCGGCGCGCCGGCACCAGCGCGGCCGTGCGCGCCGTGTCGCGCGCGAGACCGAGCCAGTGCGAGCGCGCCGCACTGTCGCCGCCGGCCTCGGCGTCGCTGCGCATGCAGCCCAGGCGCATTTCCATCGCGTAGTCGTAGAGCAGATGCCGCGCGTAGGCGCCGTGCAGGCTGGGCGCCGTCTCGCCGCAGAGGAACTCGCCGCTGTCGCGCATCGCATAGGCCGGCAGCAACAGCAGCCGCTGCGGCTCGCCGCGCGCGCCGCCGACGTCGAACAGCGCCTGGAAGTCGAACGGCCAGTTGCCGTTGACGGCGAAGCGCGCGGCCGCGACTGCGCCGATCAGGTTGAGCCCGATCGCGAACGCGACGGTCGCGCCGCGCAGCAACGCCGCCGGCGGCGCACGCAGCTGCGCCAGCCCGAGCGCGACGGCGCCGAGCACGACGACGCGCAGCGGCGTGGTCATGTAGTACGTGGTCTGGTGCCGGATCAGCGCCGTGGTCAGCGCAAGGGCCGCGACACTGCCGAGCGCGAGCAGCGCAAGACGCCGCGAATCCGGTTCGCGGACCTGACGCAGCAGTCCGTACAGCCCCGCGCCGAACGCGAGCACGAGCAGCGCCGTCGCCGCGGTTGTCGCCGCCGGCGGCCAGGCCAGCAGCACCTCGAGCCAATAGCGCGTGCCGCCGAACGCGACGGCCTGCAGCAGCGATCCTGCGTTCGCGATCGTGCCGGTGCTCTGCCCGTCCAGCAGATAGGCGCCGCCGGCGCGGAAATCGGCGAAGTCGTTGGCGAGGCTCCAGTACAGATACGGCAGCAGCGGCAGCGCCGCGACACACGCCGCGGCCAGCCAGTCGAGCGGCCGGAACGTCCGCGTCGCGAGCGCGTGCACGAACACGCCCAGACCGATCCAGGCCAGGCCGAGGCTGCTCGGATGCGCATGCAGCGCGAACACGAACGTCAGCGCCATGCCGACGAGCCAGCGCATCCGGCGCCGTTGCACGTAGCGCACGGCGCAGAGCAGGAAGGCGAGGACCAGGGGCGCAGTCAGCACGTAGTGCTGCGGCAGCATCCATTCGAAGCTCGACCAGGCCGGCACGGCCAGCAGCGCGGCCCAGAGCAGGCCGGCGCGTTCGCCGTGCAGCGCGCGGCCGAGACGCCAGGCCAGGATCACCTGTGTCGCCGACAGCAGGCCGAGCAGCGCGACCACGCCGAACCAGCTGCGCGCGAGCGCCAGCAGTACGGCCAGGAGCCAATACCAGACCGGGCCGAGGTGGATCGTGCCGGCCAGCACCGGCCCGGCCAGCGGCACTTCCTCGCCGTGCAGGAAGCGCCAGGCCACGAACAGGTCGCGCGCGAAATCCAGATGCGTCGCCGCATACGGCACGCGCAGCAGATGCAGCGCCAGCAGCAGCGCGAGCAGCGCATGACTGAAGCGCAGCCCGCGCGACGCCGGCGGCGCGGCAAGGTCGTCCATCGGTGTCTCATCCTCGTTCCGGGCCGCGGCGCGTCCCGCGGCGGTGCCGGCGCGCGATGGTAGCCCGCGGCCGGCACGGCCGCGACGCAGGCATGGCCGCGGCTAATTCGGCTAGGCTGTCGCACCGCACTCCGGCCGCCGCCCATGCAGCAGATCGTCGATTTCATTCTCGAGCTGGACAAGCTCAAGAGCGTCACGCGCAAGACCCGGCCGCTGGGCCTGGACCGCTACGAGAATTCGGCCGAGCACAGCTGGCAGCTCGCGCTGCTCGCGACGTCGCTCGCGCCGTATGCGCCGGCGCCGGTCGACGTCGACCGCGTCGTCGCGATGCTGCTCGTGCACGACATCGGCGAGATCGACACCGGCGACACGATCGTCTACGCCGAGCACGGCTGGGCCGAACGCAAGGCTGCCGAACGCGCCGCGGTCGAACGCATCTTCGGTCTTCTGCCGGACGCGCAGGCACAGCGTTTCCTGGCCCTGTGGCAGGAATTCGAGGACGCCGAAAGCGCCGAGGCGCGCTTCGCGCACGCGGCCGACCGCGCGATACCCGTGCTGCTCAATCTCAACAACGAAGGCCAGAGCTGGCGCGAGAACGGCATCAGCTACGAACGCGTGGTGGCGCGCGTGGGCCCGCCGATCCAGGCCGGCTGCCCGGCGCTCTGGAACTATCTCGAAATCCGTCTCGCCGACGCCCGCGGGCAGGGCTGGTTCGGCGCCTGAGCCGGCGCCGGCCGCATCGCGCGCACTGGCACGCTGTCGAGAAACACCTCCTGCCCGGGCGATCCTGCCTGCGATCGAACGAGAGCCGACCGCCGGCGATGATTCCGGCGAACCTGCGAAGGCATCGTCGGCGCCGTTCGATCGGGAAGCGGGCGCACGACCGCCTCTCGGCATCGCGCTAAGGCCACGGCGGCGACCCGGCCGAAATCTGGTTCTGTATGACGTTGCCGCAGGTGCCCGCGCAGTACGAGTTCAGCGGCGCCGTCAGGCCCGCATGGATCACGTTGAGGTAGTAGGTCCGGCCGCGTTCGAGCCGGCAGAAGCCCGGCGCCGTGCCGTCGACGATCCAGCTCAGGTTGCCGCCCGCCGACATGTCGCTCACGGCGCAGCCGACGCTCAGCGGCACGGCCGGCGTCGCGCTGAAATCGCCGCAGGCTTCGCTGATCGTGATCGACATCCTGGCCGGCACGGTCTGCGGCTGGGTTTCCTCGAAGCGGAACAGACCGGCGGTGCCCGGAGTCAACGTGGCCGGCACGGTGAAGCGCATCGCCGCATAGGCGTGGCGCGGCAGGAACAGCCGCTGGTTGACGTTGACGAGGCCCGGGAAGCCGCGCAGCGGCGTGGTCTCGTCGAAATAGCCGAAGATGCTGCCGAACTGCGTCGCGTCGGTCGTGCGCCCGGCGCCGCCGCTGTAGTTGAACTCGACATAGGCCAGCGTGCTGCGCGTGAGCCCGGCCGGCGCGACGCAGGCGCCGCCGCCCGGAACGAGAACCGTGCGCTGCGACACGGCCGGCGCGGCGACGCCGTTGCGGCGGCAGCTCAGCGTGAAGGTGTAGGTGCCGGGCGCGGGCAGGATCACCGGCACGGCATGCGGCGCGGCGCAATCCGCCGCTCCGCTGCAGGCGTCGCCGCTGGTGGGCCAGCCGGCGACCGGCGTCGTGAAGCTGCTCGCGGCGTAGTCGCAGGCATCGGCATCGGCCGACCAATTCACCGCATAGGTTGCGCCGGCCGTGCCGCTGGACGGCAATTCGTTCGCATCGAGGCCGTCGGTGATCTGCGGCGGCGGCGGCGCTTCGCTGCCGGGACAGCCGGGACCGAACCTGCCCGTAGCCGAGAGCACCTGGCCGCTACCGAAAACGCCGTCCGTGCCGGTCGTGATCTGGCAGGTCTTCGGCGAGCCGTCCGGCGCAGTCCAGTGCACTTCTATCGTGACCTGCGCATTCGCAGTCGCGGCAAACAGAACGCCGGCCGCGACCGCCGCGGGCCCGGCAACGTGCAAACGTCGCATCGCGCTTCCCCCTGGAAACATCGACGCGCATCTTCCGCACCGGCCGCCGCGCTTGCGCTAACCGCCGGTTAAACCCGGCGCCGGATCGCCGGGAGACCGCACGAGACGACCGACAGGGCGCACCTCACGCGCCGCCGACCGCAAGACGGAGAAAAGCCCCGGCACAGCGCGCCGGGGCTTTGGAAAAACGCGGCGACGTCCATGCCGCAAGATCCGGCGGCCTACTGGCCGGGCCAGAGCTGCGTGCCGATCTTCTGGTTCTGGATCGTGTTGCCGCAGTAGCCCTGGCAGTACGTCGTCAGCGGCGCATTCAGCGAGGCATGCACGATGTTGAGGAAGTAGGTCTCGCCGGGCTGCAGCTGGCACAGCGCGGCGTTGCTCGGCGAATAGCCCCAGGCCAGCGAGCCGTTGGCCGGCGCGTTGTTCAACACGCACGCGTTGGTCAGCGGCGGCGTCGGGGTCGGGCTGAAATCGCCGCAGGACTTGCTGATCGTCATCGACATGCGCGCGGGGCTCGTCTGCGGCTGGGTTTCCTCGAAGCGGAACGCGCCGACGGTTTCGAGCGCGAGGTCGCGCGGCACGGTGAACTGCAGCGCGACGTAGCCGTTGCGCGACAGGAACACGCGCTGATTCAGATTGACCGTGCCCGGGAACGGACGCAGCGGCGTTTCCGCGGTGCTGTAGCCGAAGATGCTTTCGAAATGCGTCGCGTCGGTCGTGCGGCCGTTGCTGACCGTGTAGTTGAACTCGACGTAGGCGCTCTCCAGCCGCGTGAGTCCGGCCGGCGCGATGCAGCCCGTGGCCGGCGGCGGCGGCGCCGTGACCGTCATGACACGCCGCGACGTCGCGACGACGTCGGAACCGTTGCGCCGGCAGCTGAGCACGAAGGCGTAGTTGCCCGTCGTCGACGGCAGCACGACGGGCACGCGGTGCGCCGTCGCGCAGGACGCCGCGTCGGAACAGACCTCGCCGCTCGTCGGCCAGCCGGTCACCGCGGCCGGCAGGTTGCTGTCGGCGTAGCTGCAGCTGTCCGCATCGGCCGACCAGCTGGCCGTATAGCTCGCGCCGGCGACGCTGCTGGACGGCAGCTCGCTCGCGTCGAGACCGTCGGTGATCTGCGGATCGGGCACCGGCGTCGGCGGCGTGCCGGCGCTCGGACAGTTCTCGCCGAACGTCGCGTTCGCGAGCAGCTTGCCGCTGCCGATGTCGAGCGAGACGCCGGACGCGTCGGTCGTGACCACGCAGGTCTTGACGCTGCCGTCGCTGGCGGTCCAGTTCAAACGCAGGGTGGTCTGGGCCATCGCGGCCGCAGGCAGAACAGCCGCGGCGACGGCCGCAACGAAAAACAGACGCGGAAAGGACATCAACGGAAACTGCCGGCCGGAAAGCGCGCTATGGTGCAACGCCACAGCCGCGGCTGCGCTAACGCGGCGTTAAGCGCGTCCGGCGGACGTCGCGACCGTCCGCGCCTGGCCGTGCGCCTGCGGCGAAAAACCCCTGTATCGACAGTCGATTGGCGCGCGATCCGGGCATGCGGCCAAGCCGCGTGCCCGGTCCGGTCGAGCGGCCGCGACCGTCGTTCCGGCCGCGGTCCGCGGTCCGCAGCGGCCGTTTCCCGCGCGCCGTGGACGTCGATCGGGGCAGCGACCGGCGAATTCCATATCGGCGCGCGCGGCCATTCGGGCCGGCCCCCGGGTCCAGGTCGCGCGCACGCCGCCGCAGTCGTCTTCCCCCACTGCGGAGAGAAGGGTCTGGAAAGCCTTGCCGGCGCGCCGCCGCCGCGCGGCAAGGCCTTGCCTGCGGCCCCGGCCGCAGCGCCGCCGGTCAGCGTCGTGTCGTCGCGTAGGCCAGATCGAAATCGAGCGCGCACTGCAGCGCGCGCGGATCGCCGTCGAGCACCAAGCGCGCAACGAAATGGTCGGCGTCGTCGGCGCGCATCTGCAATATCCCGGGATCGCTGCGCTCACGAGTGAAAAAATGCACCGTTTTCACGAAACGCCCAGGCGACGTTGCCGTGGAACGGACGCAGCTCGAGCAGGCCGGATTCGCCGGCCGCGGGTCGCTGCCGGCCGATCTCCTCCGCAAGCGACAAGGTCCGGCCCGAATCGGCGAGGCGGCTGCCTGCTGTCGGCGTTCTGCAGGCGCCGTGCCGAACTCCGGCGGCGCCGATGCGCGATCCACCGATCCGGAATGATGCGAGAAGAAGAGCGCGTCCCTGCGCGGCAGGCGATCCTGGCGCGAGCACGATGCCCGTGACCGAGTGACGGCGGCGTGATTCCGCACAACGCTTCCGATTCCCGACTCCATTTCCTGCTTCCCCTACAACCGCCGCCGCAACGCATAGAGGCTGTGGTTCCAGGCGCGCAGGCCGTGCACGCGCCAGCCGTCGCTGCCGTCGCGGCCCTGACGCTGCAGCTCCACCGGCGGCGGGAACTGGGTTTCCCAGGGGCCGAGATCGATGTACAGCGAATCGCTGACGACCGCCGGACCGTAGCGCACGAGATTCCAGCCATGCCAGGCGACGAGCTCGCCGCTGCGATACTGCACGGCGACGTCGCAGCGCGCGGACGGATAGACCAATGCCTGCACGCCGCGCGCGCGCAGATGATCGCCGACGGCCTGTAGCCGCCGGTTGTCCAAGGTGGAGCCGCCGCAGGCCAGCGCGAGCAGCTCGGGCAGCACGTCCTCGAAGCGCCGCGCCGGCGTCGGCAGCATGCTGCGCTCGACGAAGTTCGCGAAGAACCAGCGCTGCGCCGCAGGCAGACGCAGATCCAGCACGCCGCCGATCTGCGCGTCGACGATCATCGTGCCGAGGCTCATGAAGAACGGCGAGCGCGCCGCGGCCGCCGCGTCGACGGCGGCACGCAACGCCGGCGAGAAGGCGTCGCGAAACCGCCGCAGCGCCTGGGCTTCGTTCACGGCGAGCAGCACCTGGCAGCCGCGCGGCGTGCCGAGCGCGACCGCGACGTCCTGGCGCATCAGGTCGAAGAACTGCAGCGGGATCTGCAGGCTGCGATAGGCGTTGAGCTCCTCGGCGAGCACGCCGGCATCGTCGCCGTCGGCCGCATTGGCCACGGAAAAATAGCGTTCCCGCGGCAGCTGTCCGCGCTGCTCCGGCCCACGGCCGTCGCCGGAATAGCGCCGGAACGCCGCGCGCAGGACCGGCGCCTCGTCCGCGCCGTCGCCGACGTCGTCCAGCACGAAGAAGCGCGGCGCGCAGACGCGCAGCAGCGCCAGCCCGTCGGCATCCACCGACGCGGCATTGAGCTGGCGCAGCTGTCCGCGGAACGTCGACAGCGGAATCGCGCCGGCCGGCGTTTCTGATCGACTCTCCACCATTGCAGCGTCATCACTCCCTAAAAAAAAACCGGCGCGAGCACCGTCGCGCCGCCGCCGCGCGGTTCCTGCGTTTCCGGGCGCAGCGACGACGGCGCATCGGGGCGCCGTTGCGCCGCGCCGCAGCGATACCGCGTCGCCGTCGGCCGCGATGCGGCGAGTCCGCGCCGCTCGCCGTCGATCGGAACGTACAGGCGACTCCTTTCCACTGACGCCGACAGGCGCGAACTCTCAGGAATGCGTGAACAGTGCGCGACGCGAGTGCGACAGTGTGCGGCCGCGTGGCTCGTCGGCAGCGATCGGGGCCATGGCTTTGTTCGCCCCGAAACCGGTCGAGGAGCGCCGCTACGCTGGGGCTGCCGCACCGAATCACGCAGCGCGGCGGGATGATTCGCCGATCGCGCGCGCCGCCGCATCGATCGGCGGTACGGAACGCGGCGAAGACGTCAATTGCAAACTCTGCAAGTCTCTTGCAGGCACCGCGCACCGCTGAAGATCCCGCTTCGTGCGGCGCCAGTCGGCAATCACGTTGTAGCGGGACAAGAAGCCCACGACCCGCACGCTGGATCTGGCTTCGCGCCGGCCTAGTCGGCAATCACGTTGTAGCCGCGCCCGGCCAGACAGCGCGACACGATCGCGCGCTGCTCGGCGCTGCCTTCGATGCCGCCGGCGATGCCGTAGCTCGTCGCGCTCCAGGCCGCGACATGAGCGACGTCGTCGCCGCGCAGGCCGACGGCAAGCGCGAACAACGCGCCGATCGCGGCGCCGGCCGTGGCCGCGCCGGCGGCCGACGCGGCGGCCGGGCGCTGATCGGCCAGGTGCTGGCAGTCGGCCAGATCGGCCTCGTAGCTGCCGCGGCTGACGCCGGAATCGACGATGGGCCGGTAATTCACGGGCGCGCAGCCCGCCGCGAACAGCACCGTCACGAACAGCCAAGCGCCTTTCATCGCGATTCCTCTGTTGCCTGCCGCCGTCGCGGCAGTCTCCCCGCCCGGCAGGACTGCGCGCATCATTGCGCAGAACGATGCGCCGTGCGACGAGCGTACAGGTCGCCCCGACCGTGCGACATCGCACTGCCGTTCTGCGCCTCCCGCGTATCCGTCCCGGAGCACGACCATGCCGCGACTGCCGCCATTCCGTATCGCCGCCCTGCTCCTGCCGGGTTTCCTGAGCGCCGCCGCGGCGGCCGCGCCGATGACGGCCTTGCCACGGCCGCCTTCCGGCAGCGCGCCGCGCTGGCTCGTGCCGGCCTACGCGAATCCCTGCTGCGACGGCGGCCCGGCGCTGTGGTCGGCGCTGATCGCCGCCGCGCAGACGCGGCCGCAGCAGCTCGCCGTCATCGTCAATCCCGACAGCGGCCCCGGCGCCACGCCGGTCGACCCGAACTACGTCGCCGCGAACGGCCAGGGCCCGCTCGCGACGCTCGCGGCGACCGATGCGCTGCTCGTGGGCTATGTCGCCACCGACTACGGCAATCGCCCGCTCGCCACGGTGCTCGCCGAGATGACGCGCTATTTCGACGCGGCCTACTGGCGCAACACCGGCCTGCGTCTCGACGGCTTCTTCTTCGACGAGATGTCCAACGATCTCGGCCAGGTCGGCTACTACCGCCAGCTGCGCGATCACGCGCGCGCCTTGTCGGCCACGGCGCTGCTGATCGGCAATCCCGGCATCTACAGCTACGGCAATGCCAGCGGCCAGACCGTCTACGCCGCCGCCGACTACGCCCGCGTCTTCGACGTGCTCGTGCTGCACGAAGCCGACGCGCTCGCCGTCAATCACGACTACGAACCGCCGGACTGGCTCGGCGTCTCCGGCGCGGCCGACGTCGGCTTCATCGCCTACGGGGCGGCGACCGGCATGCGCACGCGCGTCGCGCTGAGCCGCATGCTCGCGCGCAACGGCCGCTGGCTCTACGTCACCGACGACACCGCGGACAATCCCTACGACCGGCTACCGGCGTTCTGGACCGCGCAGCTCGGCTGGCTCGACGAACTGATCTTCGCCGACGACCTTGAGTGACCGTTCCGCCGGCGGCCGGCGCAGTTCGTCGAGGAACGCGACTTGCCGCCGTCGCCGCGCCGCAATCGGCCGCAGCACGACGGCCGCGCGACCCGCTCCGTCGATTGCGCGCTACCTGTCCCGCGCGCCGAACGGCGTGCGATACCAGGCCACGAGCCCGGCCAGCAGCAGCAACGCGCCGCACCGGAACAGCCAGCGCGGCCAGGCCGGCGCGCTCGCGAGCAGATCGAGGCTGTCGACGAAGATGGTTTCGCAGGCGCCGTTCTCGATGTCGTCGCGGCTGACCGAGGTGCCGCGATGGAACGCGAAACCCGTGTTGTGGCTGTAGCTCGCGAGGCGGCCGCGCAGACGCACCTGGTCGCCGATGCGCAGGCGGCGTATCGCGCGCGCCACGCCGGCGTCGGCCGTCAGCAGATGGTTGTTCGAGACCGCACGCAGGTCGGCCGCCGTCACCGTCACGCCGCCCGGGTAGCTCATGTAGCAGGTGAACTGCGCGTTGTGGAATTTCATCTGGCGATAGACGCCGTCGACGGCGTTGGCGCCCCAGACCAGGCACAGATCGGCGACGTTGAGATGATCGTTGGCATCGGCGTGAATCGTGTCCCACCAGGTCTCGCTGTCGTGCTGGCTCACGACGAGGCCGGCGATGTCGTAGTCGAACACCGGTTCTATGCGGTAGTCGATGCCGCCGGCGCGGACAGCGAACGCGCGCGGATCCGTCGGCGTCTGGCGCGGCTCTTCGCGCACGAGCGGCGACAGCTCCGGCGGCGCCGGCAAGGTGTCGCGGGCGAACCATCCGGCGACGAGCAGGACGAGACCGGCGGACAGCAGCAGACGGGTTGGCGACATGGAGAGCAGCGGCAGGATTGACTGCCGATCCTGCCACAGGCGGTTTCCTCCGGGCCATCCGCAGCGTGCTCGACGCACCGGGTGAGCAACGCGGAGAAGAAACGGAGACCTCGCCGGAGTTCAGTCGCGCGCCGTCGTTCCCGCGGCCGCCGCGCGCCCGGCGAAACGACCGGATCGCTCAGCCACGCTCCACGCAGATCAGATCGCGCACGGCGGGCAATGCCGAGGCAACCGCGCGCGACGATGCGGGCGTCGTTTCGCTCTCCTCGTGCAGGCGCTCCAGCAGCACGGCCAGGCGCTGGTCCGCGACGCGGTCGGGCGGATCGAGCCCTTCGGCCCGGCGCATGCCGCGGATCACTTCGACGAACGCGTCGTCGAGATGGATCGACACGGCGACGTCGGCGCCGCTGCCGATCGCCGGCAGCAGGATCGTGGCCGCCGCGACGAGCATGCCCAGGCAGATGCGCCTGTGGCTGTCGAGTTTGGGAACGGTCGCGTGCATGGCCATCTCCTCTGCGGGAACGGCGCTGCGGCTCCCCGGCCGCAGATTTCGCGAACACGACACTATCCACACCTGGAAAAGCGGCATTGATGCAGGTCAAGCGCTCGCGGAATCGAAACCGGCGCCGTCTGCGGCGCAGCTTACGGGCCGTGTCGGCCGCGCGGTTCAGCCCAGGGCCGCGGCCGCCGCGGCGCAGCCGGCCACGACGGCCCACGGCGGCGCCCCG
>NZ_JANFVR010000106.1 GCF_024609805.1 Tahibacter caeni | reverse complement strand
GTTCCGCCGGCGAAGCCGCGCCGCGCCGGCCCGGCGGCGCAGCCGACCCGGCCGCGCCGCGGCCCGAGCTGCAGCAGCGCCAGGAAGAGCTGCGCCTGTTCGGCATCAATGCCTGCCTCGCCGCATTCGCGCGCCGGCCGCAGGATCTGCGCAAGGCCTATCTCACCGAGGAACGCATTCCGCAGTTCCGACAGCTGCTGGCCTGGTGCGTGCAGCAGCGGCTCGGCTACCGCGTCGTCGAGAACGCCGACCTGGCCAAGCTCACGGCCAGCCAGCACCACGAAGGCATCTGCCTCGAAATGCGGCGCGAGCCGCCGCTGAGCCTCGCCGCGCTGCTCGCGCAGCTGCCGCCGGCCCCGGCGCCGGCCGTGCTCGTGCTGCTCGACGGCGTCGGCAACCCGCACAATTTCGGCGCGCTGCTGCGCAGCGCGGCCAACTTCGGCGTAGCCGGCGTGGTGCTGCCGCCGGACTCGGGCCTGACCCTGTCGGGCGCGGCCTGCCGCGTCGCAGAAGGCGGCGCCGAGGCCGTCGCACTCGCGCGGCCGCAGCCCGGAGAAGACCTGCTCGCGCAGCTGCGCGCCGCCGGCTTCGCGATCGCCGCGACCGTGCCGCGCGGCGGCGTCCCGGTGTTCGCCGATGCGCTGCCGGCGCGCGTGGCCTACGTGTTCGGCGCCGAAGGCGAAGGCATGAGCGCCGCGCTGATCGACGCGGCCGACCGCCGCCTGACGATTCCGGGCACCGGTGCCGTCGAAAGCCTGAACATCGCGGCCAGCGCGGCCGTGCTGTTCGCCGAGCACTACCGCCGGCATTTCGCGCGATGAGCGCGCGCCTGGGCCTCGTCGCGCTGCTCGTGCGCGACTACGACGCGGCCATCGCGTTCTTCACGGCGGCGCTGCGCTTCGCCCTCGTCGAGGACACCGACCGCGGCGGCGGCAAGCGCTGGGTCGTCGTCGCGCCGCGCGGCGGCGGCGCAGGCCTGCTGCTTGCGCGCGCGATCGGCGCCGAACAGCAGGCGCAGATCGGCAACCAGGGCGGCGGGCGGGTGTTCCTGTTCCTCGAGACCGACGACTTCGACGCACAGTTCGCCCACATGCGGTCGCACGGCGTCGAATTCCTTGAAACGCCGCGCGAAGAGGCCTACGGCAAGGTCGTCGTGTTCCGCGATCTCTGCGGCAACAAGTGGGATCTGCTGCAGCGGACGTCGCGGTGATCGTGCGGGAGCGCGCCGCACGGCAACGTGGGACGTGCGGCCGCACGGCGCAGGACGGAATCAGCGCCGTTTCGTGCGGAACGAAAAAAATCCCGCGGATTCGGCGCGGGAGAAGGCTCATCGGGAACGGACCGCGCGAACGGTCGCTCGCCGGCGGCATCATCCGGTGCGGCGCGACGGACATTCCGGCCTGGAATGCCCGCCGCGCGAGATGCGTTTCCGCGCCGGCTCAGTCGACCGAGAACCGCTGCAGCGAAACCGGCGTGCTGCCGGCCGTGATCGCGGTGTTCGGCGTGTTTTCGTAGCAGTAGTTATTCAACGTCGCGGGGAATCCGTTCGGACCCGTCGTCGTCAGGCCGATCCAGCCGTAGTAGGTGTTGCCGCCTTCCGTGAGCCGGAAGCCGAGGTAGGTCGCGCTCGTGACGCCGGCCCGGTAGGTTCCCATCGCCGTCGCCGACGTCTGGATGCCGGTCAGGTAGGTGCCCGATCCGTCGATCGTCGCGCCGGAGGCCAGCGCGCTGATCACGCCGCCCGAGGACAGGTAGCCCGCGCCCGTCGCGGCGTTGAACGACAGCAGGGTGCTCGACGAGCTGGCGTAGGGATTGAAATCCCAACCGGTCGTTCCCGATCCCGTCGTGCCCGTCGCGCCCGTGACCAGGTTGATGTAGACGCCGTCGATATTCTGCGGGACGGCGATGGCCGGCGTCGCGCAGACGACGGCGGCATAGGCCGTCGAAGCGCCGAAGCTCATCGCACTCGCTGCAAATGCCCCGGCAACGGCAATCCGGCTGAACATGCTCTTCTTCATGTGCTTCCCCAATGTTGACCCAAAGATCCGGAGCCAGCATCGGAAGAAGGCCGGCATCCCCGCGACACCCGCCTTGCGGCAGGACGATGACAACACGACATGAAGGGATAGACTGCTATGCCGGAATGCCGGGCGTCAATCGGCCGCCCTCAGTCCTCCCCGCCGGCCTGCCTGAACGCGCCCGGCGCCGAGCCGAAGTCGCCGTCCGCCTCGGCCGCCATGTAGGCCCAGCTCACGTAGACTGCGACGTTCTGGGCGATCTGTTCCGGGTCGACCTTGTCCAGGGTGTCGTCGGCGCTGTGGTGGATGTCGAAGTAGCGCGTGCCGTCGTTGGTCAGGCTCAGCGAGGCCATTCCCTCGGCGTGGATGGGGCTCAGGTCCGGGCCGCCGTTGCCGCGCCCGCTGCCGCGCTCGACGCCGAGCGGCGCGAGTACCTGCATCATCGCGTCGATGGCCGGCAGCGCCTCCGGTTTGACGGTGGCGTTGAGGCGCCAGATGCGGTCGGCGCCGAAATCCGATTCGGAACCGAGCACGTGCTGGGCGACTTCGTGCTTGTGCGCGGCCGCGTAGGCCTTGCCGCCGAACAGGCCGGCTTCCTCGTTGGCGAACGCGACGACGCGGATCGTGCGCTTCGGCGGCTGCGGCAGGTCGCCGATCAGCTTGCCGGCGGCCATGCCGATCGCGACGCCGGCGCCGTCGTCGATCGCGCCGGTGCCGAGGTCCCAGGAATCCAGGTGGCCACCCATGACGACGACTTCGTCGGGCTTCTCGCGGCCGCGGATCTCCGCGATGACGTTCGCGCCGGTGTATTCGCCTTCGATGCCGCAGTCGAGCTGCAGCTTCATCTGCACGGGCCGGCCGCGGCGCGCGGCCGCGGCGATGAGGTCGGCGTCGGGCGCCGACACGGCCGCGGCCGGAATGCGCTTGCCGCCTTCGGCCCACTGCGTCACGCCGGTATGCGGCAGGCGGTGATTGTCGGTGCCGGCCGAGCGCAGCACGAACGCGGCGGCGCCGAGCTCCGCGGCGATGGCCGGTCCGCGGCTGCGCACGGCCGAGCCGATGCCGTAGTCGTGACCGTCCCGATACGCCTTCATGCGCGCGTTGACGAAGACGATCTTGCCTTTGACGTCGGCACTCGACGCGGCCTTCAGCGCATCGAGGCTGTCGAACAGCACGACGGGCGCGCTGAGGCCGCCCTTGGGCGTAGCCGGCGAATAGCCCAGAGCGGTCACCGCGAGCTTCTGCGCGAACGGCGCGATCAGCGCGGCGCTCTCGCTGCGCCTCACCCACTTCGGATAGGTCACTGGCTCGGTCCAGACCTTGTCGTAGCCGAGCGCCTGGAACCGGGCCACGGCCCAGTCGCGCGCCTTCTGGTCGTTGACGCCGCCGGCCAGTCGCGGCCCGACTTCTGTGGTCAGCGATTCCAGCAGCGCATAGGCCTGGCCGTCCTTCAGCGCCTGCTCGCGCAGCGCGACGGCCTGCTTGACCGCGGCTTCGGGAACGGTGGTGATGGTCGCGGCGCTCGCGCCGGCCGAGAGCAGGGCGAACAGGGCGCAGGGCAGGGCGCGCAGCAGCATGGGTCGGCTCCGTGGGCAAAGCGCCAATGCTGCCACGCGTGGCGCGGGGAGGATCTAGGACGCTAGTCATGGCTGGCGGGCCGGACAAGGTGTCGCGCGCGGTGCCCGGCTATACTTCGGGCCGTCGCGCATTGCCGGTATCAGGGGAAGTCCGTGAAGTGTTTTGCGAGAGCAGTCTGTGCTGCAGGTCTGCTGGTCCTTTCCATGGCCGCGCCGGCACAGCGGTGGACCAGCGTCGGGCCCGACGGCGGCTATGTGGGCTACCTGCTGGCTGACCCCAATGTTCCGGGCCGGATCTATGCGGCCGGATACGGCCTGTACGTTTCTTCGGATGCCGGGCGCAGCTGGCGTTCCGCCTCGGTGGGGCTGCAAGCAAAAGCACGCATGGGGCTGGGTATCAGTGCGGATCCGGACCAGCCTGGTCGGCTGTATCTGATCGATTTCGACGGACGGCTGATGCGCAGCGACGACTCAGCCGCGAGCTGGAGCCCGACCGGCTATGCGATATCGCTGGCGGCCGCGCCCTTCGGCCGCGGCCGCATTGCGATGGCGGACATTCCGGCCAGTACGACGGACCTGCTGATCGCGCCGGGCGACGGCTACGTCTACCGCAGCTCCGACAGCGGCGAGAGCTTCGTCGCGATCGCCTATCTCGGCTACAACAACCGCACCATCGACACGCTGGCGGTGGATCCGCAGAACCCGCAGAACGTATTCGCCGGCATGGGCTACGGCACGACGGGCTCGATCAACGGCACTACCCTGCTGCGCAGCGGCGACGGCGGCACGAGCTGGAACGGAGCCAGCGGAGTTCCGGTGATCGGCAGCGGTTCCAGCATTGTCTTCCAGCCGAACGGAAATCTCGTTGCGGTACTCAACGGCCGCGTCCACGTCAGCAGCAACGGCGGACAGGCTTGGACGGCGTCGGCTGTCAACGCTTACCTGCTGGCGGTGGCGCCGATCGCCGGACACGAAGTCATTGCAATGAGCGCCACGCGCTGTGCGAAATCGCAGGACTTTCTTGCCGGCTCCGAGTCTTGCGATGCCGGCCTTCCGACGTCCGGCTCGGGATTCACGGATCTGGCCGCTGTCGCCGATGGCGTCGGCGGATACCGCGCCCTGGCCACCGGCAGCGTCGTGGGTGTGCGCGCCTCGGACTCGGCGGCGTCGGGATGGGTCGCGAGCAATGCGGGTCTGAGTTCTCGCCAGTTCCGCGGCGTCGCGATCGTTCCGGGCCATCCGCAGCGCCTGCTTGCGGGCTATTGGTCTTCCAGCGCGCTCGAGGACGCGCCGTTGTTCTCCACGCGTGACGCCGGCGCGCACTGGCAGATCGATCTGACCGGCCAACTGCGCTATGTGCGCACGCTCGCCGCAGACACGACCGCGGCGGCGATCCCGGACGCGATGACGGTCTATGCCGGCGGACAGTACCTCACGCAGAATTTCCAGCCGATCAACAGCGGGTTGTTCCGCAGCAGCGACGGCGGCATCTCCTGGCAGGCGCCGCTGGGCGCCGGCTTGCCGACCAGTGGCACGTCGACGGTCGGCAACATCGGTCTCATCCGCAAGCTGCAGATCGATCCGCGTTCGTGCGCGCAGCCGCCGGCGCGCGGCTACTGCCGGCAGGGGCCGCTGAATACGGTGTTTGCGCTCGCCTCGCGCGAGGGCTGGCGTGTCGCCAAGGGCATGCAGCGCGGCGACGACTGGAGCAGCGGCGACAACGGTCTTCCGTTGGCCACGGACAACGGCATCGTGCGCGAGGCGATCTTTCCGTGGGATCTGGGTTTCGACGTCGCTGACGGCGTCATCTACCTCGGCGCGCTCAGCGATGCTGTGGATTGGGACAACGTCATCGTTTCGGGTTCGTTGCAAAGCGGCGTGTTCCGCAGTACGGACGGCGGGCTCCACTGGCAGCACCGCAGCAACGGCTTGCCGCTGAAAGGGGCATCGACGCAGACGGCGCAGGATGTCCATGCTGTGGTCGCGCATCCGCGCCGATCGGGGGTGGTATGGGCCTCGACCGTGCAGCCCGGCAACGCGACGCGGATATACAAGACCCTGGACGGCGGCGCGAACTGGTTCCCGAGCGGACCCGAGCTGGCCGGTTGCGACGTGCGGGATCTGCAGGTCGACCGCTCGGCGCCGGACGTCGTCTACGCGGTGGGCAGCGGCCTCGGGTTCCGCTCGGCTTGCATCTATCGCAGCGAAGATGGCGGTTCGACGTGGCTCTCCGTGGCCGACGATGCGCCGGGCGGCGAGATTTACGACCTGACCTGGGACGAGCACGACCAGGCGCGTCTGGTCATGACGACGGACACCGGCGTCTATGCGTTGCGTGCGCCGTCCGACAAGATTTTCGTCGCGAATCTCGAAGACTGAAGCCGGCTCCGGTTCGTCCGTACCGATGCCTCGCGAGCGCCGATACGGTGCTCGAGATCGACGGCGCAGTCCGGCGCTCTACACGGGGCCGATTCGGTCCCGCGCAGGTTGCTGCGCGGAGGCGGTCTAGGGCGGACTGCCCTTCTGTTCGATCTGTCGGCGCAGCGCGGCCAGCGCGATGCCTTCGTTGGCTTCGTAGGTGCCCTTGCAGTCCAGTCGCGGCGTGTGCTCGCAGCCGGCGTGATGCACGCCGATGACGTCCCAGTGTTCGTCGAACACCGGGCTGCCGGAGCTGCCGGGCTCGGTCGGCGTACGGTAGTGGATAAGGCGCGGCAGCTCGTCGTAGTCGAGCAGCCGGCTGTCGTGGAGTGAAATCTGCAGCGGACGGCCCCGGGGGTGGCCGACGACGTAGGCGCGGGTGTACGGGCCGCGCGGCGGCATTCCTTCGGCGATCTTCAGCCCGCTCATGCCGACGGGACTGGGGCTCAGCCGCACGATGCAGATGTCCAGCGCGTCGCAGGTCGGCAGCAGCTCGCCGAGCTGGCCGGGTTCGGAATGAAACAGGATCTTCTCGACACGATAGGTCCGGCGCGATTCCAGCGCCGCGGCGGCGACCTCGAAGCTGATGCGCGCCTCCGACGGCCGCAGCGCCTCGTCGACGGATTCGCTGATGACGTGGGCGTTGGTCACGAACACCGGCTCGCTCGGCAGCTCCGGCCAGAAGACCCGCTGGTCGAGCAGAAAGCCGGTGCCCCGCGCGCGGCCGTCGCTGGCGCGGCTGACGCTGCCGATCGAGGCGCAGGCCGCCGCCATCTTTCCCAAGGTATACAGCGAGAACTGGTTTTCGCCGGAAAAGTCCTTTTCGAGAGCGCCGTCGCGCTGCAGACGTTCGGCCTGGCCGGCGTCCAGGACGATGCTGCGGGTGGCTTCGCTGTGGCGGCGATCGAGAATGGTGAGCAGACGCGACGGGCAGTAGCGGCTCTGCGGATCCGGGCGGGCCTGCCAGATTTCTCGCAGCTGGCGCGCATGGCTCGCCAGGTGGAACGGCTGCGTGCGCGGATGCAGCAGGAAGCGGTACAGCCAGAGCTCGGCCTCCCTGCAGTACCCGGGCAAAGCCAGGCAGCATTCGGACAGCGACGCGAGCAGCCAGGGCAGTTCCGCGTCGACGTCCGCCCAGCGGCTTTCCGCGGCCTGCAAGCCGGTCGGCGTGCCGCCGTTGCGGCTGAGGCTGCGCCAATCGTCGTCGAGCTGTTCCCGCTGCGCCCGGTGGCGCTCCAGCCGGTGTTTGAGCTCACCGACCAGGGACAGTGCGAGTTCGACGGCATCGGCAGGCGGCTGCCCGCCGCCCCGTTCGCGCGTTTGCCGTGCGAGCAAGGCGATGGCGTTGACGCCGGGCCACCAAGCGCCGCTGTCCGCCTTGTACAGCGCGCGGTAGTAGTTCAGCGCCTGGGTCAGCAGCACCGCCTCGGCAACCTGGTCGTGCTCGGCTTCTGCCGCGCTGCCGCGTTCGTACTCCCGCACGTAGCGGTCCTTGGCGATGCGCGCCCGCAGACCCAGGAGCTCGCGCTTCTCGTTTTCGCGCGTGGTCTCGTCCGGGTTCTGTTGCGGGGCGGAGGCGCGCGTGAGCGCGGCGTTGATCAGCTCTTCGGCCTCGTCGAGCTGCTCCAGGCCGATGAGGGCCTGGACCTGGCGCCGGGCCAGCACCAGGTCGAAGCGCGGACCGCGGTTCCAGCTGCCGGCGAGGCGGAGCGTCAGTTCGTAGCAGAGCCGCTCGTTCAGCAGCGCGGCCGCCCTGCGTGCCTGCGATGCGGTCAGCGGGTCCGGCGCGCGCTCGATGCGTTCGCAAAGCAGGCGTACCGCGGCCGGCAGCACCCATTCGCCGGCACCCGGCCAGCGGCCGCTGCGCAATGCATCCGCTGCCGTCTCGTGCGGCTGTGCAGGTTTCCGGGCGGGTGGCGGCATGTTCTCCGGCATTTTCGTCTCGCAGGCAGCGGAACCCAGGTTCCGTGTTACGAGACTGCCGGCCAGGCGCCGCTTCTCTCAGGCGCCGCGGCGGCCGTGCCGTAGGCCGCGCCGCCGGGCGGCGGTGGATCAGCGCGGCGGATTGCTCTTGAGCAGGTCGCGGATCTCGGTCAGCAGCACCACGTCGGCCGGCGGCGGCGCCGGCGCTTCCTCGGTCTTCTTGACGAGGCGGTTCATGAGCTTGACGACGAGGAAGATCGCGAACGCGACGATCGCGAACTGGATGACGGTGTTGAGGAACGCGCCGAACTGGACCGCGACTTCGCCCTTGCCGTCGGGACCGGCGGCCTGCAGCACCCATTTGTAGGCCGAGAAATCCACGCCGCCGACCAGCAGTCCTATCGGCGGCATGATCATCTGGTCGACGAGCGACGTGACGATCTTGCCGAACGCCGCGCCGATGACGACGCCGACCGCGAGGTCGATGACGTTGCCGCGCATCGCGAATGCCTTGAACTCGCTGAAGAAGCCCATGTTTCATCTCCTGGTGACTGCGCTGGAAATCGCGGCCCCCTGCCGCGCGGCTGTTGTAACCGAAGCGGACCGGAGTGAACAGCCGCCGCGTGGCGATGTTTACAGCGCGCCCGTGATGCGCTGCACCCTGTGGCCGTGCGGCAGCGTACTTCTTCAGACGATGCGGCCGCGCAGGCTCGCGACGCCGCCGAGGGAGGCCTCGAACTCGTCGCCGCGGACCAGCGCGGCGACGCCGGCCGGCGTGCCGGTGAAGATCAGGTCGCCGGCCGCGAGCTCGAACAGCTGGGACAGCTCGTGGATGATCTCGGCCACGCTGAACGCCATCTCGCCGATGTCGGCGTTCTGGCGCGGCTCGCCGTTGACGAGCAGCGACAGGGTCGCGTGCTCCGGATGCGCGCCGGCGGCGACCGGACGCAGAGCCGACACGGGCGCAGACGCGTCGAAAGCCTTCGCGACGTCCCAGGGCAGGCTCTTGGCCTTGGCCTCGGCCTGCAGGTCGCGGCGGGTCAGGTCGAGGCCGACGCCGTAGGCGTAGACGTGATCGAGCGCCGTGTCGACCGGAATGTCGCGGCCGCCGGAGCGCAGCGCGACGACCATCTCGACTTCGTGATGCAGATCGGCCGTCGCGCTCGGATACGGCACGTCGCGGCCGTCGGTCACGACCGCATCGGCGGGCTTCAGGAAGAACGTGGGCCGGCTGCGGTCCACGACGGCGCCCATCTCCTTGGCGTGATCGGCGTAGTTGCGGCCGACGCAGTAGATGCGGTGCACCGGGAAACGCTGCTCGCTGTCGAGCACCGGGACGCTGGCGACCGGTGCGGCGGGAAACACGAAGCTCATGACGACCTCGACCTTGGGAATCGCTGGAATGCGGTCCGTCACGTTAAGGGCGCGGCGAAGCGTTTGCCAAGCCGGTTTCGCTGCGCCGCGCGGGAGCCGTCGGGCCGGCGCGCGACCGGCCATCCGCCGCGGCGGCGCGCTATAGTCCGCCGCATGAACGCCGTCGCCGCCGATGCCGTCGAAGCCCGCGCCCTGCAACGCTGTACCGCGCTCGACGCGCGCCTGGTCGCCGCGATCCGCGGCATACGCCTGCTGCAGGTCGTCAGCTGGCCGGCCTCGGCGCAGCAGCGCTTTCTGAACAACTGGCAGCGCGGCTTCCACAGCCTGCCCGAGGTGCGCTACGAGCCGCCGGACCTGCGCGAGGAAGCCGAGGAGCTCGCCGCGATCGTCCGCGAAGCCGACGCGGGCCATCCGGTCGGCGACTACCTGCGCCGCAGCGCCGAGTCCTGGCGCATCGCGACCGAGCTGCTGCAGTCGGTCGGCACCGAGGCCGTCACCGGGCATTCCATCCGTCTTTACGGCCAGCCCGGCGAGCGCCTGCCGGGCTCGGAGCAGACCAACCTCGATGCGGCGCGGCATTTCATCGGCCTGGCCGGCGAGCTCGATCAGGAAATCCTTGCGAGCGACGCCGACTACTGCATTCCGGCCGAGACCCTGCAGGCGGACCTGCAGGCCCAGCTCGACGGCTTCTTCCACTCGCACAAGATCCAGGTCGAGATCGATCCGGACCTGATCGCCAAGGCGGCGGCCGGACCGACGCGCATCCGCCTGCGTTCGGCCACCTGCTTCACCGAGTACGACCGCCACCAGCTGCTCGAGCACGAGGCCTTCGTGCATTCGCTGACCGGCCTCAACGGCCGCGAGCAGCCGCATCTGAAATCGCTGGGCCGTTCCTCGCCGCGCGTGACCGCGACCCAGGAAGGCCTGGCCGTGTTCGCCGAGCTGATGTCGGGCTCCATCGACATCGAGCGCATGAAGCGCATCTCGCTGCGCATCGTCGCGATCGACATGGCGCTGTGCGGCGCCGACTTCATCGACGTATTCAAGTATTTCCTCGACGCCGGCCAGACCGAGGCCGACAGCTTCTCGTCGGCCCAGCGCGTGTTCCGTGGCGTGCCGGTGCAGGGCGGCGCGGCGTTCACGAAGGACAACGTCTATCTGCACGGCCTGCTGACCGTGCACACCTTCTTCCGCTGGACCCTGAAGAACCGCCGGCTCAACCTGTCGCGCGCGCTGTTCGCCGGCAAGATGGCGCTGCACGACGTGATCGCGCTGGAGCCGTACTTCGCGTCGGGCTACATCGCCGAGCCGCTGTATCTGCCGCCCTGGGTGCAGCGCGCGAACGGCCTCGCCGGCATGCTCGCGTTCTCGCTGTTCGCCAATCACATCCGCATCGCCGCGGTCGAAGCCGACGACCTCGTGCTCGGCGTCTAGGCCAGGTCCGCGCCGGCACCGGGACCGCCGCCGGCGCCAACTGCAAACAAATGTGACTGCCGTGGCGCGCGGGGTAGGGGGCGGCTAGTCTTGCGCGGCCCTTGCGGCCGATCATGTTCGCGGCCGCCCGATTACCAGGGGGAGCAGGCGCAGTCCGAGAGCTGCGCATGGGCCCGGACACGGCGACCAGGATGGTTGCCGTGTCGCTTCCGCCCCTGCGGCCGCATCGCCCGGCTGTTCCTTTCCCGCCGCCGCATCGCTGCGACAGTTCTGTCCCGCAGCGCCGATTGCGTCACGAAACGTCCGCTGCCGCCTGCGTAAGGTGCGCGCGCTTTTGCCCGTTTTCTTCACGGCTCGCGGCCGTCCGCGGGCCGCCGGTCGTGCGCGATCCCACCGTCCTCTCCGGGCGGCGGCCGTCGGGCTGCCGGCGTGCTGCAGCGCTCCGCGCGCACCGTCGTCGGCGTGACACCCGGCTGCAACAGCCGGCCGCTATACCTTCGCGATTTCGCGCCATCCGGCGCTTGGGGAGGGAGCAACATGGGCAAGAGCAAGCGTTTCGGGGCGGGGGCCCTGAGCGCGGCGTTCGGCGTGCTGTCGATCGCTGCCGTCAACGGCGCCGCCTGGGCGGCGAGTCCGGACCATCACGAATTCGAGGCGACGCTCGAAGCGCCTTACCGCGGCGAAAACGGCGACGCGCGCGAATTCGTGCTGCATTTCAGCTATCCGGACGCCGACGATCCGGCCACCGTGGCCTGGCGCCTGCGCATCGAGGACGACGGCGGCCGCACGATCCAGTCCTGGTACGGCGAGGCGCCGTTCTACGGCAAGCCCGTCGACGTGCACGTGCCCTGGGACGGCCGCGACCCGGCGCAGCGCGCGCTGGCGACCGGCCACTATCGCGTGATCCTGCAGGCCGCGACCGGCGAGCCGCTGCTGCTGCGCACTCTGCCCGGCGAGCTGCCGCAGCGCGTCGACCAGGCGCTCGCGACGGCCGAACACGTGATCGAGCAGCAATGGGAAATCGAGCTCGGCGCGCCGGCGCGGCCGGCCATGCCGAAGTTCGACGGCCTTGCCGTCGGCGCGGCCGGCGAGATGGTCAAGAGCGTGCCGGCGACCGGCGCGCTGCCGTACACGGTCTACTTCGGCAACCTGCACAGCCAGACCAACGACTCCGACGGCGGCGGCGCGATCGCTTCGTGCTCCTCGTCGCAGCCGGCGCAGAGCGGCCAGTACGGTCCGGCCGACGCGTTCCCGTATGCGCGCAACCGCGGTCTGGATTTCCTGATGACCTCGGAGCACAACCATTACTTCGACGGGTCCTCGTCGACGAACACCTCGGCCAGCCCGACCGTCGCGCACAACCGCTATGCGGCCGGGCGCAGCGCCGCGAGCACTTTCAGCGCGGCCAATCCGGGCTTCCTCGCGCTCTACGGTATGGAATGGGGGGTGATCTCCGGCGGCGGCCATCTGAACATCGTCAACGGCAATCTGCTCGCGAACTGGGAAACCAACGGCTCGGGTCAGCTGATCGGCGACCTGTCGACGCCCAAGAGCAACTATGCTGCTTTGTATACGACCATGCGCAGCCGCGGCTGGATCGGCCAGTTCAACCATCCGGACACGTCCGACCAGTTCCCCGTCGGCGGCACCGTCATGGGCTACAGCGCCGACGGCGATGAAGTCATGGTCGCCGCGGAAATCCTCAACACGTCGGCGTTCTCGTCCAACACGACCGAGAGCGAGACCGGCCGCAGCACCTACGAGAGCGCGTTCAACAAGCTGCTCGAACGCGGCTTCCACATCGCGCCGACGAGCAATCAGGACAACCACTGCGCGAACTGGGGCGCCTCGTACACGAACCGCACCGGCGTGCTGCTGCCGACCGGCACGGCGCTGACCGAAGCGAGCTTCGTCGCCGCGCTGAAGGCGCGCCGCGTGTTCGCCACGATGGACAAGAACTCGCAGCTGATCCTGACCGCGAACGGCCGCCTGATGGGCGAACGCTTCGACAACGCCGGCAGCCTGAACCTCGTCGTCAACTTCGCGAACGGCGCCGGCCGCAGCGCCTCGACCGTGCGCATCTACGAGGGCGTGCCGGGCCGCAACGGCACGGTGACCCAGCTCGCGACGAGCGCGAACGTGACGATCACGCCGGCCGCCGGCGCGCATTTCTACTACGCCAAGGTGACCCAGGACGACGGCAAGATCCTCTGGTCGGCGCCGGTCTGGGTGAACCAGGGCAGCGGCGGCGGCGACACGACGCGGCCGACGGCCAGCGCGAGCGTCACGGGCAGCAGCGGCACGATCACCCTGAACGCGACCGCGTCGGACAACGTCGGCGTCACGCGCGTGGACTTCCTCGTCGACGGCACGCTCAAGGGCAGCGACAGCAGCGCGCCGTATGCGCTGGGCCTGGACTCGACGGGTCTCGCCAACGGCAGCCACAGCCTCGTCGCGCGCGCGTTCGACGCGGCCGGCAACAGCGGCGACTCGGCGGCCGTGAGCTTCACTGTCGGCAACGGCACGACGCCGGTGCAGCGCATCGTCAACGGCGGGTTCGAGTCGGGCAGCGGTTCCTGGACCGCGACGTCGGGCGTGATCACGAGCTCCAGCAGCGCGGCCGCCCATGCCGGCAGCTGGAAGGCCTGGCTCAACGGCTACGGCAGCGCGCATACCGACACGATCTACCAGTCGGTCGCGATCCCGGCCGCGGCGACCCAGGCCACCTTGTCGTTCTGGCTCGACGTGACTACCGACGAGACCTCGACGACGCAGGCCTGGGACACGCTCACCGTCGAGCTGCGTAACGGCAGCAACGCCGTTGTCGCCACCTTGGCGACCTATTCCAACCTGCAGGCGCCGGGTGGCTACAGCCAGAAGACCTTCGACGTCAGCGCGTACAAGGGCCAGACCGTTCGCGTCTATTTCAAGGGCGTGGAAGGCTCGCAGGTGGCGACGTCGTTCCTCGTCGACGACGTGAGTCTGGTGACGCAGTGATGGCCGCGGAGAGAAAGGCGCGCGGCGCCTTTCTCTCCGCGGCGGGAATCGGGAATCGGGAATCGTAGAAGCGATGGGGCAGCATTCGCGGCTCGCCGCTACGACGGATGGATGAAGCGAAAACCGTACGTCGGGTCAGCGATGTTTTCCCCTCTCCCAACCTCTCCCCCAAGCGCGGTTCCGAGCTTGGGGAGAGGGCTTTTCCGCGGTTGCCGCTCAGTTGCGCCGACGTACGCAATGCGACTGCGCATCGCCGTTCCGATTCCCGATTCTCCATTCCCGATTCCCAGCCCTCAAGGCACCCACCGCTCGGCCTCCGCGCGTTGATCCGCACTGAGGTCCGCGCCGAGGCGGTTGAGCAGCGCGCGGGCGCGGTTGGCCTGTTCCGGGTCGGATTGTTGGCTGCGCAGGTAGACGCTGAGCCAGCGGTAGGCCTGCAGCGGGTCGTTGTCGATCGCCGCGGCGAGCAGGCCGTGCGAGCCCTCGGCGCCGAATTCGCGCGAGCGGTCGATCGCGTAGGCCACGCCGAGCGCATAGGCCGCCTCGGCATCGCCGCCGACGGCGCGTTCGTAGACCATGCCGGGCGCACGGCGCGCCCAGTCGAGAGCCTGTTCCACGTCGCGGCTGTAGCCCGGCGCGAACGGCGGGTCGTCGATGAAGCGCCAGAAGTCCTTGTCGCTGCCGAGGCGCGCGGCGATCTCGCCGAGCGCATAGCGCACCTGCTGCGACTGCGGCACGTAGCCGCGACACTCGTCGAGCAGGCGCTGCTGCACGGCGCCGAGCCGTGTGCGGCGCTCGGCCTCGTCATCGATCGCGGCGGCCGACAGCACGTCGGGATCGAGCGCGCTCAGGCGCGAGCGGCCGCCGAGCGACGCGCGCACGAAGCCCGGGGTCGGCAGGACCGCGCCGGCATCGGGGGTCAGCGGCATCATCGCGAAACAGCGCGCATCGCGCTGCAGCCATTCGTTCGCCGCTGCGGCGTCGCCGTTCTCGGCACGCTCGCGCAGGCTGTCGAGCAGCGGCGACCAGGACGCCTGCGCCGCGGGTCGTGCGGGTGGCGGCAGCCCGGCCG
>NZ_JANFVR010000105.1 GCF_024609805.1 Tahibacter caeni | reverse complement strand
CCCGCGCCGGCCGCGCCTGGACCGCGCCGCACGAGGCTGCCGTCGAGGTCATCGCGCGCGGCCTCTGCGAGCTCGGCCTGATCGCCGGGCCGCCGGCGAAGGCCGTCGCCAGCGGCGCCTACAAACGCTTCTTCCCGCACAAGACCGGCCATTGGCTCGGCCTGGACGTGCACGACGTCGGCGACTACCGCGTCGACGGCGAACCGCGCCAGCTCGAGCCCGGCATGGTCATGACCGTCGAGCCCGGCATCTACGTCGCGCCCGACGCGGCCGACGTCGAGGCGCGCTGGCGCGGCATCGGCATCCGCATCGAGGACGACATCGCCGTGACGCGCGGCGCGCCCGAGCTGCTGACGGTCGGGGTGCCGCGCACGGTCGCCGATATCGAGGCGTACATGGCCGCCGCGGGCTGACGATGCGCCTCGGCTTCGCCGGAACCTGCAGCCGGTCCTTGCGGTCTGCGCCGGTTCGCGATGGCGGCTTCCCGTCGTCGCGGCGCTCGCGCGGCGTCGCCGTGCGGCGCAATGCCTTCCGTTCGGACCTGCAAAGGAAGTCGGCCTGATGCGAAACCTCCTCGTCCTGCTGCTCGCTGCGCTGCCGGTCGACGCCGCCGCGGCGACCAGTCCGGTCCACTACGGCCTGTTCGGCGAGCTGCACCTGGCGCGGCCGGCGCAGACCGCGGCGCAGACCGTGCTGTTCCTGTCCGACGCGAACGGCTGGGACGCGCGCGAGGACGCCTATGCCGATGCGCTCGCTTCGGCCGGCAGCCTCGTCGTCGGCATCGACCTGCCGAGCTATCTGAAGCAGCTCGAAAGCATCAAGAGCGACTGCGCCTATCCGGCGGCCCACGTCGAGGAAGTCAGCCACTGGATACAGCGTCATGAGAACCTCGTGGACTACTCCGCGCCGTGGCTGATCGGCCTGGACCGCGGCGCGAGCCTGGCCTATGCGGTCGCGGCGCAGGCGCCGGCCGGCACGTTCGACGGCCTCGCGACGCTCGGCTTCGATTTCGCGTTCCGCCTGCACAAGCCGCTGTGTCCCGGCGACGCCGGCGAGGCCACCGCCGCCGACGGCAGGCACGGTTTCCGCGTCGTGCCGGTCGCGCGGCTCGGCAATCCCTGGCTGCCGCGGCCGTTCGCGCCGGGGTCGACCATCGACGGCATCGGCCGCGATCTGTCGCAGCTGCGCGATCACGTCGGTCGACGCGTCGCGTCGGCCGGTCCGACCGCGCTGGTCAATTCGCTGCAGCGCTGGAACCGGCGCGAGGCGCGCCGGCGCGAACCGCTGCCGCAGGACGTGGCCGACCTGCCGCTGACCGAGATCGTGCCGACCGCGACGGCCAACGGCCGCATCGCCGTGATCCTGACCGGCGACGGCGGCTGGGCCGGTCTCGACCAGGGCGTGGCCGAGGCGCTGTCGGCCGACGGCGTGCAGGTGGTCGGCTTCTCGACCCTGAAATTCTTCTGGCAGGCGCGCACGCCCGACGACGCCGCGGCCGCAGTCGCGCGCGTGATCGGCCACTACGCGGCCGACCATCCCGATGCGCGCTTCGCGCTCGTCGGCTACTCGTTCGGCGCGAGCCTCGTGCCCGTGGTGTTCAACCGCCTGCCCGAGGCCGCGCGCGAGAAGGTCGATCTGCAGTTCATGATCTCGCCCGACGACGAGGCCGTGTTCGAGGTCAAGGTCGGCGACTGGTTCGGTGGCGCGCACCACGAAGGCGCACTGCCGATCGCGCCCGAACTGGTCAAGTCGCCGGTGCCGGCCTACTGCCTGCACGGCGACGAGGAGGACGACAGCGTCTGCCCGAAGCTGACCGGCGAGAACGTGCACGTGCTGCACCTGCCCGGCGGCCACCACTACGACGGCGACTACAGCGGCCTCGGCAAGCTGCTGCTGCAGAACTGGCCGTTGCGGCGTTGAGCAGCCCTCCGCAGCGCAGCGGTCGCGCCCGCGGGCGGCGCGCCGGCGCTCAGCCCTTCAGCAGCCTGCGGTACCCGCCCGCGACGAGCGCCGCGACGTCGACGAGCAGGCCGGGCACCCAGAGGCCGCGCGGATAGGCGAGGTAGGAGCCGGTCCAGTCGGGGCGGAATTTTTCCTTGTAGCGGCGTATGCCCTGGTAGTTGTAACGGCTGTTGCCGTAGCGGAACGCGAGTGCGGCGAGGCGTTCGTTGATGCGCGCGTAGGGATTCGCGCCGACGTTGGACAGCGGCGCCATGCCGAGGCTGAAGCGCGAGAACTTTTGCTCCTGCGCCCACTGCAGGACGCGCGCGAACAGGAAGTCCATGCTCGAACGCGGCGCGTCGGGCACGTGGCGCATGAGGTCGACGCTGATCGTGCCGTTGCGGCCGTACGGCGGCAGCACGTTCGCGAACGCGACGAGGCGCTCGCCGTGATGGACCAGGGCCAGCGGCCCCCAGGCCAGATAGGCCGGATCGAAGCGGCCGAGCGAGAAGCCTTTCTCGCTGCCGCCCTTGTCGGCCAGCCAGGTGTCGGAGACCTGCTGCACGTCGGCCAGCAGCGCCGTGTCGAACGGCGGCTCGTGCAGCTCGAAGCGCAGATTCTCCTTGGCCGAGCGGTTCACCGCCTGGCGCAGGTCCTCCCAGCGCTTGCCGGCCAGCGAGAATTCCTCGAGCTTGATGGTCGCGAGCTCGCCGAGCTTGAACAGGTCGAAGCCGTGGTCGTGGAAGCGCGACAGCTCCGGCTCCAGCACTTCGTAGAACACCGGCACGCTGTTCTGGCTGTCGGCGAAGCGGCGGAAATCGAGAATCGCGCGCGACACCGCGGCCTCGCTGCCGCAGGGCGAGCCGAGCGCGACGAGGCGGTCGCGGATCGTGCCGTAGGCGACGACGGCCTGGCGGTCGCCGGCCCAGAACAGCGACTTGTCGCCCATGAAGCTCAGATGGCCGAACTCGCCGCCGCCGTGCGCGCGGTACAGCGCGCGCGCTTCCTCGAGCTCGCTGCGCAACGGCGCGGGCGGCGCCGCCCGGCGCACCGCGAAGCTCTGCCAGATCAGATAGATCGCGACGCCGAGCGCCGCGGCGACGAGGCCGCGCGCGAGCCGCGAGGAATGCTCGCTGAAACCGACGTAGAACAGGTCGAACGAATCGTCGCCGAGCACCGCGGCGACGCCGACCGCAAAGAACACGACGACGACGGCGAGCAGGCCGGCGATCCAGCCCGCCGTCGTGAATGAGCCCAGCGGCATCGCGCGCTGGCTGAACGCGCTCTTGCGCGAGCGCAGCAGCACGGCCACGCCGAGCAGGAACAGCGCCTCGCCGAAATGCAGGCCCTTGGCCAGCGACAGCAGCGCGCTGAACGCGAGCACGAACTGGGTCAGCCGGTAAGCCACGCGCAGGCGGCCGTCGATGCCGCGGGCCAGGCCGAGCAGCAGCACGCCGGTCAGCACGCTGAGCCAGTAGGAGCTTTCGAGCGTGAGCAGCGACAGGTACTGGCCGGCCGCGCGCAGCCGTTCGTGCAGGCCCGGTATCGCGGCCGACGCGAGCAGCAGCGCGCCGGCGGCGAAGGTGAAGATCGCGAGCAGGCGTATGCCGAGATCGGCGAGCAGGCCGGCCGGCAGCTGCAGCAGGCCGTACAGCGGATGGCCGGCCAGGCGCGCGCGCAGCCGCGTCAGCTGCGGCAGCCGGTCGGCGAGCAGGCCCGAGCCGAGATACAGGCCGACGAACAGCGGCAGCAGGTAATAGGCGAGACGGAACAGGAACAGGCCCGAGACGATCGCGGCCTGGTCGTGGGTCTGGCCCAAGGCCAGCAGCAGCAGGCCGTCGAACACGCCGAGGCCGCCGGGCACGAGGCTGACGAGGCCGAGCACCGATGCGCCGGCGAACGCGCCGAGCAATTCCAGCGGCGTGACCGCTGCACCGCTGACATTGAGGCAGACATACAGGGTGGCCGCGGCCAGCAGCCAGTCGAGCAGCGACAGCGCGCTGAGCTCCAGGCGCAGCGCGAGGCTCGGCAGCGGCTGCTCGGCCGGCAGCCAGCGCATGAGCCGGCGCTGGCGCGTGAGCACGAAGTACAGCGGCAGATACAGGCTCGCGGCGACGAGCACCGCCAGCGCGAGCCAGCGCGTCGCCGTGCCCGGTATCAGCGGCAAGTTGCCGCTGACGAGGCTCGCCGCGACGAGCACCGACAGCCCGAGCGGCAGCGACAGCGCCTGCATGCCGATCAATGTCGCCGTGCGCGGCAGGTCGATGCCGCGGCCGTTCAGTCCGATCAGGCGCACGCCGGCGCCCATGGCGCCGGACAGGTTGATGGTGTTGGCCAGCGCATTGGCGATCAGCGCGAGCCGCAACAGTTCGCCGTTGCGCACGTCCAGCTTGAGCCAGCGCGCGATGCGCAGGTCGACCAGGCCGGTCAGGCCGACGGCGAGCAGCGCGAACACGGCGATGCCGAGCGCCTCGACGGTCGGCACCGCGACGAGGGTGCGCTGCACCTGGGGCAGGTCGAAGCTGGCCAGCTCGCGCCAGACCATCCAACCGGTAATCAGCAGGAAGGCCAGCGGAATCAGCCAGCGCAGGAACGCCCAGCGCGAGGCGGCCGGTGCGGCAGTGTCGTCCGTGAGTGAAGCAGTCATCGCAGAATCCCGTTGTCCGGCGTCAGGCGCGGCGTCGGCAGATCCGCCGCCGGCGGCGCCCGCCGGGGCGAATGATGCCGCGCCGCGCCGGGCATGGACACGGGCTGGCGCTGATGGTTCGGCATCCCGGACGCCCGCGGTACGCCGGGTTTCAGTGCAGCAGATCGCCGATCGAGTCGGCGCCCGGCACGAGGCGCGCGGCGATCCAGCCGGCGGCGGCGAACAGCGCCGCGACCACGGCGAAGCGCCAGAAGGTCCGCGCGAGCGCCGTCCTGAGCCAGTGGCGATCGCGGTCGATGCTGCGCACGTGCCGGTACAGGCCGCCGGCGAGCGCCACGTCGACGAGCAGCTCGGCCAGCAGCACCGGCGCGGCCGAAATGATGGAGAACGCGGCGAACACCGCCGCGAACAGCGCGACCGCCGCGACGATGACGACGCCGATGACGGCGCCTTCGCCGTCGCCGACGTCGCCGAGATCCCAGCCCGAGTCGGCCGTGCCGCCGTCATGCAGGTCGGCGGCGTGATGACTCGAACCGCCGCCGCTGCCGTCGGGGATCAGGTCGGCCGGGTCGATGTCGGTATCGGCTTCGGCGTCGCGCCAGTGCAGCCAGCACCAGAGCAGGCCGAGGAACGCGAGATACGCGATGCCGACGGCGACCGGATAGCGCAGCGCCATCGTGCCCAGGCCGGCGTGCAGCAGCGCGTAGGAACCGAGCAGGCCGCAGGCCGCGGTCAGCGCGGTGATCAGCGCCATGGCCAGGCGCGGCGAATGCAGGCGTTCGATCAGGCGCCGGCGGCGCTCGACTTCCCGGTCGCGATTGAAGATCCGTGATTCACCCATGCCGACCGTTCGCCCCCCAGGAACGTCTGAACAACTGTCCACGGCCGGGCTCCGACGTCCGGCTGTTCTGCGCGCGACTCCGGCGACCGGCGACGCTCAGATGCCGCCTCCGGCGGTTCGCCGCGTCCACGGACCTACCGCGGCAAGTCGCGCCGGGCCGGATCATTTCAAGGCGGCGAAGGCGTCGCGCGTGAGGTTCTCCGGGTCGCCGGCGGTGCAGGCCACGTCGTCCTCGATGCGCACGCCGCCGTATTTGCGGAACGCGTCGACCTTGTCCCAGACCACGTCGCCGGCGGCCGGGTTCTGTTTCAGTTCGGCCAGCAGCAGGTCGATGAAGTAGATGCCGGGTTCGATGGTCATGACCTGGCCGGCCTCGATCGTGCGCGTGAGCCGCAGATACGGATGGCCGGCCGGCCGCGCGAGGGTGCCGCCGCTTTCGGCCGCCTGGAAGCCGCCGACGTCGTGCACCTGCAGGCCGATGTAGTGGCCGAGGCCGTGCGGGAAGAACGCGCTCGATACGCCGGATTCGACCGCGCTCTCGGCGCTCATGCGGATGAAGCCGTGATCGCGCAGGATGCCGGCGAGCACGTGATGCGCGTGCACGTGCAGTTCCGGATAACTCGCGCCGGCGCGTACGCGCGCGCAAAAGCCGCGCTGCGCCCCGTCGACCGCATCGACGAGCTCGCGGAATTCCGCCGCGTCGGCGCCCGCGTAGGTGCGCGTGATGTCGCAGGCATAGCCATGAAAACTGGCGCCGGCGTCGATCAGCAGCGAATGCGAGACGAGCGGCGGATTGCGTTCGAGGTTGGTGTAGTGCAGCACCGCCCCGTGTTCGTTGAGGCAGACGATGTTGCTGTACGGCAGTTCGTTCTCGGTCTCGCGTGCGGCGCCGAGGTAGGCCATCTGGATCGCGTACTCCGACGCGCCGTCGCGGAACGCCGCTTCGGCCGCGCGGTGCGCGCGCGCGCCGAGATGCGAGGCCACGCGCATCATCGCGAGCTCGTAGCCGGTCTTCCAGGCGCGATGGAAATGCAGATAGTTCAGCACCGCCTCGGGATTGTTCGGGCAGTGCGTCGCGACGGCGGCGGTGTCTTCGCCGACGATCGCGCAGCGCGCCGGATCGGCCGGCAGATGGGCCGCGGCCGCGGCGGCCTCGCGCACGACGACGATGTCGAAATGCTCGACCCAGTAGCCGGCCGGCGCCTCGGGCACGACATGCCAGTAGTCGTGCGGCTGCAGATAGATCAGCCGCGGCTTATGTCCCGGCGTGATCACGAGCCAGGAGCCCGGCGCCCGGGTCACCGGCAGCCACTGCTTGAAATGCGGATTGACCTGGAATGGATACGGCAGGTCGTCGAGGAACTGATAGCGCGGCTGGCCCGCGGCGATCACGAGATGATCGAAGCCGCCGCGCTCCAGCGCGATGCGCGCGCGGTTCTGCAAGGTTTCCAGATGGGCGGGATAAAGCTGGCTGAGCAGGGCGGTGGACATGCGAGGCTCCGGCAATGATGGGCCGATTGTGCCTGAGCGCGCGGCCGCGGGCCGGCGAGCCGCGCACACGGGTCGGCGGCGGCCTTGCCGGACCTGTTTCCGCAGCGGCGTGTGCAGTGCTCTCGGACGTCCTGCACAGCCGGGAACGGTACGGCTCGTCGGTAGATGCGAAGCCCGAGGCAGGCCTGGCGCGGATCCCCCCGCGGCCGGCGGGATCGGCTCAGGCGACCAGTCCCGGATCGGTGTTCGCACCGCAGACGATGACGCCGACCCGCTCGCCGGGCTGCGCGCGGTAGGCGCCGCCGAGCAGTGCCGCGAGCGCCGTCGCGCCGCCGGGTTCGGCGACGACGCGCAGCTGCGACCAGAGCCGGCGCTGCGCCGCGACGATCGTGTCGTCGTCGACGAGCACGCTCGTCAGCCGGTTCGCCTGCGCGAGCGCGAACGCGATGCGCCCGACGCGCCGCGCGCCGAGCGAATCGGCCGCGACGCCGCCGACCTCGACGTCGCAGGTTGCACCGGCAGCGAGCGCCGCGTGCAACGCGCAGCTACGTTGCGGTTCCACGGCGACGACGCGCACGCCGCTGCCGTGCCAGGCGAGCAGTCCGGCCAGCAGTCCGCCGCCGCCGACCGCGACGAGCACGGTATCGAGCTCGCCGGCCTGCCGTTCGAGTTCGCGCGCCAGCGTGCCCTGGCCGGCGACCACGGCGAATTCGTCGTAGGCATGGATTTCGAGCGCGCCGCTCTCGTCGCGGCGCAGGCGGCTCGCCGCGAGCGCTTCGGCATAGTCACGGCCGCCGATGCGCAAGGTCGCGCCGTAGTCGCGCAGGCGCGCGATCTTGGCCGGCGCCGCGATCTCCGGCACGAACACCTCGGCGCGCAGGCCGAGCTCGCGCGCGACATAGGCCACGGCCGCGCCGTGGTTGCCGCCCGACGCCGCGATCAGCCCGGCCGCCGGCAGCTGGGCCTGCGCGAGCACGCGATTGAACGCGCCGCGCGGCTTGAACGAACCGCTGTGCTGCAGGCATTCGAGCTTCAGGAACACCTGTGCGCCGCCGTCGGCGAACCCCGCGCCGGGCTCCACGACCGGCGTCACGCGCACGTGTCCCCGGATGCGCGCCGCCGCCGCTTCGACGTCGTGGCGGCCCGGCAGCGCCGGCAGGGGTTCGTTGCTGTCGTTCATGGTGCGAGCCGTCGAAGCGATGAAGCGCCGAGTATGCCGTCGTGGCGCATACGGCGGCACCGGTCTTTGGTTGGGGAAGCGGCTGCGCGGAACGGACCCGCCAGAACCTTGAGTCAAGGAGCAGCTGATCGCGCGCATCGCGAGCGAAGCGGGTTTTGGAAGTGCGGAACGGCACAAAAGCGACGCAACGAACGTCGCTCCGGCCGCCTTTTTTTTTTGCCCCCTTGAGTCGAGGGGGTGAAGAGTGATCGCTCGGAACCGCAGGTTCCGATCGCTCTGAACGCCCAGCGGGCCGGACGGCTGATCGCGCGCGCGGCGCGCGATCAGCGGGGGTTGTGGGGAATTGCGGAACGGCACAAGAGCGACGCAGCGAACGTCGCTCCGGTCGCTTGGTTCTTGGAGGCCCCTTGAGTCAAGGGGCCGGCTGGTCGCGTTGCGCGCGACCAGCGGGGTTGTGGAGACGAGCAGCAGGGCATGGAAACCGCGCTGCCCACGTTGCCTCGCAATCTCAGGGTATGCGCAGCATCTGCCCCGGATAGATCTTGTCCGGGTGCTTGAGCATCGGCTTGTTCGCCTCGAAGATCTTTTCGTACTCGTTGGCGTTGCCGTAGAACTGCTTGGCGATCTTGCCGAGGGTGTCGCCGGCCTTGACCGTGTACATGCGCGCCTCGGCGCCGGTTTCCTTGACGGCGATGTTGTCCTCGATCTTCTCCACGCCCTTGATGTTGCCGGCGGCGAGGATCAGGCGCTCCTTGTCGGCCTGGGTCGCGGCGTCGCCGCTGATCTTGACCGTGCCGTCGATGAACTGCACGTCGACGTCCTTGACGCCGATTTCCTTTTCGATGTGCTGCTTGATCTGCTCCGGCGCCTTGGCCGGGTTGGCGACCGTGTCGAGCACCTTGGCGCCCGCGTCTTTGATGAAATCGAACAGTCCCATCGTCTCGTCTCCTGAAGTTGGAAAAACACCGAACGCATCGGAACCCGGCTGCGGCGGCCGGAGCCGATGCTCGTTCAGAACGCCGGCCGGATCAACGCCGCGTGGCGGCGATGACGCTGCCGCCCACATTCAACAAATCCGACAAATCCACATCGCCGTCGCCGTCGCGGTCGAGCACTGCGCCGAGCAGTCCGCCGCCGATGCCGCCGGCTTCGCGCGTGCGCCGGGTCTCGTTGCCGAGCATGTCGCTGAGGCCGCCCGGTCCGAGCCCGCGCTGCTGGTTCATGCGTGCGAGCACGGCCATGACGATCGGCGCGAGCACGGCCATGAGCTGACCCGCGTTCGCGCCGCCGAGGCCCGTGGTCTGGCCCAGGCCCTGTTCGGCCTGGCCGCGCTTGTTGCCGAAGATGTGGCCGAGGATTGCGCCGCCGATGCCGCCGAGCATGTCGTTGCCGCCGGGCGCCGCCGCGGCGCTCTGGCTTGCTCCTCCACCCATACCGCCAAGTACGGCCTCGGCCAGCGAACCGAGCGAACCGAGTCCGCCGCCACCGCCGCTGGCGGCGCCGCCGCCGAGCAATCCGCCGAGCAGGCCGCCGAGATCGTTGCCGACGTGATCACCGAGCGCCGTGTGCAGCGCTTCGGCGCCGTCCGGCGTCGACGCGTTCCGCGCCATGGCGCCGACCATCAGCGGCAGGGTCTGTTCTATCGCGGCCTGGGCCTGGCCCGGGCTCATTCCGAATCGCTGCGCTATCGCGCCGACTTCGTCGTCGCCGATCTGCGCCAGTACCGCGTCGACCAGTCCACTCATGACCTTCTCCCGATTGCAGGGGAGCACACACTACCACCGCGCGGAGAATTCGCAGCAGACGAGAAAAGATGTAACGTTTCGCCGCGCCTGAATGGCATCCGGCAGCCGCCGCGCGTAGCGTGCGCCCGACGCCGTCACCGTGTTCCGCTGCAGGAAGCCCATGGACAAGCTCGAAGAACTGCGTCTGCGCTACCTGCATTCGCTGCCGCAGAAAGCCGCCGACGTGCGCGCGCAGTGGCAACGGCTGCGCGACCGGCCGGACGAACGTGCGCTGCTCGTCGAACTGCATCAGCAGGTGCATCGGCTCAGCGGTTCGGCGCCGGCCTACGGCTTCGAGGCGATAGGCGCGCTGGCCCGGCCGATCGATCAGCGTCTGGCCGAATGGCTGCGCAACGACGATCCCGAAATCCGCATCGCCGCGACGGCGCTCGTCGCCGCGCTGGCCGGCCCCGTCGATGCGCTGGTCGACGCGCTGGACCGCGCAGGCGAGTCGGAACTGCCGCCGGGCTGAGCGTTGCGCGGCGGCTGGCGGCCCTCGCCGAGCCGACGTTATGCTTGCCGTTTCCCCGATCGGCCGCCCGGCGGCGCAGCGAGGCAGCCATGACGTCCCATCCCCCCGTTTCCCTGATCGGCGTGCCTACCGACATCGGCGCCGGCCACCGCGGCGCGTCCATGGGCCCGGAGGCGCTGCGCGTCGCCGGCATCGCGCCGGCGCTGGAGGAACGCGGACTGCGCGTGGTCGACCGCGGCAACCTCGTCGGGCCGATGAACCCGTGGCAGCCGCCGCGCGACGGCTATCGCCACCTGGCCGAGGTCGTGGCCTGGAATCGCCAGGTGCTCGACGCGGTCTATGCGGAGCTCGCCAGGGGCCACCTACCGGTCATGCTCGGCGGCGACCATTGCCTCGCGATGGGTTCGATCACGGCCGCCGCGCGCTGGTGCGGGGAGAACGGCCGCAAGCTGCGCGTGCTCTGGCTCGACGCCCATGCGGACTTCAACACCAGCGTCATCACGCCGTCGGGCAACGTCCACGGCATGCCCGTGGCCTGCCTCTGCGGCTACGGCCCGCGCGAGCTGACCGAGCTCGGCGGCAGCGCGCCGGCGCTGAGGCCCGAGCAGATCCGCCAGATCGGCATACGCTCGGTCGACCCCGGCGAGAAGAAGCTCGTCCACGACGTCGGCCTCGACATCTACGACATGCGCTACATCGACGAGATCGGCGTCAAGCGCGCGATGGAGGAAGCGCTCGAAGGCGTCGACGCGGACACCCACCTGCACGTGAGCTTCGACGTGGATTTCCTCGACCCGGCGATCGCCCCCGGCGTCGGCACGCGCGTGCGCGGCGGGCCGAACTACCGCGAGGCCCAGCTCGTCATGGAAATGATCGCCGACACCGGCCGCGTCGGCTCGCTCGACATCGTCGAACTGAATCCGGCCTTCGACAAGCGCAACATGACCGCCAAGCTCGCCGTCGACCTGGTCGAGAGCCTGTTCGGCAAGTCGACCCTGATGCGCGAATGACCGCCGGTCGAGGCGTCACGATTCATCACATTCCGGAAACCTTGCGCAGCCTTCACGCGGCGTGCGCACGCCGATTCCGGCTCCTGTACTCCGCGCACGCCGGTCCGCTCGTGCTTGGCTGGAAACGTCGGCGGTTTCGAAAAGCGTCGGCGGCGGTCGCCTTGGCGCGAGCATCGCCATGGACGCCAGGGCCTGACGAGCAGTCCGCTCGTCGTGCCGGCGGAGGGTCCGTGCCCGCCGCCGAGGCCCGGAACAGCGAACGGCGCCGTTCTCACACGGCGCCGTTTTCGTTCCTGGGCGAAGCGGGCCGGATTCGCCTTCGTCCGCCGCAGGCTCCGGCGCGGCGGGCGGTTGAATTCCACCCGAAATTTTCAATCGCGCCGCGTGCCTCTTCGCCGGTACGGCACGCGGACCGGAGCCGCCGGCGCAGGCCTTGGACCGGCGCTCAGCGCACCGGCGGATCCGGCACGAACTTGCCCGGGAACGGATCCGGACGATCCGGCTGCGGGCGCGGACGCGGAATGACGCCGCGGGCGACGAGGTTGCGCCAGCTGTCGTAGCGCACAGAGAGGACTTCCGCGGGGCGGTCGCTCGCGCGGCGGAACGAGGTATAGGTCGCGCTGCTGTCCTCGCGCTGGCCGTGGCCGGTGCCGAGCGATTCCTGCACCGGCGCGGCTTCGCGCCGCGCCATCGAATCCTGCGCCGCGCCGGCGCTGCCGGCCGGTGCCGAGGCCGCCGGCAGTTCGGGCGCGCGCTTGGCTTCGCCTTCGCTGGCCGGGCCGAGCTTGTTGCGATAGACCGGCCGCGGCGCGCGCTCACGGAACACGGCGACGCCGACGACGCCGACATTGCCGGGGCGCCCGGTCTGCGCCGCATAGGATTCGCCGAGGCTCGTGAACTCGAATGCGGCGATCTCGTCCATGTTCTTGCGCCAGCCGGCGACTTCGGTGGTTTCGTAGGGATCCAGCACGTAACCGGTCTGGTCCGTGGCGGCGGTCTCGCCGCTGACCGCGTTGACGCCGTCGACCGAGAGCACGGCGAGTACGCGCTCGTTGCCGCGGTTGATCAGGCGCACCGCGTAGCGGTGGCCCGGCGCGCCGGCGACGAAATAGTCGCCGCGGTGGGGATATTGCGGCAGGATCGCGCCGGATTCGCGGTCGACGATCTGCAGTTCGACGAGGCGGCCGGCTTCGGCGGAGCCGGCGGCGAGCAGGGCGAGCGGAACCAGGGCGAACAGGCGGCGCAGGGACATGGCGGATCTCCGGAAGGAAGGCGCCCGGTCAAACGGCGGCACCGCCGGCGCGGGGTTAGCCCAGGCCGGCGTCCGGGGGGCGCCGCGTCGGAACGCGTTTCGGCGCGGGTCAGCTTCGCCGCGGGGTTCACTCCTCGACCAGGGCGGCGCCCGGCGCGTTGTTCGCGACCGAGGCGATGCCGGCGTCGCGCGCCTTCTCGCTGTCGTACATCTCGCTGTTGCCGATGACCTGGCCGTTGCCGGCCTTGAGGCTGAAATGGAATTTGCCGTTGCCGGCGACCTTCTTCTCGAAGCGCCCCGCGTCGGCCGCGTTCGTGCGGACCGATTCGACGCCGTTGCGCGCACCGCTCTTGTCCACGTAGCCCTGGCTGGCCAGGATGACTTCGCCGTTGCCGGCTTTTAGGTTGAAGTAGGTCTTGCCGCTCTTACCGGTGAAGATCGTGAACTTGCCTGCCATTGGAAGCTCCTCGAGCGATGCGGATCCCCTGTGCCGCGGAGTATCCCGCGGCGCCGGCCGCCTCGCCAGTCGAGGAGCGTATCGGCCCCGGCCGCTCATGAGCAGGCGCGCTTTCGCGCCGGCCGGAGCCTTGCCGTACACTGGCCGGCCCCCAGGCTGCAGTCCCGTCATGAGCAAGACCCGCATCCTCACCGGCATCACCACGACCGGCACGCCGCACCTCGGCAACTACGTCGGCGCCATCCGTCCCGCCGTCGCCGCGAGCCGCGACGACAATGTGGAATCGTACTATTTCATGGCCGACTACCACGCCCTGATCAAGTGCGACGACCCGGCGCGCATCGCGCGCTCGCGCCTGGAGATCGCGGCGACCTGGCTGGCCTGCGGCCTGGACCCGGACAAAGTGTATTTCTACCGCCAGTCCGACATTCCCGAGATTCCCGAACTGACCTGGCTGCTGACCTGCGTCACGGCCAAGGGTCTCATGAATCGCGCGCATGCCTACAAGGCTTCGGTCGACGCGAATACGGCTGCCGGCGAAGACCCGGATGCCGGCATCACGATGGGCCTGTACAGCTATCCCATCCTGATGGCCGCCGACATCCTGATGTTCAACGCGCACAAGGTGCCGGTCGGCCGCGACCAGATCCAGCACATCGAGATGGCGCGCGACGTGGCCGCGCGGTTCAACCATCTGTTCGGCGCCGGCCGCGACTACTTCGTGCTGCCGGAAGTCGTCATCGAGGAAAGCGTCGCGACCTTGCCGGGTCTCGACGGACGCAAGATGTCCAAGAGCTACGACAACACGATCCCGCTGTTCGAGGGCGGAACAAAGAAGCTCAAGGAATCGATCGCTCGCATCGTCACCGATTCGCGGCTGCCCGGCGAGCCCAAGGATCCCGACAGCACCGCGCTGATGCCGATCTTCGCGGCCGTCGCGAGTCATGCCGAAACCGTGGAATTCCGCACCGCGCTGCTCGACGGGCTGGGCTGGGGCGAGGCGAAGCAGCGGCTGTTCGAGCGTCTGGAGCGCGACATCGCGCCGATGCGCGCGAAATACGAGGAGCTGATCGCGCAGCCCGCGCGCATCGAGGAAATCCTGCAGGCCGGCGCCGCGCGCGCGCGATCGATCGCGGCGCCGTTCCTCGCCGAGCTGCGCGAAGCTGTCGGCCTTCGCTCTTTCGTGGTGCCTGTGCAGAAAATCCATCCAGATTCGGTCCCTCCTGGTGAATTTGGAAGTCACGCTGCTTTCGGCATGCCTGCTGGTGCCGTCGCCGTTGTAGAGAAGAGTTCTGGTGGTTTTGGCACGCCCGCCATTGCAGCCGACAAGAAGTCCGCGAGACCGCAGTTCAAGCAATACCGCGAAGCCGACGGCAAGTTCTATTTCAAGCTGCTCGACGCCGACGGCCGCCTGCTGCTGCAGAGCGACGGCTACGCATCGCCGAAGGACGCCGGCCAGTCGATCGCGTCGCTGCGCGCGGCGGCGTCGCTGAACGGTGCCGGCGGCGTCTATGTGCTCGGCCCGGGCATCGTCGCGGCCGACGTCGAGCAGGCGCTCGCGGCGCTCGCGCAGTAAGAACGCGACGGTCGTTCGCGGACTCATTCCGGATGTGCGCATGAAGCGTTGCGGGTCTCTGCTCCGGGCCGTCGCCGCGTCGGCCGGCCTGCTCGCCGCCGTCGCCGCGCACGCGGTCGGCAAGCCGCCGGCTGCGGTCGGCATCGTGCAGCTCGCGCCGGCGCCGGCC
>NZ_JANFVR010000104.1 GCF_024609805.1 Tahibacter caeni | reverse complement strand
GCGGCGGCTCCGTGTCCGCCGCGCCGCGCGCGCCGTCAGCCGAACAGGGCGTCGGGCATTTCCATGAGGCTGGCCGCGCCGGCGCGGATCGCCGCGATGTGGCCGCGCGTGCGCGGCAGGATGCGCGAATAGAAGAACCGCGCGGTCAGCCGCTTGCCCTGCTTGAACTCGGTGCCGTGGGCGGTCGAGGCGTCGGCCGCCGCGACGCTGCGTGCCCAGAAATAGGCCAGCGCGATGTAGCCCGCATAGAGCAGATAGTCGACCGCGGCCGATCCGACTTCCTCCGCGTCGCTCATCGCCTTGCGGCCGATTTCCTGAGTCAGGCCTATCCATTCCTGGGTCAGCTCGGCCAGCGGCTTGATGAACTCGACGAGCTCCGCATTGGCCTGCTGCGCATGGCAGAACGCGCTGATCTCCTCGACGAAATGGCGCAGGCCGGCCCCCTGCAACTGCATGATCTTGCGGCCGAGCAGGTCCAGCGCCTGGATCTGTGTGGTGCCTTCGTAGATCGTCGTGATGCGCGCGTCGCGGGCGAACTGTTCCATGCCCCATTCGGCGATGTAGCCGTGGCCGCCGAAGATCTGCACGGCGCAATAGGTCGATTCCTGCGCGGTTTCGGTCAGCAGCGCCTTGACGATCGGCGTCATGAAGCCGAGCAGCTCGTCGGCGCGCTGGCGTTCGGCCGCGTCCTCGCTGCGCTCGATGACGTCGACGAGCAGCGCGGCGTAGTAGCCGAGCACGCGGCCGCCTTCGGCGAAGGCCTTCTGCGTGAGCAGCATGCGGCGGATGTCCGGATGCACGATCAGCGGGTCGGCGGGCTTGTCCGGGCGCTTGGGACCGCTGAGCGAGCGCATCTGCAGACGGTCGCGCGCATAGGCCAGCGCGTTCTGGTAGGCGCGCTCGGTCAGGGCGAGGCCCTGGTAGCCCACGGCGATGCGTGCGGTGTTCATCATGGTGAACATCGCATTGAGGCCCTTGTTCGGCTGGCCGATCAGATAGCCCTCGGCACCGTCGAAATTCATGACGCAGGTGGCCGAGGCCTTGATGCCCATCTTGTGCTCGATCGAGCCGCAGGCCAGCGCGTTGCGCGCACCGACCGTGCCGTCGCGGGCGACCTTGAACTTCGGCACGATGAACAGCGAGATGCCCTTGGTGCCGGGCGGCGCGTCCGGCAGGCGCGCGAGCACGAGATGCACGATGTTGTCGGCGAGGTCGTGCTCGCCGGCGGTGATGAAGATCTTGGTGCCGCTGATGCGATAGGTGCCGTCGGCGGCCGGTTCGGCCTTGGTCTTGAGCAGGCCGAGGTCGGTGCCGCAATGCGGTTCGGTCAGGCACATGGTGCCGGTCCAGCGGCCCGAGACGATGGGCTTGAGGAAGACTTCGCGCTGCCATTCCTCGCCGTGCTGCTTCAGCGCTTCGGACGCGCCGTGCGACAGCAGCGGAAAGTTGGCCCAGGACAGGTTGGCCGAGTCGAGCATTTCCTTGACTGCCGCGCCGACCGCCTCGGGCATGTGCTGGCCACCGTACTGCTCCGGCGCGTTCAGCGCGGGCCAGCCGCCGTCGCAGAACTGCGCATAGGCCTCCTTGAAACCCTTCGGCGTGGTCACGACGCCGCCGGCGTAGTGGCAGCCTTCCTGGTCGCCGCTCTGGTTCAGCGGAGCGAGCACCTGTTCGGCGAAGCGCGCGGCCTCGTCGAGCACGGCGTCGCAGACGTCGCGCGTGGCCGCGTCGCCGCCGGGCAGGCGGGCCAACAGGGCTTCGGCCCCCAGCACGTCGAACAGGGCGAAGCGCATATCGGTCAGCGGAGCGGCGTACTTGCTCATGGGTCAACCCTTGGTCGTCAACGATAGGTATTGGGCCGGCCCGGCACCGGCGACAGCCGGCTGGACTGGCTCAGCGGAAATTTCTTGGCCGGCTCGCCGGTTTCGATCGTGCCGCGCAGCTGGTAGCCGACGCTGCCGTCGCGAGCGGCCTCGGCCAGGCGCGTGCCGGCGTCGCGGCCCGGCGAGAGCGTGGCTTCGACGATGTCGGCGGACTGGCCCGGGATCTCGATCGCCGGCCGCAGGAACACCGCGCCGACGTTCGTGCCTTCGATTTCGAGGCCGGCCTCGAGCGTGTCGAAGCGCATGGGCACGGTGCTGAAATTCTGAACGCGCAGCTCGATGAGCCAGCGTCCGTCGGCCTGGACGGCCAACTGCTGGATGCTCAAGGCCGGCGGATTGATGCGGCGGACCGGCTTGCCGCCGCCGCAGGCGGCCAGCAGGCAAAGGCAGACGAGTACGAACGCGGCGCGGATCGGATGCGACAGCTTCATCGGAGGCCTCAAACGATTGTTTGAATGTTAGCGGCGGCCGCCGGCGCAGGCAAAGGGCCCGGCCGCCGGACAGCGCAGTGTGGCCGATCTCGCACGGCCTTGACGATGCCCTGGACCGGTCCGCGCCCAGGCGCCGTTGCGATTCCTGCGGTCGCCGCCGCGTCGGGCCATGCCCGTGCGCGGGTTTCCGTCGCGACGGTCTCCGCACTGGCGTTTGCCGCCGACCCGGCGCCGCCGGTGTGCGGCGTGCGATCGCCGTGGCGGCGCGGAACGCCTGATTCCGTCTGGCTCAACGGCAGGATTTTCTGCCGTTTTCGGATGGATAGGTAAGAGCATGAAAACGAACTACCTCAGGGGCGCGCTGGCCGCATTGCTGCTCGGCGCCGCTGCCGCGGCGCCGGCACAGGACGGCGCGCTGGACCTCGCCTTCGGCGAGGCCGGACAGCGGGCGTTCGCGCCCGATGGCGAAGAGATGCACGAACTCCGCTTCAACGCGGCCGCGACCTTGCCCGACGGCAGCATCCTGCTGGCCGGCTACCGGCACAAGCGGCGGCAGCCGCTGCCGCAGGAGCCGGACTATCGGGTCGTCGTGGCCAAGCTGCAGCCGGACGGCAAGGTGGACGAGTCCTTCGGCGGCGATCCGCTGCATCCCGGACTGATCGTCTACAACGACTTCAGCCCGGGCGCACGCATCGAGGAGGCGAAGTCGCTGGCCCCGCTGCTGGACGGCGGCGCGATCGTCGCGGGGCATTTCGAAGCCGGCAGCGAAACGGCCGGCTTCACGATGAAGATCGATGCGGCCGGCGCGCTGTCGCAGGGCTACGGCGAACGCGGCATCGCGCGCCTGCCGGCCAGCCTCATCGACGACGTGGCCGTGGACCCGCAGGGTCGCATCCTCGTGGCCGGCCAGCAGCGCGGGCAGGTGCCGCTGTATCGCGGCTTCGTCGCGCGCCTCGATGCGGCCGGTGCGCCCGATGCCGGCTTCGGCGGCGACGGCGTCGTCGCGTTCGTCGAGATGCAGGACGATCAGCCGGTCGACAACTACGGCGGCATGCGCAGCGTCGCGCCGACCGCGGACGGCGGCATCGTCGTCGGCGGCTGGCAGGGACGCAGTCCGTTCGTCAACGCGCTCTCGCTGGCACGGCTCAATGCCGATGGCACGTTCGACCGCGATTTCGCCGGCGGCGGCTGGGCCGTGTTCGAGCCGGGATGGATCAGCTCCGTCGACAGCAGCTTCGCCGCGGTGGAAGTGCTGCGCGACGGCCGCATCGTCGCCGCGGGCGACTACATGGACGAGCAGGGCAGCTACTCGCGGCCGTTCCTCGCGCGCTTCACGGCACAGGGCCGCGCGGACGCCGCGTTCGGCGCCGAGGCCACGCCGGGCTACAGCCTGCAGCAGCCGCGCAAAGGTTTCGCCTGGCAGCGCGTGACCGGACTCGCCGTGCAGAACGACGGCCGCCTCGTCTACACCGCGACGGCGAACGACTTCAGCCCCGAAGCGCCGGGCCCGGCGCAGTTCCTCGCCGGCCGCGTGCTCGCCGACGGCGCGCCGGACGCGGCGTTCGGCGATGCCGGCGTCGCGCTGCTGCCGACCAGCGGAACCAACCTGTTTTCCGACGCGACCGCGCTGACCCTGCAGTCGGGCCGCGCGATCGTGGTCGGCAACCACGGCTATCCCGCAGACGGCAACCCGCCGATGATGGTCCGCGGCGTCGTTTCGCGCCTGCAGGCCGACGCGATCTTCACGGACGGACTCGGCGGCTGATCCACCGGTCTACCGGCATGCACCGGGCCGGCTTCCGCCGGCCCGGTTTTCCCGAACGCTCGTGAAATAACTTGTGGAAGATAAAAAATATAAATAATTTTGTTTATTGTGTTGCGTCGTCCGTCTGTCCCGCACGGGCGTGGAGCCGGCGGCAACGGGCGCGGCCTTCTGCAGAGGGAGCGCTGTTGCGATTCGCTGCGCTCGGCGCAACCTGCCGCGCGGAAACCCACGGCACCGAATCGCGGCAGAATCCGCGTCGACGTCTAGCGTAAAAACAGGGTCTCCCCTGTCATGCCTCCGTGCCGCCCGGCGCGATCGGCGCGCAGACGGATCTTCCCCGCATCCTGAAGCCCTTTGGGCGCACATTTCGTCGTATTCCTGAACTAGACTCGCGACTGCCATCCGTCCGTGTATCGCGCTGCAGGCGCGTGCCTCGGGCCAGTCGAAGGGGAAAATCGATGCTGCTTTCATTGCGAGCCCGCACGGAGTCGTCCGCGCGTCCCGTATTGCCGCTGTCGCTTGTCGGCGCCGTCGTGACACTGGTCGTCGCGGCGCCGCTGGCGCAGGCGCAGACCCTGGTACCGAACGCCCATCTGGACAGCGGTCTCGCGCCATGGGCGCAGTTCGTGTCGCTGCCGCCGGATCCGCCCGGCGCCGGCAGCGAACCGGCCTGGGCAGCGACGCCGGACGTCGACGGCAATCCCGCGTCGGGCTCCGCGACGATCCATGTCTCGACGGCCGTACCGGCGACGAACGCCGCGTCGGGCATCGCCCAGTGTTTCGACTTCAGCCAGCCGACCGGCGTGAACTTCGTCAACTACGGCATGGCGTTCCGCGTGCCGGCGACGACCGCGCGCGACGGCAGCGTCAGCGCGACCGTCGAAATACGCCTGTTTTCCGGCGCCGGCTGCAACGGCTTCCTTGCCGGCGGCAGCCAGGGCCAGGCGCTGACCGCGGCCAACGTGCCGGCGGATACCTGGTACCGGCTCGCCGACGTCGGTTTCGTGCCGGCTCCGACGGCCGTCACCGCCGCGAGCGCGCAGATCCGCGGCTATCTGCGCCAGACCGGCGCGGCGCCGGGCCAGACCGACTATCCGATCAGCCTCGACCACTTCGTGCTCGTGCTCAACAGCACGACGCCGGTCAGCCTGCAGCGCTTCGACGTGGAATAAGGGGACAGACTCGTGAGCCATCGTTTCCTGCGCAGCGCCACGTTCCTGCTGCTGGCTGTGGCCGGGCTGAATGCCCATGCCGCGCCGTGTCCGACTACGTCCGTGACGACCTTGCCGAATGTGCCGGCGGCGACGGTCGGCGGCAGCTTCTCGCTGCCGTTCTCGGCCAGCAACAGCAATGCACAGCCGTTCGTGTTCGCGATCACCGCCGGCCTGCCGGCCGGTTCCGGTCTGGCCATGACGCCGACCGGCATGACCAGCGCGACCATGGCCGGTTCGCCGACCCAGGCCGGCAGCTATCTCGTCACCGTCACGGCGACCGACTCGGCCGGTTGCAGCGGCGGCCGCACGATCGCGCTGGCCGTCGGCCAGGGCAGCCAGACGATCAATTTCACCTCGAGCGCGCCAGCGTCGGCGCAGATCGGCGGAACGCCGTATACCGTCGCGGCGGTCGCGAGCTCCGGCCTGCCGGTCGCGTTGGCGATCGATGCGAGCGCGAGCAGCGTCTGCTCGATCGCGGGTTCCTCGGTCAGCTTCCAGAGCGCCGGCACCTGCGTCATCAATGCGAACCAGGCCGGCAACGCGAATTGGGCCGCGGCGCCGCAGGCGCAGCAGTCCTTCGGCGTCGGTCTCGCGAACCAGACGATCAGCTTCACGTCGACGGCGCCGACGACGGCCGCCGTCGGTGGCACGGCATACACGGTCGCCGCGACCGCGACGTCGGGACTGCCGGTCAATTTCACCATCGCCGCAGGTTCGAGCAGCGTCTGCGCGATCGCCGGCAGTTCGGTCACGTTCCAGGGCGCCGGCACCTGCGTCGTCAATGCGAACCAGGCCGGCAACGCGAACTGGTCCGCGGCGCCGCAGGTACAGCAGAGCTTCGCGGTCGGCCAGGGCAGCCAGACGATCAGTTTCACGTCGACGGTGCCGTCCGGTGCCGTCGTCGCGGGGTCGGCGTATACGGTGACGGCGACGGCCACGTCGGGCCTGCCGGTCAGCTTCACGATCGACGCGAGCGCGAGCAGCGTCTGCGCGATCGCCGGCAGCACGGTCACGTTCCAGGGCGCCGGCACCTGCGTCGTCGATGCGAACCAGGCTGGCAACGCGAACTGGAACGCGGCGCCGCAGGTGCAGCAGAGTTTCGCGGTCGGCCAGGGCAGCCAGACGATCAGCTTCACGTCGACGGCGCCGGCGACGGCCGCGGTGGGCGGCGCGGCGTACATGGTCGCCGCGACGGCGACGTCGGGCCTGCCGGTCAGCTTCACCATCGCCGCGGGTTCGAGCAGCGTCTGCGCGATCGCCGGCAGCACGGTCACGTTCCAGGGCGCCGGCACCTGCGTCGTCAATGCGAACCAGGCCGGCAACGCGAACTGGTCCGCGGCGCCGCAGGTACAGCAGAGCTTCGCGGTCGGCCAGGGCAGCCAGACGATCAGTTTCGACACGACCGCGCCGGCCGGCGCGGTCGTCGCTGGCACGGCCTATACGGTCGCCGCAACGGCGAGCTCGGGCCTGCCGGTAACCTTGAGCGTCGACGCGGCCGCGACCGGCGTCTGCACCCTGACGGGCTCGTCGGTGACGTTCGAGCACGCCGGCACCTGCATCATCGATGCGAACCAGGCCGGTGACGCGAACTATGCCGCCGCGCCGCAGGCGCAGCAGAGCTTCGCGGTCGGTCAGGGCAGCCAGACGATCAGCTTCACGTCGACGGCGCCGGCCACGCCCACGGCCGGCGGCGCGACGTATACGGTCGCCGCGACGGCGAGCTCGGGCCTGCCGGTCGCGTTCACCATCGATGCGAGTGCGAGCAGCGTCTGCACGATCGCCGGCGACGTGGTTGCGTTCATCGCCACCGGCACCTGCATCGTCAACGCCGACCAGCCCGGCGACGCCGACTGGGCCGCCGCGCCCCAGGCGCAGCAGAGCATGATCGTGACCGGCTGCCTGAGCCTTGCTGTCGGCCAGGTCGTCTACGGCAACATGCCGGGCGCGGCGAATCTCTGCGTGACCGGCGACGCGGGCGCCGCGACCGAATACACGCTGATGCCGATCAATGACAGCCCGTTCGCCGAAACGACCCTGAGCCTGACCGGCACCAACATCCAGGCCGTCACCGGTCCGCCGGCGCCGCGCCCGGTCGAAACCCCGCTGGCTCCGCTGCAGGAAAGTAGCGTCGATCCGCATGGCGGCGTGCCGATTCCGCCGGCGTTCGCCGACGGCCACCGCCCGACCGCGGCCGATCTGGTTCCGCGGCCGCAGGGCGGCGCGGTGCCGCTGACCGTGGGCCAGCTCATCGACATCAACGCGTCGATCGGTTCCTGCGGCGCGGCGCCCGACATCCGCAAGGGCCGCGTCGAGGCGATCTCGGCTTCGGGTCCGGGCCAGCAGCTCTACTACGCCGTACAGGAAGTCGAGGAGCTGACACCAGGCAACTGGTCGCCGGCCGTGGTAGGCGGTTTCGTGACCGGCCAGTTCCAGAACCTCATGGACGCGTTCGTGCAGTCGCCGCCGGGTTCGACGCCGACGGTCGGCATGCTCTCGAGTCTCAAGACCGGCGCCCACGACCTGCTGACGACGAACTATGGCGCGATGACCGACCTCGACAACAACGGCGGCATCATCGTGTTCTTCACGAGGAAAATGAACGAGCAGAGCCCGCCGGCGTCCTCGTCGATCACGAGCGCGCTGTTCCAGCCGCGCGATCTGTTCAGCGCGGCGACCTGTGGCGGCAGCAACGAGGGCGAATACATCTACACGATGGTGCCGGACCCGACCGGCTCGGTGAACAGCAACGTGCGCACGGTCAGCTTCGTCTACGGCAACACGACGGGCTGGATGCTCCACAACATCTCGCACCTGCTCAACGCGACGCGCCGGCTCTACGACAACGGCGCCGCGCCGCTGGAACAGGGCTGGCTCGACGAGGCCCTGGCCATGGCCATGCAGGAACTCGTGTTCTTCAACACGTCCGTGGGCCTGACGCCGCGCCAGAACATCGTCGTGACGAACCTGACCACGGGTCCGAATGCGTCCGTCCGCGTCGCCGCATTCAACACCTTCGAAAACCCGATGTTCGGCTACGCGCGCGACTACTTCTTCCAGCTCGGCAGCACCAACAGCAGCAAGCGCGCCGGGCCGCTGATGACGAGTCCGCTGAATGCGACGACGCACGACACCAGGACCGCCAGCGCGGTGACGACGTTCCTGTTTCTGCGCTATGCACTGGACCGCAAGAACACCGGCGATGCGGCCATCATCGGCGCGCTGGTCAACAGCCAGAACGTCGGTCTGGCCAATCTGCAGGCCGTGCTCAACGTCGACCTGAACTCGTGGGTGCACGATTTCCTCGTCGCCATGTACACCGACGACGCGGTCGCCGGCGTCGCGCCCGAGTACACCGCGCCGAGCTGGAGCTACCGGTCGCTCTACACCGCGCTCAACGGCTCGTACCAGCTGGCCGTGAATCCGCTGACCAACGCCACGCCGCTGACCTTCGTGCTGCGTCCGGGCGGCGGTACGCGCTATGCGCGCTTCGGCGTCGCGGCCGGCCAGACCGCGAACCTCGGCCTGACCGAGGGCGGCAGTACGCCGACGTCGCCGATCACGATGGCGATCGTGCGCACCAAATGACCGGCGGCGGCACGCGGCCTTCGCATAGGCCGCGTGCCGCACCGGTTCGGAAGGATCCGAGGCCGGCATCGGCGGAATGCCCGGGCGCCCCTTGACGCGTCCGGTAACATGGCCGGATGGATTCCCCGGCTCTCGATCTGCTTCATCGCGTCTTCGGCTACGCGAGCTTCCGCGGCGAACAGGCCGCGATCGTCGACCACCTGAGCGGCGGCAACGACTGCCTCGTGCTGATGCCGACCGGCGGCGGCAAGTCGCTGTGCTACCAGGTGCCGGCGCTGCTGCGCGACGGCACGGCCATCGTCGTCTCGCCGCTGATCGCGCTGATGCAGGACCAGGTCGACGCCCTGACCCAGCTCGGCGTCGCGGCCGCGTATCTGAATTCCTCGCTGTCGCCGCAGCAGCAGCGCGAGGTCGAGCAGCGGCTGCTGCGGCGCGAACTGAAGCTGCTCTACGTCGCGCCCGAGCGCCTGCTCGGCGAACGCACGCTGGAGCTGCTCGAGCGCGTGCCTATCGCGCTGTTCGCAATCGACGAAGCGCACTGCGTCTCTCAATGGGGCCACGACTTCCGGCCCGAATACCGCGGCCTGAACCTGCTGCACGAGCGCTTCCCGCAGGTGCCGCGGATCGCGCTGACCGCGACCGCCGACGCGCCGACGCGCGCCGAGATCGTGGAGCGGCTCGGGCTGGCCGGCGCGCGCCAGTTCGTCGCGAGCTTCGACCGCCCGAACATCCGCTACAGCGTCGTGCAGAAAGACAATCCGCGGCGCCAGCTGCGCGCGTTCCTCGACGAGCGGCGCGGCGAGTCGGGCATCGTCTATTGCCTGTCGCGCAAGAAGGTCGACGAGACCGCCGCCGCGCTCGCCGAGGACGGCTTCGATGCGCTGGCCTATCACGCCGGCATGGAGCAGGCGCAGCGCACGGCCAACCAGCAGCGCTTCCTGCGCGAGGACGGCGTCGTCATGGTCGCCACGATCGCGTTCGGCATGGGCATCGACAAGCCCGACGTGCGCTACGTCGCGCACCTGGACCTGCCCAAGAGCATGGAAGGCTATTACCAGGAGACCGGTCGCGCCGGCCGCGACGGGCTGCCGGCGGAAGCCTGGCTCTGCTACGGCCTCGGCGACGTCGTGACGATGAGCCAGATGATCGCCCAGTCCGAGTCGGGCCAGGAGCGCAAGCGCGTCGAGCGCGCGAAGCTCGAGGCGCTGCTCGGCTATGCCGAGGCGACCGGCTGCCGGCGCCGGCTGCTGCTGGCGTATTTCGGCGAGACGCGCACGAGTGACTGCGGCAACTGCGACAACTGCCTGAATCCGCCGCGCAGCTGGGACGCCGGCGAAGTCGCGCAGAAGGCGCTGTCCACGGTCTACCGCACGGGCCAGCGCTTCGGCGTCGGCCATCTCGTCGACGTGCTGCGCGGGCAGGACAGCGAGAAGGTCCGCAGCTGGAACCACGACCAGCTCAGCGTCTACGGCATAGGCCGCGATCTCGACGCGCGCCAGTGGAACGGCGTGTTCCGCCACCTCGTCGCGGCCGGCCATCTGGCCGCCGACCACGAAGGCTATGGCACCTTGCGTCTGACCGAATCGAGTCGCGGTGTGCTCAAGGGCGAGACGCGCGTGCTGATGCGCTACGAGGCGGCCGAAAGCCAGCGCCGCGCCGAGCGCAAGGCCTCGCGCAAGCGCGGCGGCGCGACCGCGCACAACAGCCTGCAGATCGCCGACGACGAACGTCCGCTCTGGGACGCGCTGCGCGCGGTGCGCGCACGGCTGGCCAAGGAACAGAACGTGCCGGCCTACGTAATCTTCCACGACGCTACCCTGCTCGACATGCTGCGCGAACATCCGGTGTCGCTGCGCGAGCTCGCCGCGATCAGCGGCGTCGGCACGACCAAGCTCGAGAAATACGGCGAGGCGTTCCTCAGCGTGCTGACCGCGGAAACGGCGGACTGAGCACCGGCGGCCGGGCGCGACGCCCGGCGTTCAGGTCGGGAACGTCCTCGCGGTCACCACTGCGACGGCGCGCGGCGCGGCATCGCGTTCGCGTTGTCCATGTCGGCGGCGATGCGCCAGACGCCGTCGCCGCCGCGGCGCAGCACGAGCACGAACTTGCCGAAATCCGGCTGCCCCGCCTTTCCGCCGAAGCCGCCGATGACGTAGGCCATGTCGCCCGACTCGGCGTAGTGCAGCGCCCGCAGTGCGAGCGGCGAACCGCTGTTGCCCGCATACGCGGCGCGGATCGCATCGGCGCCGGTCGCCGGCGGCTGGCCGTTCGGCAAGGCAAATCCGTCGGCGACGAACAGCTGCGCGAGTGCCGCGTCGTCGCGCGCGATCCAGGCACGCTCGTAGTCCTGCAGCACGCGGGCGATCGCCGGCGGCAACGTGATGCTCGGCAGAGGCGCGGGTGCGGCGGCGGCGGGTACGTCGGACGCCGAGGCGGCCGGCGCGGATGCCGGCGGCGCAGAGGCAGGCGGCGCGGCGAATGCGTTCGATGCCGTCGCTGCAGTCAGCAGCAGGCACAGGGCGAGGCGCAGGGTCATGTGACACTCCGGAGTGGGGAAAACCTATTCGACGCAAGGCGCCGCGTTTTTTCGTCAGCCGTTCGTCAGCGCCGCGCGGGGTTTTCGGCGTTTGCGCAATTTCCGCAACGGCGCCGGGTGCGGTCGCGTGGGCTGGGCGGCGGATTCGCCCGGCGCCGGCGCGTCAGAGCTGCCGACGCGCGCCGACGGGCAATCCGCGCCAGCGCTGCAGCAGCCGATGGGTGGGCCAGAACACGAGCAGCGGCAGGCCGACGAACAGCACGGCGAGCCAGGCCCAGCCCGGCATCAGGGTCTGCGCGGACGCATCGCTGAAGCCGTAGACGTAGTTGACGTTGACCGGCACGTTCGGCCGCGCCGGATCGGCCGGCGGCGCCGGCAGCAGCAGACGCGAGATCGCGAGCAGGGACCAGGCCAGCAGGGTCCAGCCGGCCAGCGCGCGCCGGTCGTAGCCGAGCCGCGCGACGAGATACATCAGCACGAACGGCAGCCAGGCATGGAACGAAGACAGCCCGCGCGCGAACAGCGGTATGCCCGGATCGAACATGTAGGCCGTCATCGACAGCAACGGCTTGCCGAGCCAGCTCGCGAGGAAATCCACGCACCAGACCAGCTGCGGCACGATCAGGCCGACGGCCGGCATCGACGCGAGCAGCGGCGACTCGGTCCAGATCGCGGCCAGGGTGAAGAACATGGCCACGTCGCAGAAATACAGGAAATTCGTCGGTCCGTAGGTGATCCAGTAGAACGGCACCAACGTGGCCATGAACGCGGTGAAACCGAGTTTGAGTGCGAGCGGCAGGCGCGGCGGCGCGCTCGCAATGTTGATCGACATCGATGGACTCCCCGTACTCGGCGATCCTAGCCCGGCGGCGCGATGCCGCCAACGCCGGGCCGCGGAAGGCTCGCCGGTTCGTCGCAGCTTCTGAGACACGCGCCGCGTATAGCCGCAGGCCCGTCTCAACCGCCGATACGCCGCCATGTCCACCGACCTCGCCCGACTCATCGCCGACAGACAGCCGGCGCCGCCCGATCCGGGACGCCTGCTCGCGCGGCTCGCGCAGCGCTATGCGGACCGCATCACCGGCCATTTCACCGTGCCGGCGCGCGAGGGCCGCTATGCGGAGCTGCCGGCCGAGCTCGCGCCGGCGCTGCGCACGGCGCTGCGCGCGCGCGGCATCGAGCAGCTCTACAGCCATCAGGCGCAGGCCTGGGAATCGGTGCGCGCGGGCCGGCACACCGTCGTCGTGACGCCGACCGCGTCGGGCAAGAGCCTCTGCTACACCTTGCCCGTCGTCGACGCGGCGCTGCGCGCCCGCGCCAAGGCGCTGTACCTGTTTCCGACCAAGGCGCTCGCGCAGGACCAGGTCGCCGAACTGCTCGAACTCAACCGCGCAGGCGGCCTCGGACTGCGCGCGCACACGTTCGACGGCGACACGCCCGGCGACGCGCGGCAGGCGATACGCCTGCACGGCGACATCGTCGTCAGCAATCCCGACATGCTGCACCAGGGCATGCTGCCGCATCACACGAAGTGGGCGCAGTTCTTCGAGAACCTGCGTTACGTCGTCATCGACGAGATCCACAGCTACCGCGGCGTGTTCGGTTCCCACCTGGCCAACGTGCTGCGCCGGCTCGCGCGGATCTGCGCGTTCTACGGCGCCGATCCGGTGTTCATCCTCTGCTCGGCCACGATAGGCAATCCGCGCGAGCACGCCGAGGCGCTGATCGGCCGGCCCGTGCACGCGATCGCCGAGAGCGGCGCGCCGGCCGGCGAGAAGCACGTGCTGCTGTGGAATCCGCCGGTCGTCAATGCGGATCTCGGCCTGCGCGCGTCGGCGCGCTCGCAGGTCACGCGCATCGCGCGCGCGGCGATCCGCGCCGGGCTCAAGGCGCTGCTGTTCGCGCCGTCGCGGCTCATGGTCGAGGTGCTGACCAAGTACCTCAAGGACGTGTTCGACCACGATCCGCGCAAGCCCGCGCGCATCCACGCCTACCGCGGCGGCTATCTGCCGACCGAGCGCCGACGCACCGAGCAGCTCATGCGCAGCGGCGCCGTGGACGGTCTCGTCAGCACGTCGGCGCTGGAGCTCGGCGTCGACATCGGCGCGCTCGACGTCGTGCTGCTGCAAGGCTACCCGGGCTCGATCGCGGCGACCTGGCAGCGCTTCGGTCGCGCGGGCCGGCGCCGGCAGGCGGCGATCGGCGTGCTCGTCGCGTCGAGCCAGCCGCTCGACCAGTACATCGTGCGCCACCCGGAATTCTTCCGCGACGCGCCGCCGGAACAGGCACGCATCGCGCCGGACCAGCCGCTGATCCTGCTCGACCACGTCCGCTGCGCCGCGTTCGAGCTGCCGTTCGTCGACGGCGACGGTTTCGGCCCGATCGAGCCGGCCGCGTATCTGCAGGTGCTCGCCGACTCCGACGTCGTGCATCGCGAAGGCCAGCGCTGGGAATGGATCGCCGACGCGTACCCGGCCAACGCGGTCAACCTGCGCGCCGTCGCCGACGGCAACTTCGTCGTCGTCGACCGCACCGACGGACGCCAGGCCATCATCGCCGAGGTCGACTATTCCAGCGCCGCGCTGACCCTCTACGAAGGCGCGATCCATATGGTGCAGTCGCTGCCGTACCAGGTAGAAAAGCTCGACTGGGACGGTCGCAAGGCCTACGTCACGCGCACCCAGGTCGACTACTACACCGACGCGATCGACTACACGCGACTCAGGGTGCTCGAACGCTTCGACGGCGTGCGCGCGGGCCAGGGCAATGCCTATCACGGCGAAGTCCACGTCGTGCGCCGCGTCGCCGGCTACAAGAAGATCCGCTACTACACGCACGAGAACATCGGCTACGGCCCGGTCACGTTGCCGGACCAGGAGCTGCACACGACGGCGCTCTGGTGGCAGCTGCCGCAGGAGGCGCTCGACGCGGCGTTCGCCTCGCGCCAGGATGCGCTCGACGGCTTCCTCGGCGCGGCCACGGCGCTGCATACGGTGGCCAGTGTCCGCGTCATGGCCGAATCGCGCGATCTCATGAAATCCGTCGGCAGCGGCGACGCCAGCGCGTTCGTCGAGCGCGACCAGCGCGGCCGCGGCCGGTGGCGCCCGGCCGAAGCCGGCATCGACGCGGAGCGCTTCACGCCGACGGTCTATCTGTACGACAACTACCCCGGCGGCGTGGGCTTGAGCGATCCGCTGTTCCGCGTGCAGGCCGAGCTCGTGCGCGAAGCCGCGGCGCTGCTCGACGCCTGCAGCTGCCGCGCGGGCTGCCCGGCCTGCGTCGGTCCCGTGCTCGCGGCCGACGAGGATGCGGCGGCCACACCCAAGGCCCAGGCCGCGCGCGTGCTGGCCCTGCTGCGCGGCGCATGAGCGCGCTCGTCGAGAAACTGCAGCGGCTGCGCCGCGAGGCCGG
>NZ_JANFVR010000103.1 GCF_024609805.1 Tahibacter caeni | reverse complement strand
GCGCCTGACGGCCGGCGCGCGCGGCGATGCGGCCGGCGCCTACCGCGAACGCATCGCGCGCTTCGGCGCACGTGCGCGCGCCGCGCGCGGCTGCGACGCGGAACCGGCCGGCAAAGAGTGAAGAACCGGCGAGCGCACCGAACCCGGGCGGTCGCCCAACGTTCCGGTCGGGCGCGCACGAACGCACGTGCCGTGGATGCCGGCGGGCGGCGGCTTCGGCGGGCAGCAGCGCGCCGTCGTCGCGCCGCGTGACGTTTCTGACCTCTCCCTGACTCAGGCCACGACCGGCGGCGGCCGCAGCTCGGCGCAGCGTGCCGCCAGGAATTCACGCAACGCCTGCACGGCGGGGCTCAGCAGGCGCCGGTCGGCGCAGATCAGGTTCAGCGGCGCGCTTTCGCCGCGCCAGTGCGGCAGCAAGGTCTCGAGCCGGCCGGCCTGCACGTCGGCATGGACGTCGAGCCAGGACTTGTAGGCGATGCCATGGCCGGCCACGGCCCAGCGCCGCACCGCTTCGCCGTCGTCGCTGACCCGGTCGCCTTCCACCGTGACCACGCTGTCGCCGTGGGCGCCGTGAAAGCGCCAGCGCGCATGCAGTTCGTCGCTGAGCAGAAAACGCAGGCAGTTGTGCCGGCGCAGATCCTGCGGCTGCGCCGGCCGGCCCGCGCGCGCGAGATAGACCGGCGCTGCGCAGAGCACGCGCCGGTTCTGCGGCAGCAGCGGCAGCGCGATCAAGGCGGAATCGGCCGGCGCGCCGTAGCGCAGGGCCAGATCGACCGGCTCGCGATAGACGTCGGCGAGCCGGTCCGACAGCTGCACGCGCAGGCGCAGCGCCGGATGCCGCGCGAGGAACGCATCGAGCCACGGCAGCACAGTGTGCCGGCCCAGATCCGACGGCAGCGACAGCTGCAGGCTGCCGCGCAGCGCCGATCCGTCGCCGCGCAGGGCCTGTTCGCCGTCGGACAAGGCCTGCAGCGCGACGCGGCAATGCTGCAGGAAGCGCTCGCCGTCCGGCGTCAGGCGCAGGCTGCGTGTGGAGCGCACGAACAGGCGCACCTGCAGCTCGGCCTCGAGGCGCTTGATCGCCGCGCTCGCCGCGGCCGGGCTCAGGTCGAGGCTCCGCGCCGCGGCGGAAAAACTGCCGCTGTCCGCGGCGCGGACGAAGAACTCCAGTTCCATCAATGCCTTCATCGCCTGCCTCGCGCCCCGGCTTTCAATCAATGTTTGAAACTGATTCGGTTTTAGCGAGGTTTTTCACGATCCGTCAATCAATCAAGCTGCCGGCCTCCGCACCGCTGGAACCGACCATGTCCGCCGCATCGCCCGAAACCGCCGCATCGCCGCGCTGGCGCTTCGATCACATCAACCTGCGCAGCGGCGACAGTGCGCCCCTGCAGCGCCTGTTCGGCGAGGTCATGGGCCTGCGCCGCGGCTACCGGCCGCCGTTCCGCTTCCCGGGCGAATGGCTGTACCACGGCGACGAGGCCTGGCTGCACCGCGTGGACGCGCCGGCGCTCGGCGCGACCGTGGCGTTCGCGCACATCGCGTTCCGCACCGACGAAGCCGCGACGGCGCTGATCGCGCGCCTGCGGGCCGCACAGCTGCCGCACGACGTCGCGGTCGTGCCCGAGCAGGGAACCGTGCAGATCTTCGTGCGCCTGCCCGGCGGCTTCGTCGTCGAGCTCGATGCGCCGGCCGGCGCGGCGCCGCCGACCGCCTGACGCGGCCAGCTTCGGTTCCGGCCGATGAATCTTTTTCCACTATTACCATCCGCACCAGGACCGCACCTGTGAACGACCATCTGTTCCGCCCGCTGACGGTGGGCGCGCTGAATCTGCCGAACCGCATCGTCATGGCGCCGATGACGCGCTGCCGCAGCAGCCAGCCCGGCGACGTGCCGAATGCGCTGATGGCGCAGTACTACGCGCAGCGCGCCGGCGCCGGCCTGATCGTCACCGAGGCGACGCAGATCTCGCGCCAGGGCCAGGGCTACAGCTTCACGCCGGGCATCTACAGCGCGGAGCAGGTCGACGGCTGGCGCCTCGTCACCGACGCCGTGCACGCGGCCGGCGGGCGCATCGCGCTGCAGCTCTGGCACGTCGGCCGCATGTCGCATCCGCTGTTCCACGGCGGCGAACTGCCGGTCGCGCCGTCGGCGCTCGCGCCCGACGCGCAGGTCTGGATCGTGCGCGACGGCGCCGGCGGCCTCGTCGACTGTCCCGTGCCGCGCGCGCTGCGGCGCGAGGAGATCGCCGGCATCGTCGACGACTATCGCCGCGCCGCGGCCAATGCGTTGCGCGCCGGCTTCGACGGCGTGGAGATCCACGGCGCGAACGGCTATCTGATCGACCAGTTCCTGCGCACGACCTCGAACCGGCGCGACGACGACTACGGCGGCAGCATCGCCAACCGCACGCGGCTGCTGCGCGAAGTCGCCGCGGCCGTCGCCGGCGAGGTCGGCGCCGCGCGTGTCGGCGTGCGCCTCGCGCCGTACATCACGGCGCGCAACATGAACTGCCCCGAGATCATCCCGGCCATCCTGCACGCGGCGGCCGAACTGCAGCGGATCGGCGTGGCCTATCTGCACCTGGCCGAAGCCGACTGGGACGACGCGCCCGTCGTGCCCGACGCTTTCCGCGCCGCGCTGCGCGAGGCCTATGCCGGCCGGCTCGTCGTCGCCGGCCGCTACGACACGGCGCGCGCCGAGGACCTGCTGGCCCGCGGCCTGACCGACCTCGTCGCGTTCGGCCGCCCGTTCATCGCCAATCCCGACCTGCCCGCCCGGCTGCGCCACGGCTGGCCGCTGGCCGCGTTCGACGGCGGTCTGTTCGGCGGTGACGCGCAGGGCTATACCAGCTATCCGGACTACGCCGCAGCCGCCTGATCCTTTCTCTCAACCACCGGGAAACCGCCATGAAAGCCGTTGGCTTCTACAAGAACCTTCCGATCAGCGACGACCAGGCGCTGGTCGATCTCGAACTGCCCGAACCCGAGCCGGGTCCGCGCGACCTGCTCGTCGACGTGCAGGCCGTCTCGGTCAATCCGGTCGACACCAAGGTACGCCGCCACGCCGCACCGCCGGTCGGCCAGGCCCGCGTGCTGGGTTTCGACGCCGCCGGCACCGTGCGCGCGGTCGGCAGCGCGGTCAGCCTGTTCAAGCCCGGCGACCGCGTCTGGTATGCGGGCTCGATCGCGCGGCCCGGCTCGAACGCGGAGCGCCAGGTCGTCGACGAGCGCATCGTCGGCCGCCTGCCGCAGCGCCTGGATTTCGCCCAGGGCGCGGCACTGCCGCTGACTGCGATCACGGCCTGGGAACTGCTGTTCGACCGTCTCCAGGTCAGCCGCGACCGCGACGAAAGCCTGCTCGTGATCGGCGCGGCCGGCGGCGTCGGCTCGATCCTCGTGCAGCTCGCGCGGCGTCTGACCGGCCTGCGCGTGATCGGTACGGCCTCGCGGCCGGAAACGCACGCCTGGGTCGAGCGGCTCGGCGCACACGACGTCATCGACCATTCGCGGCCGCTGCACGAGGAACTGCGCCGGATCGGCCTGCCCCAGGTCGACTACGTCGCGAGCCTGACCCAGAGCGACCGCCATTTCGATGCCGTCGTCGAGGCGCTCAGGCCGCAGGGCCGGCTCGGCCTCATCGACGACCCGGCCACGCCGCTGGACGTCATGAAGCTCAAGCGCAAGGCGCTGTCGCTGCATTGGGAAATGATGTTCGCGCGGCCGGTGTTCGAGACGCCGGACATGATCGAGCAGCACCGGCTGCTGAACGCCGTCGCCGATCTCGTCGACGACGGACGCGTGGTCACGACGCTCGGCGAGCATTTCGGCCGCATCGACGCGGCCAACCTGCGCCGCGCCCATGCGCTGATCGAGAGCGGCACGGCGCGCGGCAAGATCGTGCTTGAAGGCTTCGGCAGCTGAGAAGCCGGGAATCGGAATGGAGAATCGGGAATCGTAAAAACAGCCGCGCCCCCATCCCCACCATGCCCTCCCCTTCAAGGGAGGTTTTGGGCCCCTGCTCTTACATTCCCCAATCCCGATTCCCCGTTCTCCTCGTCGGGCTCCGCCCGACGAAGCGGTAGGCGGCGCTGCGGGCTTGCGGCATCATTGCCGCGCCCCGCACGCCGAGCCGCCCATGAATCTTGCGCCGAGCACCACGCCGTCCCTGCCCGTCGATCCGCATGCGATGGTGGTCAACTGCGTGGCGTACTCGACCGAGACCGGCCAGCGCCTGCGCGACATCACCATCGCCGAGATCAGCGAGGTGCTCAAGGACCGGAACAACTTCGTCTGGGTCGGCCTGCACGAGCCCGACGAAAGTCTGCTCGAACGGCTGCAGGAGGAATTCGACCTGCACGAGCTCGCGGTCGAGGACGCGCATGCGGCGCACCAGCGTCCGAAGATCGAGGTCTACGGCGATTCGCTGTTCATCGTCGTGCACACGGCGCAGGCCGTCGGCGGCAAGATCGAGTTCGGCGAGACGCACATCTTCCTCGGCCGCAATTACCTCGTGACCGTGCGCCACGGCGCCTCGCTGTCCTACCAGCCGGCGCGGCGCAGCTGCGAGCAGTCGCCGGAGCTGCTCGCGCTCGGACCGAGCTACGGCCTCTATGCGGTGCTCGATTTCATCGTCGACAACTTCCTGCCGATCGTGCGCGAATTCCGCAGCGAGCTGCAGGAGCTCGAAAAGGACATTTTCGAGGACACGTTCAAGCGCGACACGATCCGCAATCTCTACGAGCTCAAGAAGGAGCTGGTCACCTTGAGGCTGGCCGTCGCGCCGCTGCAGGACATCCTGAACCAGCTCATGCGCTTCCACCCGAGCCTGATCCGCGACGACGTGCGGCTGTATTTCCGCGACGTGTCCGACCATGCCGCGCGCATCAACGAAGCGACCGACACCATGCGCGAGATGCTGACGGCCGCGATGAGCGTGAACATGTCGCTCGTGACCGTGGCGCAGAACGAAGTCGTCAAGCGCCTGGCCGGCTGGGCCGCGCTGCTCGCCGCGCCGACCCTGCTCGCGAGCTGGTACGGCATGAACTTCAAGAACATGCCCGAGCTCGACAACGGCTATCACTATTTCATCGCCGCGACGATCGCGATCATCGGCGGCCTGTTCTTCGTGCTGCGCCGCGCGAAATGGCTGTGACCCGGCGATCCGTCGGTCGCCCCGCGGCCCGTCGCCGGATATGCCCCGCCTGATCCGATCGAAGACCCGCGCGCCGGCGCCGGCCGGATGAGCGCCGCCTGAACGCGGCCGTGCCCGGGGCGGGAGGCCGGCCGCGCCGGCGGCAGTAGGGGAAACGTCGGACGCGGCGCCGCCTTGGCTGGACCGGGGGGAGGCGGAGCCGCCACCGAGCGTCCGGCTCGTCCCCTGCCAGGCCCCGTCCCATGCCGTCGATCCGTTCTCTGAACCCCCTTGCCCGACCGTGCTGCCGCGGCGCCGCGCCGCGACCGGCCCGTTGGCGCCGGATGAGCCCGCCAAACCGTCGAATTGTTGCGGCTCAAGTCACAGCTTTGCAGGTTTTCACCTTTTGGTTAGGATCGGGTCAAAACTCACGCCGGCGATTGTTTCGCATGCCCAACGGCCTAGACCCCGTGTCCGACTCTCCGTCGACCATCGATTCCGAGCTCGCCGCCCGCGTCGCCCGCGGAGACCGCCAGGCCGAAACCACGTTCGTCCGCCGCCACCAGCGCGCCGTCACCCTGGTGCTGCAGACCCGCGTGCAGCCCGACCGCGTGCACGACCTGATCCAGGAAACCTTCATCGTCGTCATCGAACGCATGCGCGACAACGGCATCCACGATCCAAACCGCATCGGCGGCTTCCTGCGCCAGACCGCGATCAACCTGGCCAACAGCGAGCGGCGCAAACACCAGCGCCAGCGCACCGACACCGACAACGACAGCATCGAGGTCGTCGTCGACGAGGCGCTGAGCCCGGCCGATTCGCACGAGTTCGAGGAACTCGTGACCTTGATCACGCAGCTCATGGACGAACTGCCGATGGAGCGCGACCGCGACCTGCTGCACCGCTACCTCGTGGTCGGCGAAGACAAGATGGCGCTGTGCCGCGAGTACGGCCTGAGCTCCGAGCATTTCGACCGCGTGCTGCACCGCGCCCGCGTGCGGCTCAAGGATCTGCTCGACAAACGCCGCGGCGGCCGCTGAAGCGGCCGGCCGCCACTGCGACCGGGCCCGCTCGCCGCGCCGGTCGACCGATAGGCTGGAGAAACCGTATGACTTGCCCCGAACCGAAAATCGCCCGCGGCGCGCTGCCGCAGAGGCGCCGATGAACGCCGCCGCCCCTGCGAGCGAGCGCATCCGCGCCTACCTCGACGGCACGATGAACGAGCAGCAGCTCGAGGAGTTCGAGCTGGCCCTGTTCGACGATCCGGACCTGGCCGAAGCCGTGGATGCCGAACGCCTGCTGCGCGACGGCCTGCGCGAAATGCAGGCGCGCCGCAAACCCGAACCCGCGAACGTAGCCGTGCTGCCGCCGCGCCGCTCGCCGGCGCTGCAATGGCTGCCGCTCGCGGCCAGCCTCGCGCTCGGCGTGATGCTCGGCGCGCTGGCCGTCTCGCTGCGGGCGCCGGCGCCGCCGCCCGCGACGGCCGGCATCGGCGGCAAGACGCTGTTCGTCGGGCTCAGCCTGTCGCGCAGCGCGCCGTCGGACGAACTGCTCGTACGCATTCCGGCCGACACGCCGCAGCTGACGCTGCAGTTCACGCGGCCCAAGGCCTCCGACGTGCGCGACTACCTGCTCGAACTCGAGATGCCCGACGGCAGCCGGCAGTCGTTCGCGCATCTGCTGCCGGAAGCCGACAGCAACGTCTATGTCGGCCTGGCCGCGGCCGCGCTGCCGGCCGGGCGCTATCACGCGCGCCTCTATGCGATCGGAGACGACGGCAGCCGCCGCGACGACCAGGAACGCCGCTTCGTGCTCGACCACGCGGCCGCGGCGCGCTGAGCGCCGCGGCGCGGCGGTTCACTGCTGCGCGGGAGCCCCCGGCACCGGCGCGGCCGGCAACGGCTGTCGCCGCGACGCGACCAGCAGGACGATGCCGACGACGATCAGCGGCAGCGACAGGATCTGGCCCATCGTGACCCAGCCGAGCGCGAGATAGCCGAGCTGTACGTCGGGCTCGCGCACGAATTCGACGCTGAAGCGGAACAGGCCGTAGAGCAGCGCGAACAGGCCCGACACCGCATATCGCCGGCGCGGCTTGGCCGAGAACAGCCAAAGCACGACGAACAGCACGACGCCTTCGAGCAGCAGTTCGTACAGCTGCGACGGATGGCGCGCCTCGTGGTTGAGCTGGCCGGCCCGGTACAGCGCGACGAGTTCCTCGTGGCTCTTGCCGAGATGATCCAGCGCGCGCGGGAAGATCACGCCCCAGGGCAGGTCCGTGTGCCGGCCCCACAGCTCGCCGCCGATGAAATTGCCGAGCCGGCCGAGACCCAGGCCGATCGGCACGAGCGGCGCGACGAAATCCACCGTGTCGAAGAAACGGATGCCGCGCTTGCGCGACCAGTACGCGACCGCCGCGAGCACGCCGAGCAGGCCGCCGTGGAAGGACATGCCGCCTTCCCAGACGCGCAGCAGCGCGAACGGATCGGCGCGGATCTGCTCGAAGCCGTAGAACAGCATGTAGCCGAGGCGCCCGCCGACGATGACGCCGATCATCGCGTAGAAGATCAGGTCGGCGTACTGCTCGTAGGTGGCCGGCAGGCGTCCCTCGGCGAGACGGCGCTTGCCGAGCCACCAGCCGAACAGGCCGCCGAGCACGTACATCAGACCGTACCAGTGGATCGCGATGGGGCCTAGCGACAGCGCGATCGGGTTGATGTCGTCGAAATACGGCATGAGTGTCCCGGCCAGCGAGCGAAGCGCGGATTCTTGGCCAGATGCGGCGCGGCGTCCAGTCGATGCCGATGAATGATTCAGCCGCGGCCACGCACCGCGGCGAACGCGATGGCGCTCAGGCCGGCAGCACGCGGCAGAGATAGCCCTTGAGGTAGTCGGTCTCGGGAATCGCCGGATGCACCGGATGATCAGGCCCCTGCTGCAGCTGCTCCAGCACCTGCACCTGGCGGTCGAGATGGCGCGCGGCCTGCTGCACGCTGTCGAGCAGCGCCGCGCGCGGCATGTGGTAGGAGCAAGAACAGGTCACGAGGATGCCGTCGCGCGACAGCACCTGCATGCCCATCTCGTTGAGCCGGCGATAGGCGATGCGGCCTTCGGCGAAATCCTTCTTGCGCTTGACGAAGGCCGGCGGGTCGAGGATCACGACGTCGAAACGCTCGCGCAGTTCGCGCAGGCGCTTGAGCTCGTCGAACGCGTCGGCCTTGACCGCGCGCACGCGATCGCCGAAGCCGTTGCGCGCGATGTTGCCGTTGATCGCCTCGACCGCGTGCGCCGAGACGTCGACGCAGACCACTTCCGCAGCGCCCATCGCCGCGGCGCGCAGGCCCCAGCCGCCGAGATAGCTGCAGACGTCGAGCACGCGCTTGCCGGCGACGTAGCGCGCGAGACGGTCGCGGTTGGCGTGCTGGTCGTAGAACCAGCCGGTCTTCTGCCCGCCGATCACGTCGCAGGCGAATTCGACGCCGCCTTCGCGCACGACGACCGGCGCATCGAGCGCGCCGTAGCCGATGTCGGCATAGTCGGGCAGCTGTTCGAGGCTGCGTATGCCCGCGTCGTTCTTCCAGACCAGCGCGCGCGGCTTGAGCACCTTGACCACGGCCTCGCCGATCTCGTCCTTGAGGCGCTCCATGCCGGCCGTCGTGGTCTGGCCGACGACGACGTCGCCGAAGCGGTCCAGGGTCAGGCCCGGCAGGCCGTCGGACTCGCCGTAGACGAGGCGATAGTACGGTTCGTCGTAGAGCCGCTCGCGCAACCCCAGAGCGACGTTGAGCTTGTGCACGAACAGCGAGCGGTCCAGCGCATGGTCGAGGCCGCGCGCGACGAGGCGCGCGCAGATCAGCGAATTCGGATTGACGTAGCCGACGCCGAGCGGCTTGCCCGCATGGTCGACGACGATGCAGATCTCGCCGGGCGCGAAGCCCGACAGCGGCGTGCGCTTGACGTCGACCTCGTTGGAAAACACCCAGAGATGCCCGGCGCGCAGGCGCGCGTCTTCGCCGCGCTTGAGATAGAGGGCGGGATATTCGACGGCGTCGGACATGACAGGAGTTCCGTTGTATACAGGAAGAAAGGCAGGCTGCGGCGAGCCGCAGGCGAACCGCAACGCCAAGGTTCCGGCGCTGCGAAAAACCCGTGCCGGAGCGCCCGGAACCGCACCATCAGGACATTCCCGCTGCGAAGAATCCGTGTCGAAGCCGTTGCGGCGGCACCACTCTTCAAGGCGGCGGCATCAGGTCGTTGTCCTGCTCAGCGGCATCGCAGCCGCAAGACGGCGATGTTGCGGTTCGCCGGCGTCTCACCGCAACCGAGGCTCAAAGCCAGCGCGGCACGAGTATCAGGCCCCAGCACAGCATCACATTGAGCATCAGCAGGAACACCGCGGCCGAACCCATGTCCTTCGCGCGGCCGGCCAGCACGTGGAATTCGGGGCTGGCCTTGTCGACGATGGCCTCGACGGCGGAATTGAGCAGTTCGGCCGACAGCACGAGGATCAGGCTGCCGACGAGCAGCGCCTTCTCGATCGGTCCGTCGCCGAGCCAGAGCCCCAGCGGCGCGAAGATCACGAACAGGTAGACCTCGAGCCGGAACGACGCCTCGAAGGCATAGCCGGCCTTGAGCCCCTGCCAGGACCAGCGCAGGGCTTTGAGGATCTGTTTGGGGCCGCGCGGCTCGTTGCTGGGCATGATCGGAAGGAAATGGGCGGGCGCAAAGGCCGCGTAGTATGCCAGAGCCGGCCAAAGCTGCCGTCCGCTGCCGCCGCGCCGGCGGGCCCGTTGCAGGGCTGCCGGCCGCCGCGCTAAATAGCCTGCGCTGTCGCTTGCGTAGGTCTGCCGCTCCCGTCCCGGCCGCGAACGACGCGCCGGTGCGGCTCCTCCCTGCTCCGCCACGAGGACATCGCCATGAACACGCCCCCGCGCTGGTATTTCGTCGTCGCCGTCGTCGCTCTGCTGTGGAACCTGCTCGGCTGTCTCGCGTTCGCGATGGACCTGAGCCTGTCGCCGGACGACGTCGCGAAGATGTCCGACGCGCAGCAGGCGCTGTACAAGGCGCGTCCGGCCTGGGCCGTGGCCGGCACCGCGGTCGCGGTGCTCGGCGGCGCGCTGGGCTGCGTCGGCCTGCTGCTGCGGCGCAAGTGGGCCGTGCCGCTGTTCGTCGCCTCGCTCGCCGGCATACTCGTGCAGGACTTCGGCCTGTTCGTGCTGATCGACGGCGCAAGCCTCGCCGGCCCGGCCGCGGTCGTGATGCAAGGCCTCGTGCTGCTGATCGCGATCGGCCTGATCGTGCTGGCCCGCAAGGCCGCCGCACGCGGCTGGCTGCGCTAGCGGAGCAGCCGCGCGCGTACGGTCTCCGGCATCGCCGCGCCTGCGCCGCGTGCCGCAACGCAACATGAAAATCCCGCGAAAAACCGCGTTTGCGAGCCATTTCGCCATCGCGACTAAAGTGCGCTTGACCCTCGCCGCGAACGCGCCGACGCTTCGGCGCGTCACGCATTGGGGAACGGGATCGATGACGACGACGATGGGCAACACTCTCTTGGGCAAACTCGGCTGGGTCGCGCTCGCGCTGGTCGGCGCAGCCTGCCTCGGCGTCGTCGCGCTGTCGCGCGGCGAGCCGGTCAACGCGATCTGGCTGGTCGCCGCGGCGATGGCGATCCTCGTGATCGGCTATCGCTTCTATGGCCGCTTCATCGCCGACCACGCGCTCGCGATCGATCCGAGCCGCGCGACGCCGGCGCTGCGCCGCAACGACGGCCTGGATTTCGTGCCGACGAACCGCTGGGTGCTGTACGGCCATCATTTCGCCGCGATCGCCGGCGCCGGTCCGCTGGTCGGTCCCGTGCTCGCCGCGCAGATGGGCTATCTGCCCGGGACGCTGTGGATCCTGGCCGGCGTGATCTTCGCCGGCGCCGTGCAGGACATGATCATCCTGTTCCTGTCCACGCGCCGCGACGGCCGCTCGCTCGGCGACATGATCCGCGCCGAACTCGGCAGCACGGCCGGCACGATGGCGATGCTCGGCATCCTCGCGATCATGATCATCCTGCTCGCGGTGCTGGCCCTGGTCGTGGTCAAGGCGCTGGCCGAAAGCCCCTGGGGCACGTTCACGGTCGCGGCCACCATACCCATCGCGATCTTCATGGGCATCTACATGCGCTGGCTGCGGCCGGGCCGCATTCTCGAAGCCTCGGTGATCGGCCTCGTGCTGCTGCTGGTCTCGATCTGGGCCGGCGGCCACGTCGCCACGGATCCGGCCTGGGGCCCGGCCTTCACGTTCAACGGCCGTCAGCTCGCCTGGCTCATGATCGGCTACGGCTTCGTCGCCTCGGTGCTGCCGGTCTGGTTCCTGCTCGCGCCGCGCGACTACCTGTCGACCTTCCTGAAGATCGGCACCATCCTGATCCTCGCGCTGGCCATCTTCCTCGTGCGGCCCGACCTGCAGATGCCGGCCGTCACGCGCTTCATCGACGGCAGCGGCCCGGTCTGGTCGGGCAGCCTGTTCCCCTTCCTGTTCATCACGATCGCCTGCGGCGCCGTGTCGGGCTTCCATGCGCTGATCTCCTCGGGCACGACGCCGAAGATGCTCGCGACCGAAGCCGACATCCGCCTGATCGGCTACGGCGGCATGCTCATGGAAGCGTTCGTCGCGATCATGGCGCTGGTCGCCGCGACCGCACTGCAGCCCGGCGTCTACTTCGCGATGAACAGCCCGACAGCGGTGCTCGGCGGCACGGTCGAATCCGCGGCACAGGCGATCAGCCAGTGGGGCTTCGTGATCACGCCCGAGGTACTGAGCCAGACCGCGAAGGAAATCGGCGAGAACACCATCCTGTCGCGTACCGGCGGCGCACCGACCCTGGCCGTCGGCATGGCGCAGATCCTGCACAACGTGATCTCCGGCGAAGGCATGATGGCGTTCTGGTACCACTACGCCATCCTGTTCGAGGCGCTGTTCATCCTGACCACGGTCGACGCCGGCACGCGCGTGGGCCGCTTCATGATCCAGGATCTGCTCGGCACCGTGCATGGGCCGCTGCGGCATACGGAATCCTGGGGCGGCAACCTGATCGCGACAGCGCTCTGCGTGGCCGGCTGGGGCTGGTTCCTCTACCAGGGCGTGGTCGATCCGCTAGGCGGCATCAACACCCTGTGGCCGCTGTTCGGCATCGCCAACCAGATGCTCGCGGCGCTCGCGCTGATCCTGGCCTGCGCCGTGCTGATCAAGATGAAGCGCGACCGCTACGTCTGGATCGCCGCGCTGCCGACGGCCTGGCTCGTGCTGTGCACCCTGACGGCGAGCTGGCAGAAGCTGTTCCACGAGAACCCGAAGATCGGCTTCGTCGCCAACGCGCGGCGCTTCGCCGACGCGGCCGGCCGCGGCGAGATCCTCGCGCCGGCCAAGACCGTCGCCGACATGCAGCGCGTCGTGTTCAACAACTACCTCGACGCGGCGCTCTGCGGCCTGTTCGCGGTCGTCGTGCTGGTCACCTTGTTCTTCGGCATCCGCGCCGCGCTCGCCGCGCGCCGCAGCAGCACGCCGACCGCGCTCGAAACGCCGTACGTCGCCGCGGCGTCGGTGGGCACGTGAACGAGGCCGCGCCGACGCCGGCAGGGCCGTCCGCACTGCGGGCGGCCCTGCGCTCGGTCTGGCGCCAGCTCTGCGAGACCGCGCGGCTGGCCGTCGGCGTGCCCGACTACGGCAGCTACCTCGACCACCATCGGCGCCGGCATCCGGAGGCGACGCCGATGAGCTACGAGGAATTCTTCGCCGACCGCCTCGCCGCGCGCTACGGCCGCGGGCGCTCGCGCTGCTGCTAGCAGCGGGGACGGCCCGCCCTGCGGCGGGCCGTCGTCACGCCTACCGCGCTCAGCGCACCCGCGCTTCGACGAGCTGCCCGGCCGCGTCGTAGACCACGTCGCCGTAACCGCGCTCGTCCTCGACCGAGACACTGACCTGCGGCGGCTTCCTGCACGCGGACAGCCGGCGCGACACCGAGACCTTGCGCACGCGCGCCTCGGGCATCGCGGCTATCGTCCGCGGCGCCGCGGCGATCAGTTCGGCCAGCCGCGGATAGCCGAAGTCCGCGAGCGCGAACGGCCGGTCGCAGTCGTCGCCGACCAGTTCCTTCGCCTCGGGCGCGGCCATCTCCCGGTCGCGGTCGAAGCGCCACACCGTCACCCGGTGCCGCCGGTCCGCATCGACCGTCGTGACCTGCAGCGAATCGGCGTAGATGTCGAGGCGATACAGCGCGAGCGGCGCGCCGAGGCGCTGCTCGATCTGCGCGAGCTCCTCGGCGATGCCGGCGGCGAGATAGTCGTGGCGCGCGGGCGGCGCCGCCGGTACGGGCGGCGCCGTTTTCGGCCGGCCCGCGCCGAAGCCGCCCGAAAACAGCCTGGCCGGCGGGATCGGCCGCGATTGCCGGTCCAGCGCCCTGACGAGCGTGCCGTCGAGCGTCCATTCGGCGTCGACACGGATCAGCGGATCGACCGGGTCGGACAGGGTCTCGAACCAGGCCAGGTGGTCGCAGGGCCGGCGGCGCGCGCGGTCCTCGATGCCGGCGAGCCGGGCCTGCACGACGTTGGAGGCGTCGAAGCCGTTCGCGCCGATCAGCGCATCGATCTGCGCGAGCACGCGCGCGCCGGCCGCGAAATCCAGCGTTTCCAGCGCGATGCGCTGACCCGGACAGGCGACGTAGGCGCTGCCTTCCTCGCGCTGGACCGGCCGGCGCGGCGTCGCGGTCCAGGTCTCGAACACCGCCGGCGCGACCGGATCGACGACGACCAGTTGCACCCGCTCGGCGCGGAACTCGGCCACGACCACGTCGACCGGCCGGCCGATCGCTTCGACGAACAGCTGCTTGAGCAGCGCCGGATCCTTGTGCAGCTGCTTGGGCGCCAGCGGCTCGGCGGCCTGCGCCGCGGCCAGTCCGAGCACCAGCGCCGCGGCCGGCGCGAGCGCGCGGCGGATCCGCTCAGTGGCGCACGACATGCAGGATCCTCCCGTCGAGACTGAAATACACGTCGGCGCTGCGGGCGGCGTCGCGCAGGCGGAACGTCCAGACCGGCGTGGCCGGCGGCGCATGGCCGTCCGCATCGCCGCGCTCGAGCACGATGCCGTCGACATTCGCGTCGGGCAGGTTCGCCGCGTCGCAGGCCAGGTCGGCCAGCGCCGGCAGGCGGCCGAAATCGACGTCCTCGCGCGGAATCAGCTGCCGCTCGATCTCGGCCAGACTCGGATAGCGGCTGAACTTGACCGGCTCGGGACCGGTGAACTCGCCTTCGTCGTAGCCGTAGCGGTCGACGTAGTCCGGCTGGCGCGGGTTCTGCAGCAGCAGGGTCGCGACGCCGGCCCGGTCCAGGCTCAGGCGATAGATCCGCACGAGGCCGGAACGCTGGCGGGCCTGGACGAACAGGTCGTCGAAATCGGTCCAGGGATAGGCCGCCGACGCGCTGCGGCCGGCCTGCGCGCCGGCGCCGGCGAACATCAATGCCGCGGCCAGCATGGCCTGCAGCCAGACGCGACGCGGGCACGTCTCGCGTATCGCGCGGCGGCAGCCGCCGGACCTGGCCGTGCCGTCGCCGGCCGCTCCGCCCTGCGAATCGTCGTGCGACATGGTCCCCTCCCCTCGTTTCCCATGGCCTGCAACGGCGCGCAGGCGAAGAGATCGGAAGAGCACA
>NZ_JANFVR010000102.1 GCF_024609805.1 Tahibacter caeni | reverse complement strand
GGTTCGATGCCGGCTCCTTCTCTCGTCGGCGCCGGCATCGAACCGCAGCGCCGCCCGGCTCAGCGCCGCGCGCTCATGACGAACTGCAGGAACTCGGCGCGCGTGCGCGCATCCTCGCGAAACACCCCGAGCATCTGGCTCGTCGTCATCGACACGCCGGTCTTGTGCACACCGCGCGTGGTCATGCATTGATGCGCGGCTTCGATGACGACGCCGACGCCGCGCGGCTTGAGCACGTCCTCGATGCAGTGGGCGATCTGCGCGGTCAGTTTTTCCTGCACCTGGAAACGGCGCGCGAAGCCTTCGACGACGCGGGCGAGCTTGGAGATGCCGACAACCTTGTCGGTCGGCAGGTAGCCGACATGGGCGCGGCCGATGATCGGCGCCATGTGGTGCTCGCAATGCGATTCGAATTCGATGTCGCGCAGCACGATGAGCTCGTCGTAGCCGGCGACTTCCTCGAATGTGCGCCGCAGATACTCGGCCGGATCCTCGGCGTAGCCCGAGAACCAGTCGCGATAGGCGTCGACGACGCGGCGCGGCGTGTCGAGCAGGCCTTCGCGGGACGGATCTTCGCCGGCCCAGCGCAGCAGAGTGCGGATGGCGGCTTCGGCTTCGGCGCGGTCGACGGGTTTGGCGGGTTCGTCAGTCATGGAATGGCCTGCAGCGGCGAACGGAACGGCGATTGTAGGCCGGAAGCGCCGCGCGGTTCAGCGCAGGCTGCGCGCTTCCATCTCGCGCGTGAGCGTGCGCATGGCCTCGATGACGGCATTGCCGCTGGCCGGCTTGCCGCTCGCGGCGACGCGCGCGCGCAGCGCCATCGTCAGGGCCTTCAGCGGCTGCGCATTGGCCTGTTTGGCGTCCGAAAACGCCGTGCGGCCGAGGCCGGAGTTGAAGCGGTGCAGCTCGAAGAAGAAGCGCTCCTGCCCATCGGTCAGGAAGCCGAACACCGGCAACGCCGATGCCGGGTCGCCGGTCTCGCGATGGCAGCGCATCTCGCGTTCCTGGCACAGGCGCATGCCGGTTTCGACGAAGCGTGCGAACGGTTCGGCCACGTTGGCGGTATCGAGATCGGCCGCGACGAGCGCGAGCTCCAGCGCGTGCTGCAGCACCGGATCCTCGCGCCAGCCCGGCACGTGCTTGTCGAGCTTCGCGTCGAGCTTGGACGCGAGCGCGCCGCCGCTCTGCACGAGGTCGACCGAGTTGTATTCCCAGTCCTGCGCCGGCGGTCGCGCGTCGAAGGTCGAACCGGCGATCATCAGCTCCAGACCCGTATAGAACGCCGCGTCGCGCCGGCGGTCGAAGCCGGCCAAGTCGAGGATGCGGAAGCCTTCCTCGATGCTCGCGCGCTCGTTGCTGCCGACACCGGCGCTGTACATCGGCGCCTCGCGCTGGCGCAGGTCGTGGCAGGCGGCGAACAGTCCGAGCAGCAGCCAGTCGTCGAGACTCAGCGCCTGCAAGCCGGCCGCCTGCATCAGCCTTGCGATGCGGCTGTCGAAAATTTCCAGAATGTGCTGCTCGTTGTGGTAGGCGTGGAAGTCCTGCCCCCAGCTGCCGTGGCGCACGGCCAGTCGCGCATAGGCCAGTTCCACGGCCGCTTCGGTGCGCTCCACGCGGGCCGCGTCGCGCGGTCCGATCAGCGGCGCCAGGACGGCGCGGCGCCGGGCCAGCGCGGCCGTCAGCCCCGGAGCCAGCGACACGAGCAGACGCCGCGCCTGAGCCACGTCCGCAATGGAGCGTTCGGCAGCGTCTTCGGCAAACTCGCGCGGAAACGGCAGGATCACGTGCGGCCAGGCCCTCCACCAAGCGGACCGCAGTATATGTCAGCGCCGTGTCGGCGCCAGGGGCCGTGCGGCCCGGTGCGCCGCCGCCGTGTCGGGCGCCACAGGGCTGCCGCCGAGGGGGCCGATTCACAGCCAGCCCTTCTGCGCCAGCGACACCGGACTGTCGGTGCCGATCACGAAATGATCGAGCACGCGCACGCCGACCAGGGCCAGCGCCTCGCGCAGCTCGCAGGTGATCGCGCGGTCCGACTCGCTGGGTTCGGCCACGCCCGAGGGATGGTTGTGGGCGAAGATCACGGCCGCCGCGTTGTGGCGCAGGCAGGCGCGAACGACCTCGCGCGGATGCACGGCCGTGCCGTCGATGGTGCCGCGGAACATTTCCTCGAACGCGATGACGCGATGGCGGTTGTCGAGAAACACCGCGGCGAACACCTCGTACGGATAGCTGCTCATGCGCGTGCGCAGGAACTCGGCCGTGTCGCGCGGCGAGCGCAGGGTCGACTTGCGCTTGAGATCGTTGCCGAGGCAGCGCCGTGCGACCTCGAGCACGGCCTGCAGGCGGCAGGCCTTGGCCGGACCGAGGCCGCAGAGCGCCGGCAGCGGCTCGGTGCGCACGAACAGCGCGCGCAGCCCGCCGCTCTGCACGAGCAGCCGGCGACCGAGGTCGACCGCGGTCTGGCCGCGGCTACCGCTGCCGAGGAAGATGGCCAGCAGCTCCGCGTCGGACAGGGCCGTCGCGCCCTGGCTCAGCAGCTTTTCGCGCGGCCTTTCGTCGATCGGCCAATGAGAGATGTTCATGAGGCTTCCCTGCCGGCTGCGTCCCGATTCCAGCCTAGCCGGCAGTGACACGGTTCGCGCGCGTCCGGAGCGGGCTTTCCCGTAAGCTATCGCCGCTTGAACCGCTGAGAAAATTCCGATGAGCGCGACAGGATTGGCCGGCAGACGCGTACTGCTCGGCGTGACGGGAGGCATCGCCGCGTACAAGGCCGCGGAGCTCGTGCGGCGGCTCGGCGATGCCGGCGCGCAGGTACGCGTGGTGCTGACCGAGAACGCGGCGCGCTTCGTCACGCCGCTGACCTTCCAGGCCCTGTCCGGCAATCCGGTGAGGACCTGCCTCTGGGACGAGAGCGCGGAAGCCGCCATGGGCCATATCGAACTGGCGCGCTGGGCCGAAGACATCCTCGTCGCGCCGGCCAGCGCCGATTTCCTGGCCCGGCTTGCCCATGGACTCGCCGGCGACCTGCTGACCACGCTGTGCCTGGCCAGCGCCGCGCCGCTGCACGTGGCCCCGGCCATGAACCAGCAGATGTGGGCCAATGCGGCGACCCAGGCCAACCTCGCGCTGCTGCGTTCGCGCGGCGTCGGCGTGTTCGGGCCGGCGGCGGGCTCGCAGGCCTGCGGGGAAGTCGGCGCCGGCCGTCTGCTCGAACCGGACGACCTGGTCGCGGCGCTGGCCGCGACGCGCCAGCTGCGCCGGCTCGCCGGCCGGCACGTGCTCATCAGTGCGGGCCCGACCTACGAGGACATCGATCCGGTACGTTTCCTCGGCAACCGCAGCTCGGGCCGCATGGGCTTCGCGATCGCCGCGGCCGCCGCCGAAGCGGGCGCCGACGTCACGCTCGTGGCAGGCCCGGTGCACCTGGCCACGCCGGCCGGCGTGAACCGCATCGACGTACGCAGCGCGCGCGAGATGCATGCGGCCGTCATGGCTGCGGCCAAGCGGGCCGACGCCTATGTCGCCGCGGCCGCGGTCGGCGACTTCCGGCCGCTCGAAATCGCCGCGCAGAAGATCAAGAAGCAGGGAGACGGCGGCATGACTCTGCAGCTGACCCAGAATCCCGACATCCTGGCCGACGTCGCCGCGCTGCCGCGCCGGCCGCTCCTGATCGGCTTCGCCGCGGAGACCGAGCACGTCGAGGCGCATGCGCGCGCGAAGCTCGAGCGCAAGGGCCTGGACCTCATCGCGGCCAACCAGGTCGGCGGCGGTCTGGGCTTCGAGTCGGAGGACAACAGCCTGACCCTGATCGGCGCCGACGGCGTCACGCCTCTGCCGACCGCGTCCAAGCGCGAGCTCGCGCGCCAGCTCGTCGCCGTCGTCGCCGAGCGCCTGCTGCGGCGCGACGCCGAACGCGGAGCCGGCCGCGCATGATCGATGTCGAATTCCGGATCCTCGACCCGCGCGTCGGCGATTCGATTCCGCTGCCGGCCTATGCGACGCCGGGATCGGCCGGACTGGACCTGCGCGCGGCGCTGGCGCAGCCGCTGCTGCTCGAACCGGGCTGTTCGGAGCTGATACCGACCGGCTTCGCGATCCATATCAAGGACCGCGGCTACTGCGCCGTGATATTGCCGCGTTCGGGCCTGGGCCATCGCCACGGCATCGTGCTCGGCAATCTGGTCGGGCTCATCGACTCGGACTATCAGGGGCCGTTGATGGTGTCGTGCTGGAACCGTTCGGAGCAGGCCTTTACCATCGCGCCGGGGGATCGCATAGCCCAGCTCGTATTCCTGCCGGTGGCTCATGCGGCGTTCCGGGTAGTGGACGATTTCCAGCCGACCGAGCGCGGCGAAGGCGGCTTCGGTTCTTCGGGCGTTTCCTGACCGGCGCGGGGAGTTCACCAGGATGAAGAAAAAGCTCGGCGATGCGGCAAGCACGGCTGCTGCCGCCACCGACGACATGCCGGCCAAGCGCGGATTCGCGCTGCCGGCGCTGGACTGGCGGCGCCTGCTGCCGGTGGCCGGCTCGACCCTGCTGATCGCGGCCGCGCTGTTTTTCGCCTGGCAGGCGACGCAGGTCTGGCGCGACGAGGCGGCACGCCGCAACCTGCTGGTGCAGCGCGAGGCGCAGGCCACCTCGCTGGCCGAGGTCATCGCGGAGCTGCGCACGCGGATCACCAATGCGCTGCAGACGCCCGCGGTGCTGCAGCCGCTGAGCAGCGGCGATCCGGCCCAGCGCGAGGCCGCCGTCGCGGCGCTGCGCTCCGCACTGCCCGACGTCGTCGAAGCCTACTTCTTCAGTCCCGAACTCAAGGAAGTGCTGGGTTCGGATCTGCGCACGTTCGGCTATGCCAAGGCGGCGCAGCTGATCCAGGCGCAGAACGGCGCGGCCGACGCGCAGTCCGTCGTGATCGGCAAGAACGGCCGCATGATCACGTTCGCGGAAACCGTGCGCGCCGGCGAGCAGAACGTCGCGGTGGCGTGGGTCGCCATTCCGATGCAGCCGGTGCTCGATGCGTTCCAGCGCGCCGACGTCGGTGACGGCCGCCTCGAGCTGCGCCAGGGCACCGGCAACGTGACCGATCTGGTGCTGTTCGGCGTCGGCGCCGGCGGAGCGGCGGGTCCGGTGCCGGATCTCGGCCTGCCGATCGCGGGTTCGGCGTTCCGCGTCGCCCAGCTGCCGCCGCAGCTGTTCCTGATCACCTCGTCGGACAATCCCTGGCTGCCGCTGGTACTCGCCGTGCTCTGCGGCATCGCCGCGGCCGTCGGCCTCTGGCTGCGCAAGGTCGGCTGGCACGAGGGCATGGCCGTGCTGCGCGGAAGGCTGATCAAGAGCGGCCCGGCCGAGCCCGAGATCACGATGGCCCAGGCGCTCCAGGTCGAAGCGCCGGCAGCGCGACCGGTGCGCGCGCCGAGCGCGGCGCGGCCCACGCCGGCCACACCGCCGCCGCCGGCCCTGAAGCTGCCGCTGGACCGCAGCATCTTCCGCGCTTACGACATCCGCGGCGTCGTCGGCAAGACCCTGGATCGCGACATCGCGCGCGCGATCGGCCGCGCGATCGGCAGTGAAGGCATCGAACGCGGCCTGACCGAAATCGTCGTCGGCCGCGACGGCCGCCTGTCGGGGCCGGAACTGAGCGCCGGCCTCGTCGAAGGCCTGCGCCAGGCCGGCATGAACGTCATCGACATCGGCCAGGTGCCGACGCCGCTGGTCTATTTCGCGACGTTCCAGCTCAACACCGGCTGCGGCGTCTCGCTGACCGGCAGCCACAATCCGCCCGACTACAACGGGTTCAAGATCGTTCTCGGCGGCGAAACCCTGGCCGAGCAGGCGATACAGGACCTGTATGCGCGCATCGCCGAGAACCGCTTCACGAGCGGCAGCGGCTCGCTGCAGACCATGAACGTCGTCAACGACTACATCGATCGCGTGACCGGCGACATCCAGGTCGAGCACCGCCTGCGCGTCGTCGTCGACTGCGGCAACGGCGTGCCCGGAATAGTCGCGCCGGCCGTGCTCGAAGGCATAGGCTGCGAGGTCATGCCGCTGTACTGCGAGGTCGACGGCGAATTCCCGAATCACCATCCGGATCCGTCGGACCTGCACAACCTCAGCGATCTGATCCTGACCGTCAAGCAGGTCGGCGCCGATCTCGGTCTGGCCTTCGACGGCGACGGCGATCGCCTCGGCGTCGTGACGAAGACCGGCGAAGTGATCTTCCCGGATCGCCTGCTGATGCTGTTCGCGAAGGACGTGCTCGTGCGCAATCCGGGCGCGACCATCATCTACGACGTCAAATGCACCGGCAAACTGCAGCCGGAAATCCTGCGTCACGGCGGCAGTCCGATCATGTGGAAGACCGGGCATTCGCTGATCAAGGCCAAGATGCGCGAGACCGATGCGGCGCTGGCCGGCGAGATGAGCGGCCATTTCTTCTTCAAGGAGCGCTGGTACGGCTTCGACGACGGCATCTACGCCGCCGCGCGTCTGCTCGAGATCCTCGCTGGCGACCTCGAAGGCCGCGATCCGCAGCAGATTTTCGACGGACTCGCCAAGGGCACGAGCACGCCCGAGCTCAAGATCGAGATGAGCGAAGGCGAGCATTACCGCTTCATCGAGCGCTTCCGCGAACGGGCGAGCTTCGAGGGCGCGCGCGTCACGACGATCGACGGCGTCCGTGCCGACTGGCCCGACGGCTGGGGCCTCGTGCGCGCTTCGAACACGACTCCGGTGCTCGTGCTGCGTTTCGACGCCGACAACGAAGGATCGCTGCGGCGCATCCAGGACGTGTTCCGTCGTCAGCTGCTCGCGCTCGACGCGAACCTCAAGCTGCCGTTCTGAGCAGCGGTGCAGCGCCCTGACGCCGTCGCCGGGAAGCGCGGCGTCGTCGTCGCTGCCGCCTCCGCTCCAGCGATGTCTGCCGGCCGGCGTAGCGGGCCGCCGGCGTTGCCAAGCGACGCTCAGCGCTTGCCGCCGCGCTGGTCCTCCGCGCGCTGCCGGACCGCGCGGTAATGTTCGATCTCGGAGACGAGCTGCTTTTCCATGGCCTGGCGATCGGCCGTGCGGCGTTCGAGGTAGGCCTTCTGCTTGGTCAGGTCGGTACGCAGGGTGTTGATCTGGTTCTGCACGACCGGCGGGACCGGCTTGCCGTTGCGCTCCTGCTCGGCCGCGTGGACCAGGCGTTCGGCCAGGCTCTTTTCCTGGCTCGCGATGCCGAGCTCGGTGGCCTGGATGTTCTGCGTGATCAGGTCGATCTGCGCCTGCAGCGACTTGCGCAGGTCTTCCTCGGTCGGATAGGCGGCGAGCATCTGCGCATCGTTGCGCGCGATCTCGTCGTTCTTGCGCTTTTCCTCGGCGCGTTTCGCTGCCTCGGCCTTGGCTACGGCAAGCTCCTCCTCGGTCTTCGCGCGCTCGACGCGGCGCACGACCACGCCCTGCTGGTTGACGACCTCGTAGCCGAGCTTGACTGCCTCGGGCGGCACGGTATCGGCATAGTGCAGGCTGCCGCTCTCGTCGCGCCACTTGTAGCGCACGCGGTCGGCAGCCGTCGCAGCGGCGCTGCCGAGCAGAGCCAGCGCGAGCAGGGTACAGCGCACAGCAAACGACATGGTGGTTCCTCCTTGCTAGGCAGTATAGGCGGCGCCCACGACGTCCGGCGCTGAACCGCGGCAGACTCAGGCCACGCCGTAGCGCCGGCGGTAGTCCTCCAGGCGGGACTGCTGCTCGGCGAGTTCGGGTCGCTCGGCGGTCAGGGTCAGCAGGTCGGCCAGGCGCGCGATGGCCAGGACCGGAATGCCGAACTCGGCCGTGACCTCCTGCGCCGCCGACAATGTTCCCTGCCCACGTTCCTGGCGGTCCAATGCAATCAGTACGCCAGCCGCGACGGCGCCCTGGTCGCGGATGATCTGCAGGGACTCACGTATCGCAGTGCCGGCCGTGATCACGTCGTCGACGATGAGCACGCGGCCGCGCAGCGGCGCGCCGATCAGATTGCCGCCTTCGCCATGGGTCTTGGCTTCCTTGCGGTTGAACGCGAACGGCAGGTCGCGGCCGTGCTCGCCGGCCAGCGCGATCGCGGTCGCGGCGGCCAGGGCGATGCCCTTGTAGGCCGGACCGAACAGCATGTCGAAGGTCAGTTCCGATTCGGCCGCGGTCGCCGCATAGGCGCGGCCGAGCCGGGCCAGCGCGGCGCCGCTGTCGATCAGGCCTGCGTTGAAGAAGTACGGGCTGGTGCGGCCGGACTTCAGGGTGAACTCGCCGAAGCGCAACACCTGCTTGTGCAGGGCCAGGTCGAGGAAGTCGCGTTGGTGCGGGCGCATGCAGGTCTCCCGAAAAGCGCCGATTGTAGGCAAGCCGCGCCCGGCGGTTGCCAGCGTGCGCCGAACTGCGTTCTGCTACGGCGCTCGGGCCCTAGCATGGGCGACCATGGTTTCGCATTCCCGAATGACCAGCCTGAAACGCTTCTTCGCTACGCCGGCGCGCCTGTTCTGGGTGCTGCAGTGCGCCGGTTGGCTGGGCTATTTCAGCCTGCACTATCTGTCGGCCGCCGGCCACGGCAAGCCCTGGGACTACATCTGGGTGTCGGCCGCGGCCACCGCGATCGGCTTTGGCGTGACCAGCCTGCTGCGCCTCGGCTACCGCGCGATCTGGGAGCTGCCGACCGGGCGCATGATCGCCGCGGCTGGCCTGCTGCTGGTGCTCGCGACGGCCGTGTATTCGACGACCTATGCCGAGGCGGTGTTCCGCTGGTGCTTCGAATGCCGGCCCGAAAGCCTGCTCGGCTACATCGGCTATTTCGGATCGGCGCTCTACGTCATGCTGTCCTGGAGCGGCCTGTATTTCGGCATCAAGTTCAGCCGCGAAGTCGCCCATGAGCGCGAGAACACGCTGCGCGCGAACGCGACCGCGCACGAGGCCCAGCTGAAGATGCTGCGCTACCAGCTCAATCCGCATTTTCTGTTCAACACCTTGAACGCGATCTCGACCCTGGTGCTGGACAACCAGAACGCGACCGCGAACCGCATGGTCACCGGGCTGTCGGCCTTCCTGCGCCATTCGCTGGATTCCGATCCGATGCAGCGCGTCAGTCTCGAGGAAGAGCTCGAGGCGCTGACCCGCTATCTCGGCATCGAGCAGGTGCGCTTCGGCGAGCGTCTGCGCGTCGTCGTCGACGTCAGCGCCGAGGCGCGCCGCGCGCTGGTGCCGAGCCTGATCCTGCAGCCGCTGATCGAGAACTGCATCAAGTACGCGATCAGCCGGCGCATCGAAGGCGGCACGATCGCGGTGCGCGCCAATGTCGCCGGCGAATGTCTGCGCATCCGCGTCGAGGACGACGGTCCGGGCCTGCCGGCCGACTGCAGCGGCGCGGGCAACGGCAACGGCGTGGGCCTGGCCAATACGCGCGAGCGCCTCAAGGTGCTCTACGGCGTGCGCCAGCGCGTCGACGTGCGCTCGCGGCCGGCCGAGGCCGGCTGCGGCGTCGAGGTCGCGCTCGAGCTTCCCTTTGAAACCCGGAGCGACACGTGATCCGTACCCTGATCGTCGACGACGAACCGTTGGCGCGCCGCGGCCTGGAACTGCGCCTGGCCGGCCAGGCCGACGTGGAAGTGGTGGCCCAGGCCGGCAACGGCCGCGAAGCGGGCTTCGCGATCGCGGCGCTGAAGCCGGACCTGATGTTCCTCGACATCCAGATGCCGGAGATGGACGGCTTCGCGCTGCTGCGTTCGCTGCCGGCCGAGAGCCTGCCGCTGACGGTTTTCGTCACCGCGTATGACCAATATGCGCTCGACGCGTTTGCCGCCTGCGCCGTCGACTATCTGCTCAAGCCGGTCGAGGAGGTTCGCCTCGCGCAGGCGCTGCAGACCGTGCGCGAGCGCCTGCGCGCACGCGAGGCCGGCGGCGACCGCGACAAGCTGCTGCGCCTGCTCGCGCGCGTCTCGGGCAAGGCCGACCTGACCCTGGCCGATGCGCTGGCCCAGGACGAAGTCGAGCCGGCCGCGCCGCAGCGCCTGGCCATCCGCGACGGCAACCGCACGGTGCGCCTGGATCCGGACTCGATCCGCTGGATCGACGCGGCCGGCGACTACCTGTGCATCCACACCGCCGACGAGAACTTCGTGATCCGCGCGACCATGCGCGAGATGGAGCAGCGCCTGGACCCGCGCCGCTTCCAGCGCATCCATCGGTCGACGATCGTCAACCTGAGCTGCGTGCGCGAGCTGCGCTCGCATCTGAACGGCGAATACTTCGTGACCCTGGAATCGGGCCATACCCTCAAGCTGTCGCGCAGCTACAAGGACAAGGTGCACCTGCTGCACTGAGCCTGCGCGAGGTCCGATTCCCCCGGATCGCACGCGGCCGGCGCCGTCAGTCGCGGCCGCCGGCTGAAGCGGTCGCGCCCGGCCGGTGACGCTGGCGGTAGGCGCTCGGCGTCTGGCCGACTTCGCGCTTGAACGCGGTGTTGAGGGTCGACTTCGACGTGAAGCCGCTCGCGTAGGCGATGCCGAGAATGGTCCGTTCGCTGGCCGCATCGTCGAGGCAGCGGCGCACGTCCTCGATGTGCAGGCGATTGATGTAGTCCCAGAACGTGCCGGCGAAGCGGCGGTTGATCACGGCCGAGACGAGGTATTCCGGATAGCCGCTGCGGCGCGCGAGCTGGCCGATGCTCAGCGCCGGTTCGCGGTACAGCCGTTCGGCCTGCATGAGCTGCGCGAGGCGCGCCTCGACTGCCGGAAAGCGCGCATCGTCCGTCGCGTCGCCGGCCGGAACGGGCGCTTCCGGCAGTGCGGCCGGCGGCGCCGGCACGGCGGTCTGGCCCAGGCTCAGATAGCCGACCGTGAACATCCAGGCCACGACGGCGCCGTAGATCAGCGGATAGTCGATCCACGGAATGTTCGACAGCCACTGCAGGGTCGCTATGCCCAGATCACGGTCTGCGAGATCGCCATCGTCGTGATCCAAGGCAGCGACAGGCGATCGGCGTCGGCGCGCTGCGCATGCAGGCGGCGCCGGTGCACGTGCGCCCGCCACAGCGCCGCGCCGACGTAGCCGAGCCCATAGCCGAACAGGAAGAGATCGAACCACGGCGACGGCGCCAGCCGCGCGCCGTTCGCGAAGTGTGCAACGATCGCGGCGGGATCCTGCAGCCCCACGTCGCCCTTGAGCAGCAGTGCGGCGGCGAAGCCGAGCAGATGGGCCTGGTCGCTGCGGCGGAACGCGCGCGCTTCGGTCAGCACGCGCACGTGGACGTAGAACAGGCTGCCGTAAAGAAACGGAAACAGGCCGACGAAGCGGTAGAGCTTGTACCAGGCCGGTCCCGGCGCCTGGAAGTACAGCGCCTTGACGACGAGGTCGAAGCCGATCAGGGCGATCCAGGCGGCGAGCACCCGGTTGGCGCCGCGGTTGACCGGGCGCCGCCACAGCGCGAGCGCGAGCCAGGCGGCCTGCGGCGGCGACATGGCGCGCAGGTTCAACCGGTATCGCCGGCCGCAGCGGTTGACGATGCCCGCTTCGCGCGCAGTCCGGCAACACGCGGCACAGTCCGGCGTGCCGTCAGCGCCGTTCGGCGCAATCGGCGCAACCTCTATGACCTCTGCCGCATCCCAGTTCGGGCGTGCAGCGCGAACCTGAAGACAAGAGGGCGGCCGACACGATCGGCCGCGGCGGGAGAGAGTCATGAAACTGATAGAAGCGTCGCTGCGCAATCCGGTCGCGGTGGGCGTGACGGTATTGATGGTCTGCGTATTCGGCCTGCTGAGCCTGCGCGAGCTGCCGCTGCAGCTGTTTCCCGACATCGAGCGGCCGCAGATCTCGATCAACACGGGCTGGCGCGCCGCTTCGCCGGTCGAAGTGGAGTCGGAGCTGCTCGAACCGCAGGAGCAGGTGCTGCAGGGCCTGCCGGGACTCGAGGAACTCGACGGCAGCGCCAACACCGGCGGCAGCAATGTGAATCTGACCTTCGCGATCGGCACGGACATGAAGAACGCGCTGGTCGAAGTCATCGGCCGGCTCAACCGTCTGCCGCCGCTGCCGCGCGACGCGGACCGGCCCGTCGTGCAGCTCGGCAACGGCGACGCGAACCAGTCGCTGAGCTGGTTCTTCGTGCAGCTGCTGCCGGGCACGCAGGGCCAGATCGCCGACTACCGCGAATTCATCGACGCGACGGTGCGTCCGCGCATCGAAGCCGTGTCCGGCGTCGCCGGCGTCAACGTCAATGCAGGCCCGCCCGACGAAGTGCGCATCACGATCGACCTGGCCAAGGCCGCGGCCATGGGCATTCCGATCACCGACATCGCCGCGCGCGCGGCCAGTGCGACCGACGTGTCCGGCGGGCAGGTCGAGGTCGGTCGTCGCGAATACACGCTGCGCTTCGTCGGCCGCTATACGCCCGAGCAGCTCGGCGAGCTCGTGCTGACCTGGCGCGAGGGCCGGCCGATCAAGCTCGGCGACGTGGCCACGGTCGAAGTGCGCCCGCCGGAACCGCGCTTCTTCGCCTACCAGAACGGCAATCCCGCGATCGGCCTGCAGGTGCTGCGCCAGAGCGGTGCGAACGTGCTCGGCACCTTGAACGAGGTCAAGAAAGTCGTCGCCGAGCTGCGCGACGGTCCGCTGAAGGCGCAGGGTCTCGGCATCGAGCAGTCGTTCGACTCGGCCCTGTTCATCAATCGCGCCGTGGGCCTGCTGACCGAGAACCTCGTCGTCGGCGCGCTGCTCGCGCTGATCTGCGTCTGGTGGTTCATGCGCGACGGTCGCGCGACCTTGCTGATCGCGACGTCGATTCCGATCTGCCTGCTCGCGACTTTCGTCGTGCTGCATCTGACCGGCCGCACGCTCAACGTGATCTCTCTGGCCGGGCTCGCGTTCGCGGTCGGCATGGTCGTCGAAGGCGCGATCGTCGTGTCGGGCAACATCATCCGGCTGAAGGAATCGGGCATGACGCCGGTCGAGGCTGCGCTGGCCGGCGCCAAGCAGGTCGTGCCGGCGCTGTTCGCATCCACGGTCACGACGATCGCGGTGTTCCTGCCGGTGCTGTTCCTGCGCGACGTCGAAGGACAGATCTTCGCCGACCTCGCGCTGACGATCTCGATCTCGGTCGCGATCTCCGTGCTCGTCGCACTGACCGTGCTGCCGGCCGCGGCCGGCGGCTGGCTCAAGGCCAAGAAGCTCAGCTCGGGCTACGGCGACGGCTGGCCGGCGCTGACCGAGCGCATCCTGCGCTGGACCGACACGCCGGCCAAGCAGATCGGCTGGGTCGTCGCGCTGCTGATCGCACCGCTGATACTCTGCGCGGCGTTCCTGCCGCGGCTGGACTACCTGCCGCCGGTCAAGCGTGCGGCGATCGACGCGAATTTCAGCTTCCCGCCGGGCATGAGCCCCGAAGTCGTCAACCGCGAGATCGCCGGCACGATCCTCGCGCGCCTGCAGCCCTACATGAAGGGCGAGAAGCAGCCGCAGCTCAAGAACTACTACCTGCTGCTCTGGCCCGGCGGCGGTACCGTGGGCGCGCGCGTCGTCGACGAATCGCGTATCGGCGAGCTCGAAAAGATCGTGCGTGAAGAGGTCATCGTCGGCCTGCCCGATACGCGCGCCTTCGCCGGCGAAGGCGATCTGTTCGGCGGCTTCGGCGGCTCGGCGAGATCGATCGCGATGCACCTGCAGAGCGACGATCCCAAGGCGCTCGAACGCGCCGCCGAGCAGGGCCGCCAGCTGCTCGAGAAGACCTTCCCGGGCGCCAACGTGCAGGCGTTTCCGAACACTGATTCGGTGCAGACCGAGCTGCATGCGGTGCCGAACGACAGGCGCATCGCGGAGGCCGGCTGGGACCGCACCGCGCTCGGCACCGTCGTGCGCGCGCTCGGCGACGGCGCGTGGCTCGGCGAGTATTTCAACGGCGAGACGCGCGTGCCGATCATCCTGCGCGCGAGCGCCGGCCAGACGCCGGAGCAGCTCGCCGAAGCGCCGCTGGTCACGCCCTCGGGCCAGGTCGTGCCGCTCGGCGATCTGGTCAGTCTCGAAACGACCCTGGGCCCGACCGTGATCCGCCGCCTCGGCCATCGCCGCACGATCAGCCTGACCGTCGACCCGCCGGCCACCCTCTCGCTCGAAGAGGCGCTCGCGACCCTGAATCGCGACGTCGTGCCGAAGCTGCGCGCCGCACTGCCGCCGGACGGGAGCATCCTGATGGCCGGCAGCGCCGACCGGCTCGAGCAGATCGTCGGCACGATGACGAAGAACTTCGCGCTCGCGCTGCTCGTGCTGCTGCTGATCATGGCCGCGCTGTTCAAGTCGCTGCGCGACGCGGTCATCGTCATGCTGACCGTGCCGCTCGCGCTGATCGGCGGCATGGTCGGCCTGCGCGTGCTCGGCGTGTTCGCGTTCCAGCCGCTCGACCTGCTGTCGATGATCGGCTTCGTCATGATGATCGGCGTCATCGTCAATCACGCGATCCTGCTCGTGGACCTCACCCGCGAGGCGCAGAACGACGGCCACAGCCTCGAGGACGCGATCCGCATGGGCCTTAACCAGCGCCTGCGCGCGATCCTCGCCTCGACCATGACCGGCGCGCTCGGCGCGCTGCCGATGGCCGTGAACCCCGGGCCGGGCAGCGTGATCTATCGCGGCCTGGCCGCCGTGAACGTCGGCGGCGTCGTCGTCGCCCTGGTGTTCTCGCTGCTGCTGATGCCCAGCCTCATGCGCCTGAGCCAGTGGCGCCGCCGCCGCGATGCGGCCCCGGCGCCGGCCGTGCGCGAGCCGGGTTATCCGCGCGCGGCCTGAAACACGCCATTACCGGAGGATGCACATGAAAACCCTTTCGCTGAGTCTGTTGCTGGCCACGCTCGTCGCGGCGCCCGCCGCGCTGACCTCGGCCGCCGAAGCGCCGGCCGCGCCGGCGGCGACCGTC
>NZ_JANFVR010000101.1 GCF_024609805.1 Tahibacter caeni | reverse complement strand
GTCCCGGCGAACAGGCGCGGCGCGCGGGCGCGCACCTGGGCGCAGCGCGTCGCATGCGCACGGGCCAGCGCCTGCATCGCCGCGGCCGGGTGGCCGTCGCGGTCGCAGGCGCGTGCCAAGGAAAAATACACATTGGCATTGTGCAGCGCCGTGCTGCCGTCCTGCAGCAGTGCCTCGTGCAGCCGGCGCGCGCTGCGCGCGTCCTTGCCGCGCGACGCGAGGCCGGCGCGCAGCAGCGCGAGATCCTCGGCCAGGGCCGGATTCAGGTCGTCGCGGTCCGCCAGCGCCGCGGCGATCGCCTCGGCCTCGGCGAGGCGGTTGCAGCGCTCGTGCACGGCGGCCAGGCGCAGCAGCACACGCGGATGCTGCGGATCGCGCGCGACGGCCAGGCGCAGCAGATCCTCGGCGCCTGCGGTCGCATCGAGCCGGAACAGCAGCCAGGCCGCCTCGGCCAGCACGACGGCGACCGCGTCCTGCCAGCGCAGCGGTCCGCCGAGCAGCTCGCGCGCCTTGCCGAGGTCGCCGGTTTCGAACGCCGCGGCCGCCGCATAGGTGCGGATCTCCGCATCGAGCGGCGCCTGGCGCAGCGCGCGGTCGAGCCAGCCCTGCGCGGCCATCGCGTCGCCGACGTCGAGCGCATTGAGGCCAAGATTCAGCAGCACGCCGGCCTGCTCGCCGCCGCGGTCGAGCGCCTCGCGCAGCGCGGCCTCGGCCTCGTCGTTGCGTCCGGCGTCTCGCAGCGCGTTGCCGAGATTGTTGCAGGCTTCGAAGCCGGCGCCGGGCAGGGCGGCCAGCCGGCGGAACAGCGCGATCGCCTCGTCGAGCTGCTGCTGCGCCTGCAGGCTCAGCGCGAGCAGGGTGTTCGCGGCGACGTCGTCGGCGTCGGCCGCGAGCATGCTGCGGCAGGCCTGCTCGGCCTCTAGGTAGCGGCCGTTTTCGATGTGGGCGAACGCGTCTCGGAGCATGGAAAAAAACCGCACGGTCATGACGCGGCGAGTATCCGCGGCGCCATTCTTCTGTCGCAATCGCCGTCGGGCCGCCGCGGCGCATTCGCGCAGTCGCGGCAACGCGGCGCGGGCTGCCGCGCGGCAGCGCAACGTCCGCCGACTCCCGCTGCGGCGTGCGCGGACGCCTGTGCGACAATCACCGGTTCGCGCCGCCGCGCGGCCCGGCCGGACCGACCATGATCATCTCGCACAAATACCGCTACATCTTTTTCGCCGTGCCGAAGACCGGCACGCACTCCGTGCGCCAGGCCCTGCGGCCGTACATGGACGAGCAGGACCAGGAACAGGTCGGCCTGTTCGTGCAGAAGCGCTTCGACGATCCGGCGCTCGGCGCGATCGGCCACGGCCATCTCAGCGTGCGCCAGGTGCAACCGGTACTCGGCGACGTGTTCCTCGACTATTTCAAGTTCGCGTTCGTGCGCAATCCCTACGACCGCTTCGTGTCCTACTGCGCGTTCATGATGCGGCAGACCGGGCACTTCGAGTTCAACCCGCGCGCGGTCATGCGTCACTTCATCCTCGAGCGGCCGCCGCTCGAGCACATCCTGTTCCGGCCGCAGTACGAGATGCTCGTCGACGCGCAGGACAACCTCGCCATGGATTTCGTCGGCAAGAGCGAGCGCGCCCAGGCCGACTACGCGCAGATCTGCGAACGCCTGGGCTTTCCGGCCGAGACCCTCGGGCAGGTCAACAGCTCGCGGCACAAGCCGTACACCGAGTATTACGACGACGAACTGCGCGAACTCGTCGGCCGCTTCTACCGCCGCGACCTGGAGCTGTTCGGCTACACCTTCGACGGTCCGGTGGACTGAGCCGGCGGCCGGCGGCGCCAGGCCGCGGTCGCCGCGGCGAGCACGCTGCCGCCGATCAGGAAGACGAGGTCCGGCACGCTGAGCCGCGCCTGGGCCATCGCCGCGGCGAGGTCGAGGCCGATGCTGCCGAGCACGTCGCTCAGGCGCATGCCGAGCAGCATCGCGACGCGGCCGCTCGCGATCATCCAGAGCGCATAGCCCGACGCGAGCAGCGAGAACGCGGCGGCACAGACGGCCGCGAACAAAGTGCCGCGCGGACCGTGCGCGCCGGCCAGCACGCGGCCGATCAGCAGGCCGAGCGGCAGGGCCAGGATCGCGAGCGTGTCCTGGCGCCAGAGCGCGGCCAGGGCCCAGACGGCGCCGCCGGCCAGCGCGATCATCAGCGCCGTGGCAAGGCCGAACAGGTTCAGCGGCGAAGGCGCTCGCTCAGCGCGCATGGCGGTCGGCGTAGTCGCGCGGCGAAGGCATCATTAGCGGCGAAGGGTGGTCGGAAAGGCCGCGATGATAGCCGCGCCGGCACGTGCGCGTCTGCGCCGGCCGCCGGCTCAGCGCAGCGCGTCGCCGGAGTCGAGCAGCCAGGCCTGCGGATGGTGGCGAAAGCCGATGCGCGGGTAGTAGTCGACGGCGGCGGGCGCGGCTAGCAGCACGATCTTGGCCTGCGGCGCGGCCTGCTGCGTGCGGCGGACCAGCTCGCGTCCGAGTCCGCGGTGCTGCCAGGCTTCGCGCACGGCCAGGTCGGCCAGATAGGTCGTGAAGCCGAAATCGCTGAGGCTGCGCGCGATGCCGACGAGGCGTCCGCCGTCCCAGGCCGTCACGGTCAGGTTCGCATTGGCGAGCATCGCGGCGAAGCGCGCGTCGTCGCCGATCGGCCGGCGTGCGCCGAGCGAGCAGTCCGCATAGAGATCGCGCGCGGTCGCGAGGTCGGGTACGACGTCGTCGCGGTAGATGATCATGCGGCGTCTCCGGCAGCGCCGGTCAGCCGCTGCACCGAGGCCGGCGGCGGCAGCGCGCAGTCCTCGGCCGGAATCGCCGCGGCCGGGCGCGCCTGCAGCGGCACGACGCCGGCCCAGACCGGCAGCCCGGTGTCGGCCGGGTCGTCGCGCGGGCCACCGTCGCGCACCTTGGCGCTGGCGTCCTCGATCGTGAAGCGCAGCAGCAGGGTCGCGGCCAGTTCGTTGCGGTCGGCCGGGCGCGCTTCGGCCGCGCGGCCCGGCAGTATCGCGTCGACGAAGCGGGCCAGCGCCGCGGCCTTGCCGGCCGCATCGGCGACGACGCGCGCGGTGCCGAAGCAGACCGCCGAGCGGTAGTTCACCGAGTGGTGGAAGTGCGACCGCGCGAGCACGAGTCCGTCGACGTGGCTGACGCTGACGCAGGCCGCGACACCGTCGGCGAGGGTGAGCATCAGGCGGCTCGCGATCGAGCCGTGCAGCAGGATGTCGTCGCCGTCGCGTGCATACAGCATCGGTATCACGAACGGCTGGCCGTCGGCGCAGAACCCGACGTGGGCCAGGAAGCCGGCGTCGAGCACGGCGTGCACGCTGTCGGCGTCGTAGCGGGCGCGTTCCTTGACGCGGCGGACGTGGTGGCGGGCGGTGGGACGCATGCGGTCGGGCTCCGGCTCTTGACGCGGCCAGTATCTGGCTCAGAATTGGCCCTACAAAGAACCGCAATCGCTTTACGCGAAAGGGCCAATCGTGTACCTCGAACTCGACGGCAACGGCGCGCTGTACGCGCAGCTCACGCGGGCGTTGAAAGCCGCCATCCTCGCCGGCCGCGTCGCCGCCGGCGCGCGCCTGCCGGCGACGCGTGTACTTTCAAGAGAAATGGATCTTTCCAGAAATACCGTGCTGGCGGCCTACGAACAGCTGCATGCGGAAGGCTTCCTCGTCGGAAAGGTCGGCTCCGGCAGCTACGTCGCCGAAATCGAATCCGCGCGGCGACCGCGCACGGCGCCGCGCGTCGTGCCGACCAGCCCGGTCGCGCGCTACGCCAAGCGCGCGCGCGAAGTGTTCGACGACGTGATTCCGGGGCGCCAGTACAAGGGCCTGCGCTACAACCTGCAGTACGGCCTGCCGCTGACCAACCCGACCCTGACCAGCGCCTGGCGCCGCGCGCTCGCGCAGGCCTCGGCCCACGCGGAGCTCGACTACCCGGAGCCGCAGGGCCTGCCCGAGCTGCGCGAGCAGATCTGCGACTACCTCGCGCGGCGCCGCGGCATCGTCTGCGCGCCCGAGGACCTGCTCGTCGTCTCGGGTACGCAGCAGGCGTTCTTCCTGGCCGCGACCGTGCTCGTCGAGGCCGGCGAAGGCGTGATCATCGAAGACCCGCACTACCGCGGCGCGCGTCAGGTGTTCCAGGCCCACGGCGCGCGCGTCGACGCCGTGCCGGTCGATGCCGACGGCCTGCGCACCGACCTGCTGCCCGAGCGCGGCGCGCGGCTCATCGTCGTGACGCCGTCGCACCAGTTCCCGGCCGGCGCGGTCATGTCGCTCGCGCGGCGGCTGGAGCTCATCGAATACGCCGCGCGCCAGCGCGCCTGGGTCATCGAGGACGACTACGACGGCGAATTCCGCTACGACGCGCATCCGCTGGCCGCGATGCAGTCGCTGGACCGGCACGGCCGCGTGATCTACATCGGCAGCTTCTCCAAGACCTTGTTCCCGAGCCTGCGCCTGGGCTACATGGTGCTGCCGCCGGGCCTGCGCAAAGCGTTCATCGCGGCCAAATGGTTCTGCGACCGCGGCTGCCCGGCGATCGAGCAGGGCGCGCTGGCCCGCTTCATGGCCGACGGCAGCTTCGAGCGCCACCTGCGCGACACGGCCAAGACCCTGAAACAGCGCCGCAGCGCGATGCTGGCAGGACTGCGCCGGCATGCGCCGGCGGTCGAGGTGGCCGACACCCATGCGGGCATGCATCTGGTCGCCTGGCTGCCGGGCGTCAGCCGCAGCCAGTGCGAAAAACTCATCGCGCTGGCCGCCGAGCGCGGCCTTGGGCTTTACGCGATCGAGCCCTATTTCCTCGGTCAGCCCTCGCGCAACGGCCTGTTGCTCGGCTATGCCAGCCTGCCGCCGGCCGACATCGAGGCGGCCATGAAGCTGTTCGGCGCCTGCCTCGCGGAGCTGGGCCTGGGCCGGCGTCAGGCCGCATAATCTCGCTTTTCCCGGCCTGGCCGGACAGGAATCGAACCGCCTCATGGCCGGATACAGCCACACATCCGAACCGATCAAGCTCGAGCGCGACTGCGCCGCCGTCATGGTTCCACAGGGCGAGGCCGTGACCTTGCCGGCCGGGCAGATCGGCTACATCACGCAGGCGCTCGGCGGCAGCTTCACGGTCTACGTCGAAGGCAACCTGTTCCGCATCAAGGGCGAAGACGCCGACGCGATCGGCAAGGAACCGCCGCCGACGATCGACCTGGCCGAAGGTGCCGGCGACGCCGAGGTCGAGAAGCTGGTCTGGCAGCAGCTGCGCACCTGCTTCGATCCGGAGATCCCGGTCAACATCGTCGATCTGGGCCTGGTCTACGAATGCGACCTCGTCCGCGGCGAGAGCGGCGAGCGCGAAGTGCGCGTGCGCATGACCCTGACGGCGCCGGGCTGCGGCATGGGCGACATCCTCGTCGACGACGTGCGCGCGAAGGTCGAGGCGATCCCGACCATTGCCGCGGCCGACGTCGAGCTCACGTTCGATCCGCCGTGGACCCACGCGATGATGTCGGACGTGGCCAAGCTCGAGACCGGCATGCTCTGAGTGGCCTGCGGCGTCGACGGCGCCGCGTCAGAAATCGCGGCACCGGCCGACCCGAGCGGCTAGGCGGCCGCCGGCCGCCGCCAGATCGGCGCCGACAGAAAACCGTAGCGGAACAGCCCCCAGAGCAGCGGCAGCCCGAGCAGCAGATTGCCGACGGCCTGATACGTCGCCGTGCTGTAGACGAGTTCGGGCGGCGCGGTCGCAGCCACGCGGGCCAGTTCGCGTGCGCCGATGCAGCCGAGCGCCGCGTTGATCGCGAGGCAGGCCGCCCAGACGCTGCTGTGCAGCCAGCGCCGGCGCAGCCGCCAGCCGACTAGGCCGGCCAGCGCCCAGGCATTGACGAGCAGCACGCCGCCCATCGCCAGACCTTGCCGCAGCGTCACCCAGCGGTAGACGCCGAGCGCGACCAGCGCGGCGATGTAGACCGCGTAACCCCACCAGATCCAGTCTACCGGCGTCTGCTGCGCGGACGAAGGCGCTCCCGCCGAGACTGGGCCGCGCGGAGCCTGATACGGATTGCGTTCGAACTCGTCCGCCGGGAAGTCCAGTTCCGCGTCGACGGCGGGTTCGGCGACGGCCGCGGCAGCGAGCGCCGTCTCGGCGGAAATTCCACGCTGCGCGAGCTCGGCCAGCGCGACCTCGCGCGCGAGGTCGGTCAGCGCATCCGCGCGCAGACGGCGCAGCAGCTCCGCATCGACGAGATCCGCATAGCGCTGCTGCAGCGATTCGCGCGTGATTTCGAGCATGTCGCGCTTTCCCCTGTGCGCCATGGTCAACGGTGTTGCGGCGTCGTTCCGAACAAGTACGGCGCGTTGAAACCCTCTCCTTCAAGGGGGTGAAAGGTCGTCGCTCAGAACCGAAGGTTCTGACGGCCTTGAACGCCCAACGGGCCGGACGGGCATGGGGTTGTTTTTTGCTGGTCTGTGCAGAGCGCCTTCGTGAAAATGGCCGCGCGTGATGCTCGCGTATCGTGTAAAAGTGGCTTCGTTTGTCGGTTGGCGGGCTGCAGCTTTTTGAGCTGATTGCACGCGACGCCGCGGGCGTCGCGTCGGTGTATTTGTCGTCGGTCGGCGCGGGACGCGCCTCCCCGAAAAATGGCCGCACATGATGCCCCCGGCATCACGTGAGCGCGGCCATTTTTCTCCGGTCGGCGCATGGCGCCTCCCCGAAAATTTCCTGCACGCGATGCCCCCGGCATCGCGTAAACGCAGGAAATTTTCACCAAAGTGGTCGGGCGAAATCGAATTCGGGGGTGCCGGACGGGCGTGCGAACGCGGGGCCGAGGCCGTAGTCGACGCCGAGGCGCAGTAGCAGGTGGGCGCGGTTGATCGAGTCGACTTCGGGGGCGATGACCGCGCAGCCGGCGGCATGGGCCTTGCGCACGAGTGCGAGCAAGGTGTCGCTGATCGACTTGGCCGTGCCGAGCTCGGCGACGAGGCCGGCCGACAAGCGTACGAAGTCGATCGTCAGGTTCTTCAGCGCGTGCACGGCGGCCCAGTCGCGGCCGAAGTCGACGAGGCAGACGCGCACGCCGCTCTGGTGCAGGAACTTCAGCCGCTCGGCCGCACGCGCGCCGGCGTCGATGAGCTCGGAGCAGGGCAGTTCGAGCGTGAGGCCGGTGCCCGACAGGTGACGTTCCTTGAGTTCGCGCGCTAGCCAGTACGGAATGTCGGGATCGAGCAGGGTCGACACCGACTGCGGCACGAACAGGCGCAGCTGGCGGCCGCGCTTGAGCTGTTCCTCGCGCACGCTCAGCGAGCGCTCGAGCAGCCAGCGGTCCAGGGTCGCGAGCTGGTTGCATTCGGCGGCGACCGGCGCGAGGTCGGCGTAGGCGACGGCGACGCCGGTCTGGGTCGTGCTCTTGACCTTGAAGCTCAGCTCGAACTGGCCGCTGAGCTTGCCGGTCAGCGGCACGATCGGCTGGAAGTCGAACTGGGTCTGCTCGGGTGTCAGCGGCCGGCTCAGCACCGCGCGCACGGCCAGCAGCGGATCCGACGGCAGCAGCGCGGCTTCCTTGGCTTCGAACCAGAGCACGCGGTTGCCGCCGAGGTGCGCCGCGGCGATCTGCGCCGCCTCGGCGTTCGTGACGACTTCGTCGACGTTCGCGTGTTCGCCGCCGAGCAGGGCCATGCCGATGCTCGCGGTCAGCGCATGGCTCTGGCCCTGGTAGATGAAAGGCTGGCCGGCCAGTGCGAAGCGCAGGCGCTCGGCGATGCCGGTGATGTCGCTGCGCGAGCGGCGGCGCAGCAGTACGAAATAGTGGAAATCGTTGTATTGCGCCGGCAGATCGAGATCGTCGAGCTGGCTGCGCAGCAGGTTGCCGACGTGCGCGTCGATCGCGGCGAGACCGGCCAGGCCTATGCGTTCGCGCAGTTCGCCCGAGCGGTCGAGCGCGACGGTCAGCAGCGCCGCCGAGCGGTCGCCGAGCGCATTTCCGAGTTTTTCGATCAGCACGTTGCGCGAGAACAGGCCCGTGCGCGTGTCGCGGCCGTCCGGATTGCCGATGATCTCGCGCAGCCAGTGCGCGCGGCGCACGCGCGAGGTCACCGCGCTGAGCAGATGGCGCGTCTTCAGCGGCTTGACGAGGAATTCGTCGCCGCCGGCGGCGATCGCGTCGAAGCGCAGGTTCACCGCGGCCGCGTCGGCGGCCAGGATGATCGGCATCGCCGCGTACTCGGGCTGCTGCCGGATCATCTGCGTGAGTTCGATGCCGCCGACGTCGGGCAGGTTGCAGTCGAGCACGACGACGTCGGGACGGAATTCCGCGAGCGCGCTCAAGGTGCCCTGACCGTTGCCGACGATGCGCGCGGTCATGCCGCGCTCTGCCAGCGCGCGCGCCGCGTCGACCGCGTTCTGGCGGTCCGGCGCGACGAGCAGCACGCGCCAGGCCGGCGCGTCGTTGTGCGCGAGCAGTTCGTCCAGCTTGGCCAGCACGCGCAGGCTGTCGACGGGTGCCTGGAAGAAACCGGCCGCGCCGGCGCGCATCGCGAGCAAACGATGGCCGAGGTCGGCGTCCGGCGACACGACGATGAGGCTCGGCAATGCTTCGCCCTCGGCGGCGAGCTTGTCGTAGATCGCGCGCACGCGGCCGTAGATGCGCAGCTTGCGCGCATCGAGGATCAGCGCGCCGGGCACGGCGTTTTCGAGGAAGGTCAGCAGGTCTTCGGGCTGCGTCGTCACGCGCGTGTCGAAGCCGCGTTCGCGCAGTGCGCTGAGCAGACCCGGCGCGACACCGTCGTCGATGCCGTGCAGCGCGATCGTGCGCGGCAGCCGCATCAGCGCGTCGCCGCTGGTCCAGGCCGACGCCGCGGCCGATGCGCGCAGTTCGGCGCCGGCGGACGATTCGGCGAACGGCGAAGCCGTGACCTCGGGTGCCGTATCTGAGGTTTCCGGCGCCGCATCGAACGCGATCGACGCGGCAGCCGTGGATTCCGGCGCTGCTGCGGCCGGGATTTCCGGCGGTGCCGGCGCGGCGGCCGGTATTTCCTGGGTGGCCGCAGCCGGCGCGCGCGGCGCGGCCGATGCCGCCGTCGCCGATGGCCGTACGACCGGAATCTCGGCACTGATGCGCGCGCTCGGCAGGGTGTGCACGGCGGCCTTGGTCGTGGCCGACAGGTCGGTCAGGTCGGCGCCGAGCGCTTCGACCATTTCGGCCAGACGCTGCAGGTCGCGCGTGTTCGGCACGAGTGCATCGTCGATGAAGGAACACAGATAGGCGGCGAGCTCCAGCGCATCGCCGTTGAGCTGATCCAGGCCGAGCCGTTCGCTGGTGTCGGCGATCTGGTCGAGCTCGTCGCCGAGCTGCCGCGCCGCGTTGCGGTCCCAGCCGCCCTGAGCCAGCGGCTGCCAGCGGCGGACCAGCGACAGGCAGCGCTGGCGCAGTTCGTCGCGCGCCGCGCCGTCGGTACGGATGCTGCCCTGGTTGCTCATGGGCCCGTCCTTCGCGAGCCGCGAAGCGCAACGGCGCGAGTCGGCACGTACGCCGCAGCGGCACCCGCTTCGATGACCGGCTCAGCCATCCGATTGCCCTGTTTCGTTCCTGTAGGCGTGCCCCCTGCAGCGCCCTGGAACGCAGCATGCAATGTGCGGATGCGGCCTTGCGTGCGTGCAATCACAGTTTGGTCCATGAATCTTGCGGGCTCTGCAGAGCACCAGAACGCAATTTGGATGCCGAACTCGTCACCGTCGCGGCGTGATCGGGCGGGCGGCTGCCGGCCGTTTCCCAGCGGCGCCGGCGGTCGTCCGGGCACACTGACAGTGTGGAGAAGTCGACAATGCGCCAGTTTCCAGGCTCGCGTTCTTCGTTGCCGTGCGTGCGCGCGACCGTGTAGGGGTGCCCGTTTCGCGGAATTCGCGGTCCGGCATTGCGCGATCCGGGCCACGGCGTGGGCTCCGCGGCGCCGATGTCGGCGGCGGAACCTCTCAGGAACGATCCTGACGTCGCGATGCATTTCACGTTGGCGAGCCCCTGGATGCCGTGCAGCGCGCGGCCACGTCTGCCGTCGGCGTCGTTGCTGCTGGCTTTCCTGACCGGCCGCGCCGTTGCGTCAGGTGCGCCCGGGCGGCCGTCGCAGCGGAAACCGGCGCGGACGAGTCCGCCGTCACTGCATCGGCCGTGCCGAAACGAGCCGCATCCGCCTTGCGGCGGATACTTTCTGTCGATTCTCCTTCTGTAGTCGGGGTTTGCGCGGATGCCGGCACCGTGCCGCGCCGTTCCGCGGTGTGACGGATTTGCGCAACTCGCGCCCGGACGCGCTCCGAAGCGGTAATCGGTCACTCTCCGAAACCGGTCGCGAAAGCGTCGCTTTCTGACAAATTCGGTCACTTTTCCGGATGCGTGACGAATGGCCTACAGGCCAGCATCCACGCGGTCTGCAGGTACGTCCGAAGCGTTTCGTAATGATGTTAATTTGTCCGGACACATATGTTGCAATGCATCAGAAATCGTGATGGATCAAACACTTAGCGGTCGTTTTTGGTTGACGAGTGGTTACGGCCACTGTAGCTTGCGCCGCGTTTTCGGAACCGGGGGGTTTCGGATGCACGCTCGCAAGGACCGCTAGGCGGCGCCTGGCTCTGGCGTCGAGGTCCATCAGCACAGTCGACAAACCCTGACGGCCGCGGCGGCTGTCGCGGCGGGAAGTGCGTGGCGAGCGAACGGGAGCGATTCACGGGGCTGGCAAACAGCCGTTCATTCCTAAATCCGGTGGGGGTTCAATCGTGAAAGTAGCTTCGCAACGCGGTATTCGTCGTAGCGCACTGGCGCTGGCTCTGCTCGGCGCAGTCGTTTCGGCGCAGGCCGCGGGTATCACCGCAGCCGAGCGCGCGGCCAATGCGGATCGGGTCAACTTCGCCGTCGCAGCGCCCGGCGAGAAGATCGACAGCTTCATCGTCTATTACAACGGCCAGGAAAACAGCCTCGGTCGCAGCCAGTCGGCCTCGGCGCAGGCCATGAGCCTCGCGACCCAGGACGCGGAGCGCGTCGGCAAGAGCCTCGGCCTGACCATGAGCATCGAGCGCGAACTCGGCACCGGCGGCATCCTGATTCGCGCCGCGTCGTCCAGCGCCCGCACCGGCGCGGCGATCGACGCCGACAGCGTGATGGTCGAGCTGGCCAAGAACCCGAACGTCAGCAAGGTCGAGCCGAACAAGCGCGTGCATGCGCTGCTCGTGCCGAACGACACCCGCTACAGCGAGCAGTGGGACTACTTCAACGCGACCGGCGGCATGAACGTGCAGTCGGCCTGGGACGTGGCGACCGGCAGCGGCGTCGTCGTCGCCGTGATCGACACCGGCATCACCCCGCACAGCGATCTGGCCGGCCAGACCGTCGCGGGCTATGACTTCATTTCCGATTCGGGCACGGCGCGCGACGGCAACGGCCGCGACTCCAACCCGAATGACGAAGGCGACTGGTTCAGCGTCGCCGACTGCGGCGTCGGCTACAGCTCGAACTCGAGCTGGCACGGCACGCACGTCGCCGGCACGGTCGCCGCGATCGCCAACAACAGCAAGGGCGTGGCCGGCGTGGCGTTCAACGCCAAGGTCCAGCCGGTGCGCGTGCTCGGCAAATGCGGCGGCTCCATCGCCGACATCGCCGATGCCATGATCTGGGCCTCGGGCGGCACCATCTCGGGCGTGCCCGCGAACGCGACTCCGGCCAAGGTCATCAACCTCTCGCTCGGCGGCCAGGGCGCCTGCTCCACGACCGAACAGAACGCGATCAACTCGGCGCGTTCGCGCGGCACGGTGCTCGCGATCGCGGCCGGCAACGACAACGCCAACGTGTCGGGTTTCGATCCGGGCAACTGCGCCGGCGTCATCTCGGTCGCGGCGACGACCAAGGCCGGCAGCCGCGCGAGCTATTCCAACTACGGCGCGCTGATCGACGTGTCGGCGCCGGGCGGCGACGGCAGCGGCGGTTCGGGCGACATCCTGTCGACCCTGAACTCGGGCACGACCACGCAGAGCAGCGAGACCTACGCGTTCTACGCCGGCACCTCGATGGCGGCGCCGCACGTGGCCGGCCTGGCCGCGCTGATGCTCTCGAAGAACCCGTCGCTGACGCCGGACCAGATCGAGACGCTGATCAAGAACAACGCCAAGCCGCTGCCGGGTTCCTGCTCCGGCGGCTGCGGTACCGGCATCATCGACGCGACCAAGACCCTGAATGCGGTCAGCGGCGGTGGCGGCAGCAACGTCGCGCCGACGGCGAACTTCAGCGTGACGACCAGCGGCCTGACCGCGAGCTTCACCGACACCTCGACCGACAGCGACGGCACGATCGCCTCGCGCAGCTGGAACTTCGGCGACGGCACGACCTCGACCGCGGCCAATCCGAGCAAGACCTACTCGGCGGCCGGCACCTACACGGTCACCCTGACCGTGACCGACAACGGCGGCGCGACGAACACCAAGACCAGCTCGGTCACGGTGACCTCGGGCGGTGGTGGCGGCGGCACGGTGCTCGACAACGGCGTGGCCAAGACCGGCCTGTCCGGCGCGTCCGGTTCCGAGACCACCTACACGATGGTCGTTCCGGCCGGCGCGACGAACCTGAAGTTCGTGATGTCCGGCGGCACCGGCGACGCCGACATGTACGTGAAGTTCGGTTCGGCGCCGACCACGAGCAGCTACGACTGCCGTCCGTACCTGTCGGGCAACAACGAGACCTGCACGATCGCGACGGCCCAGGCCGGCACCTACTACGTCAAGCTGCGCGGCTACAGCGCGTATTCGGGCGTCAGCCTGACCGGCAGCTACGCCGCCGGCGGCGGTGGCGGCAGCGGCGGTCCGTTCACCAACACGACCGACTACAACATCCCGGATGCGAGCACGGTCAGCAGCCCGATCACGGTCAGCGGCCAGAGCGGCAACGGTTCGACCACGACCCAGGTGGCGGTCAACATCGTCCACACCTATCGCGGCGACCTGCAGATCGACCTGATCGCGCCGAACGGCACGAGCACGCGCCTGAAGAACTCGAGCTCCAGCGACAGCGCCGACAACGTGATCGCGACCTACAGCGTCAACACCTCGGGCTCGCCGCGCAACGGCACCTGGCAGCTCAAGGTCACCGACGTCTACACGGGCGATACCGGCTACATCAACCAGTGGTCGATCCAGTTCTGAGCTCAATTACGAGTAATTGACTTCGGCGCCCGGCCCAACGCCGGCGCCGAACCACCGGCGGGAATGCCGGTGGCCGCGCAAGGAGGCGCAACGGGACGCATCGCCGCCGCGGCAAGTCCGCGGCGGCGGTTCCGGACCCAACCGGCGCAGCAGGCGCCGGCCTATTCCGGGCTTGCGGCACTGGTGCCGCAGCCCACCGCACCGCGCCGGCAGCCCAGGCTGCGCGCGCAACCATCCTCGGAGGGGAGGAGCCCGGTTCACACGCAGCGACCCTGTGTGCCGTTCCGGTTCGGCGTGGTTCGTTACGACCATCGCCTTGCAATGTCGCCGGTGCACGGACCGGCGTCAGTAACGGGAGACCCCCTGTTCGCCCCCGCGCGGACAGGGGTTTCTTCGTTTCGGGGCCAGCCGGGCGTTCAGTTCGCCTCGAAGCGGTTCGCCGCGCGGTTCTTGCGCACGTGGCGCGGATCCCAGACGCGGCCGTTCATTGCGACATAGACGCCGTCGGGCAGGGTCTGCAGCGCGCCGACCGCGCAGCCGATGTTGAACACCGCGTCGGAGCCCTGGAAACGCGCCGGATTCAGCGCGCCGGTCAGCACGATGACCTTGTCCGGAATCTCCAGCAGCACCTGGGCGGTCTCGACCATGGTGTCGGTGCCGTGGGTCACGAGCACGTGGCGGTGCGGCTGCTGGGCGATCGTGCGCCGGATCAGCTCGCGGTCGTCGGCGGTGATGTGCAGGCTGTCCTTGCGCAGGATCGGAATAACGTCGAACGTGAACGCGACGCCGAGCTGGCTCAGGATGTCGCCGATGTACGGAGCGCCGATCTGGTATTCCGACTTGTCGTCGAAATAGATCTTGTCGATGGTGCCGCCCGTGGTGACGATGGTCAGGTGCTGCATGGGAATCCTTGGCGCGACGGAAAGAGCGGAGCGGAATTATGCCTTGCGCAGGTTGCCCGGCCGATAACGGCCGGGCATGAGTGCCGGTGCGTCAGGTCGCGGGCGTGTCGGCGAGCGCGAGGCAGTCGGCCGGCACGCGGTCGGCCAGCCAGACGCCGTTGTCGGCGCGCTGGAAACGCACGCCGGCCGCCTGGGCCGCGACCGTGTCGACGCGCAGCACGACCGGACTGCCGTGGCGGCGGCCGACGGCCGTCGCGGTCTGCGGATCGGCCGACAGGTGCACGTGGTTGCGGCTCTGCGAGGTCAGTCCCTGCTGCAGGATCGCTTCGAGAAAACGCCGCGCGGTGCCGTGGAACAGCAGCGCCGGCGGCACGACGCCGGCGAGCGCGAGATCGACGGCGACGGAATGGCCCTGTGCCGCGCGTACGCGGCGACCGTCCTCGCTGAGGCTGAAGCGCCGCTTGTCGTTGAGTGCGACGACGGTGTCGAAATCGGCGCGGGTCACGGGCCGGCCCGCGGCGGCGGCTCTGGCGAGCAAGGTATCGATGTCGGTCCAGCCGTTCGCATCGAGCGCGAGACCGATCGCGGCGGGATCATGGCGCAGCACGAGGCTCAGGAACTTGCTGAGCCCGACCAGGTGTTCCGGCAGCGGATCGTTCATGCGGCACGCATTCTACGTGCCGCCGCGCTCAGCCGTCGCGGGCCAGCAGCAGATCGTCGTCGGCCGCGCCGTCCTCGTCGCGCGCGCCGTGCAGGCCGGCGACGAAGCGGCGCGCGGCCGCGGCCGGACGCGCATCGCCATCGTGGTCCAGCGACCACTGCGCCTGGCGCAGCAGCAGCGCGCCCGCATAGAACCGCGCGAGGCCGAACGCGAGCTCGCGCGCGGCCGCCTCGAGCCGCTGGGGCTCGGCGGCCAGCACAGCCAGCCGCGCGAGCAGTTCCTGCGCGCGCGTGCGCAGCGCGC
>NZ_JANFVR010000100.1 GCF_024609805.1 Tahibacter caeni | reverse complement strand
CGAGCACGTAGCGCAGCCACGCGGCGACGCCGTGCGCCGGCGGCAACGCATTGCCGCTCGCGAGCCGGCGCTCGCGCCGCTCGAGCGAGGCCGCGACGGCGGCCGGATCGCGGAACGGCAGCACGAAGCGCGGCGCGATCGCGGCGCGGCGCAGCGCTTCCGACCACAGCGGCAGGAACAGGCTGATGCGCGGATCCTTGATCACGAACCGGCTCGAGTTACCGTATTCGCTCGCGAGCAGCTCGCCGATGCGGTCCATCCAGGGCTGCGCTTCCGCGCTGTCGAACCAGGCCGCCGGGAAATTCACCGGCGAATACAGGTCCGAGCCGAGCGCCGCGAGCAGGCGGTTGTGCAGGTCCTGCACCGCACGCGATTCCCAATGGCCGCGTTCGTTGCCGACGGCGGCCGGAATCAGCTCGCGCGCGAGCTCGGCGCCGAGCAGGTTGACGATGCGCGTCGTCGCCGACGTGCCGCTGCGATGCATGCCCGCGACGATGATCGCGGTTCTCGCGTTCCCGTCGGCCGGCCGCTCCTGTCTCATGCGTTCAGCAGCGCGCGAAAATAGGCGATCGTCTCGCCGAGTCCGTCATCGAGCGACACCCTGGGCTCCCAGCCCAGGGTCCGTTGCGCGAGCGCGATGTCCGGCCGGCGCACCTTCGGATCGTCGGGCGGCAGCGGCCGGTGGACCATCCGCGAGCGGCTGCCGCTGAGCCGCAGCACGCGCTCGGCGAGCTCGCGCATGCTCAGTTCGTCGGGATTGCCGAGGTTGACCGGCCCGGCGAAGCCGGCCGGCGACTCCATCGCCGCGAGCAGGCCGTCGATCAGGTCGTCGACGTAACAGAACGAACGCGTCTGGCTGCCGTCGCCGTAGACGGTGACGTCCTCGCCGCGCAGCGCCTGATTGATGAAATTGCCGATGACGCGGCCGTCGTCGACGACCATGCGCGGACCGTAGGTGTTGAAGATCCGCACCACCTTGATGTCGAGGCCGTGCTGCCGGCGATAGTCGAAGAACAGGGTCTCGGCGCAGCGCTTGCCTTCGTTGTAGCAGCTGCGCGGACCGATCGGGTTGACCCGGCCCGCATAGCTCTCGGGCTGCGGATGGACTTCCGGATCCCCGTAGACCTCGCTCGTCGACGCCTGCAGGATGCGCGCGCGCCGGCGTTCGGCGAGCGCGAGCAGATTCATCGCGCCGAGCACGCAGGTGCGCATCGTCCGCACCGGATCGCGCTGGTAATGCACCGGCGACGCCGGGCACGCGAGATTGAAGATGCGGTCGACCTCGACGTCGAGCGGCGAGGTGACGTCGTGCTGCAGCAAGGCGAAGCGCGGATGCCCGAGCAGCGACGCGATGTTGTCGCGCGTGCCGGTGTGAAAGTTGTCCACGCAAAGGACGTCGTCGCCGCGCCGGATCAGGGCATCGCACAAGTGGGATCCAAGAAAACCGGCGCCGCCCGTCACCAGCGTTCTCTGCCCGCCAGCCCGCATCTACTGTCCCGTTCCGCCAATGGCCATTGAATGATTTCGGGGCCTCTGCCCGGTATGTCGCTGACGCTGCGCCGCCGTAGCGCCGCCGCGTGTCGTCCCGCGCTGCTCCCGAGGCGAACCCCCTCCGAAATTTCGTCACTGCATCTACCGGACAGGACACCGTCCCTGCCCCGTTTCGCGGCGAAGCGACCAACATACCAAGGCCACCGGACGCTGTCGATCCGCTAAGCTTGCGCGCATGTTCCCTCGCGTCCCATGACCAACGCCGTGCGACATCCGCGCCGCTCGCGCCTGCGCTCCGTGCTCGCGCCGCTGCTCCTGGCCCTGGCCTGTTTCCTGATCTACAACGCGAACCTGCGCGTGATCGGCGCCGGCGACACCGTGTCCGCACGCTACCTGCCGCTGCTGCTCTGGCACGACGGCACGCTAGAGCCCGCTGCGCAGGCGCGCTGGTTCGCGCACGGCCACCCGATGGCGCTGCCGCGCTACCGGCCGGCGAACGACGCGGGCGCCGCCGTCCACTTCGAGCCGACCGCCTATTGGCTGATCCGTACGCGCGAACACGAGCTGGCCTCGTTCTATCCGGTCGTGACGCCGCTGCTCGTCGCGCCGCTGTACCTGCCTGCGGTCCGCTGGCTCGACGCGCAGGGCTGGGAGCAGCCGCAGGTCGACCGGGTCGCGGAGTGGATGGAGAAGCTCGCCGCGTCGCTGCTCGCCGCGGCCGCGAGCGTGCTCGTGTTCCTGCTGCTGCGCCGCGAGGGCAACCGCTGGTGCCTGCCGCTCGCGCTCGCGTTCGCGTTCGGCACCAACACCTGGATGATCTCGAGCCAGGCGCTGTGGCAGCACGGCACCGGCGAGCTCCTGATCGCGCTCGCGCTGCTGCTGGTCCTCGCGCCGGCGAATGCCGCGCGGCTCGCGCTGCTCGGCGCGGTCTGCGTGCTCGCGGCGGCCAACCGTCCGCCGGACGCGCTGATCGCCGCAGCCATCGGCTTCTTCGTGCTCTGGCGCGACTGGCGCAGCACGCGATGGCTGATCGCCGGCGCCGCGGTTCCGCTCGCGGCGCTGCTGTACTACAACCTGGGCTTCCTCGGCCATCTCGCCGGCGGCTACGGCGTCGTGAAGCCGCCCGTGAATTTCTTCCAGAGCGGCTGGTCGGGGCTGGCCGGGCTGCTGGTCAGTCCGGCGCGCGGACTGCTGGTCTTCTCGCCGTTCCTCGCGTTCGTCGCCGTCGGACTGGTCCGGCGTCTGCGTTCGCCCGAAACGCGGGTGCTCGCCGCGGCGCTGGCCCTGGCCGTCGTCGGCCAGCTCCTGCTCTATGCTCACGGCGACTGGCGCGCCGGCGCGTCGTGGGGAGCGCGCTGGCTCACCGATGTCCTGCCCGTGCTGATCTGGCTGCTCGCGCCGGCACCGCTCGCGCTGCGCCCGATCGCGCGCGGCGTGTTCGTCGCGGCGGTCGCGTTCTCGATCGGCGTGCAGGCGGTCGGTGCGTTCTGGTACACGAGGACCAGCGACGAACGCCTGTTCGCCGGCGACCCGGCCTCGCTGCGCGGCGCCTGGGATCCGGCGAACATTCCGTATCTGGTCGAGCTGCGCCATCCGCCCGCGCCCGGCGAACTGCTCTGCGATGCGAAGGGCACGATCGACCGGATCGGTCCGACGCGACTGCCGACGGCCGGCACGCTGCCCGAGCTCGAGGCCGGCGCGGTGCTCGAAGGCTGGGCGTTCGCCTGCCTGCGCTCGCCGGCCCAGCTGCTGCTGCTCGTCGACGGTCTCGTCGCCGGCGCGACGACGCAGTTCCTGCCGCGGCCCGACGTCGACGCGGCCCTGGGCACGAACGCGCCGACGGGCTGGCGGATCAGCGCCAATCTCTGGGGTGTCGGCGGCGGCGAGCGGGTGCTGCAGCTCGCGGTCCGCGTCGAGCCGCGCAGCGACTTCCGCATCGTCCGCGAGCAGCGCGTGATCGTTCGCCCGCAGTCGCCTGCGACCGCCGTGCCGGACTCGCCGGACTCGCCGCCGCCGACGGCCGCGGCGCTCGAGGCGATGGCCACGCGTGCTTCGGCGTTGCTGCGCGAACACCAGACCGCCTACGGCGCCTGGCTCACGGCGCACACGACGGGTCCTCGCTACGAGAATCCGCAGCCCGAGCTCAACACGTTCCTGACCTCGACCCTCGTGGACCTGCTCGCGCCGCTCGCGCATCGGCACGAACTCGACGCCGCGCTCGATCGCGCACGCGGCCACCTCGCCGCGCAGATCGAAGCGAACGGCCTCGTGCGTTATCACGGACTGCCGGACGGACCGGCGATAGGCACGCTCGGCTGCGCGATCACGCCGGACGCCGACGACACGGCACTGGTCTGGCGCATCGCCGGCCCCGGCACGGACGATCCGCGCCGGCAGCCCATGCTCGACCAGCTCGCGCGCTACCGCGACGCGAGGGGTTTCTACCGCACCTGGCTCGCGCCGCGAAAGCACTATCGCTGCCTCGATCCCGGCAGCGATCCGAACCCGACCGACATCGCAATCCAGCTGCACGTCTACCTGATGCTGCGCGAGCTCGATCCGCCGGCCGCGCAAGCGCTCTGCGGCAGCCTGCAGCGGTCGTTCCGCGACGAGGACATCTGGGTCTACTACGCCAAGTCGGCGCTGCTGCCGTACCTGCGCGTGGCCGAGCTCGACCGCAGCGGCTGTCCGCTGCCGCTGCCGGTCGAGCGGCTCGCGCTGCCCGTCGAAGGACAGGCGATCTGGAGCGAGGCAGTGCAGCGGCTCGTCGATGCCGCCGGGTCGCCCGGCGACGACGCGGCGCGGCGGGCCGCGCGCCGCGTGCTCGCGCAACTCGGCGCCGACGACTTCGCATTGCTGCGCCGCACGCCGCCGCTGCTGTACCACAACGATCTCAGCGCGACGGTGCGGCGGTATTACTGGTCCGAAGACGTCGGCTACGCGCTGTGGCTGCGGCTGTTCGAGACTGCCGGCAGCGACGCCGCGCCGCCGGCCGCGCCATGACGGCGCCGGCGCTGCGCCGGTACGGGCGCATCCTGCGGCACTTCGCCGCCACACGGGCACTCGAAGTGGCCGCGCTGCAGGCCTCGCCGGTCCTCGGCGTCGTCCTCGGCGGCTATCGCATCGAGCGCGACGGCCTCGTCGCGCCGGCGCTGCTCGCGCTCGGCAGTTGCGCGCTGACCGCGCACATCTTCGTCTTCAACGACTGGGCCGGCTGCGAAGGCGACCTGCGCGATCCGCTGCGCGCGCCGCAGGTGTTCAGCCGTCACGGCATCACGCGGCGTGAAGTCGCCGGCACCGCGATCGTCCTGCTCGTGCTCGCGATCGCCGCGTTCTCCCTGGCCGGTCCGGCGGCGCTGCTGTTCGGCGGCGCGATCGCCGCGCTCGGTTTCCTGTATTCGGCCTCGCCGGTGCTCGGCAAGAGCACGCCGATCGCCGCGTCGGTCAATCATCTGGTCGGCGGGACCCTGCACTTCCTGCTCGGCTACACCCTCGCCCATCCGCTCGACGCGAACGGCATCGGCATCGGCCTGTTCTTCGGCCTCGTGTTCGCCGCCGGCCATCTGAACCAGGAAGTGCGCGACTACGACGGCGACCGCGCCAACGGCATACGCACGAACGCCGTCGCGTTCGGCCGCAGACAGGCATTCCTTGCGAGCCTGCTCACGTTCACGGCGGCCTACGCGCTGCTCACGGGTCTCGCCGCTTGCGGGGTGCTGCCGCGGCCGTTGCTCGGGAGCCCCGTCGCCTGGCTGCTGCATCTCGCGTGGTCGATGCAGGCGCTGCGGCGCGGACTGGATTTCGACACCGCGGTCTGGATGCAGCGGCGTTACCGCTGGCTGTTCGCGCTGGTCGGCCTCGTGATGCTGAGCGGATGAACGACGATGCCGATGCGACATGGAGGACCGCAGGAATGCCGCCGGTGAAACTGACCGTCGTGATTCCCTGCTACAACGAGGCGCGTACGATCCGCGCGCTCGTCGACGCCGTGCGCGCCTCGCCCGCCGCGCCCGCGGAAATCATCGTCGTGGACGACTGCTCGCGCGACGGGACGCGCGCGATCCTCGAAACGCAGATCGCGCCGCTCGTGCAGCGGATCCTCTACCACGAGGTCAACCGGGGCAAAGGCGCGGCGCTGCGCACCGGCATAAGCGCCGCGACCGGCGACATCGTGATCGTCCAGGACGCCGACCTCGAATACGACCCGGACGAATACCCGCTGCTCGTCGAGCCCATACTGGCAGGGCGAGCCGACGTCGTGTTCGGCTCGCGCTTCGGCGGCGCGCGGCCGCCGCGAATGCTGTTGCGGCAATGGTTCGCCAACAAGCTGCTCACGCAGCTGTCGAACCTGTTCACCGGCCTGCGGCTCACCGACATGGAGACCTGCTACAAGGTGTTCCGCCGCGAGATCGTCCAGGCACTGCGAATCGAGGAAGACCGCTTCGGCTTCGAGCCCGAAGTCACCGCCAAGCTCGCCGGCAGCGGATGCCGCATCGTCGAGGTCGGTATCTCCTACCGCGGCCGCAGTCATGCGGACGGCAAGAAGATCGGCTGGAAAGACGGCGTGCGCGCGCTCTGGTGCATCGTCAAATACCGCCCGTCGATCCGCGAACGGCTGCGCGGCCGGAAACGGCGAAGCTCCGGCCCGGATCGGGCCTGATCCGCCGAACGGCCGGTCCGGCCGCGCGCGTCGTCCACCGGACGCTCACGGCCGCCGCCGCATCATGCGGCGCGCGCGCCGGTCGCAGTGCGGCGGCTCATCGTTCCGCAACGACAGGACGGAATCACCATGGAAACCCGGCAAGTCCATCGCGGTCGCCTGATCGACCACATCCAGCTCGTGGTCAGCGATCTCTCCGCCTCGCGGACGTTCTACGCCGCGATCTTCGATGTCCTCGGAATTCCGATGGGCGGCACGGGCCCGGACTTCTTCTGGGCGGACGAACTGTTCGTGTCGACGCGCGACAGCCAGGCCGCGCAGGGCAAGCTGACCGGCCGTCATCATCTGGCGTTCCAGGCGAAGAACCGCGACGCCGTCGAAGCGTTCCATGCCGCCGCGCTGAAGAACGGCGGAACCGACAACGGCGCGCCCGGCGAGCGCGACTACCACCCCGGCTACTACGCGGCATTCGTGCTCGATCCGGATGGCAACAACATCGAAGCGGTCTTTCACGGCGAGGCCGAGCGCAGCGCGCCGTCGGTGCAGATCACGTTCTGAGCGGCGCAGCGATCCACTCCGCAGCGACGAGGCGCCGGCCGGCAGCGGCCGGCCGACACCTCGCGTGCCCCTGCCCGCTCAGCGTTCCTTCGCGACGGGCTGCGCCGGATCGGCCGCCGTGCCGCCGGCCGGCAGGTAGCCGCGCGCGAAGTCGGCGTCGCCGGTCACGGTGACGTCGAATACGCAGTGCGCGTGTTTCGTTTCGTTCTCGACGGCGCGGCAGGCGAGCTCGGCGAGCTGCGGCTGCATCGTCGTCAGCGGCGGACGCACCGGCGGCAGCTGCGTGCGGCAGGGCTGTCCCGGCGGCGTCGGCCAGTTGCGGTCGGTGAAGTTCGCCGTCGACGTGCCGGCCGCGTAGTCGAACAGGCTCGTCGCGGAGGTGACGCGCCAGGCGTCGGCGAAGGTCTGGTTCAGCACGACGTGGCGCGTCGCGAGCGGGCCCGGCATCGGACCGAACGACGAACCGTCGGGCGCGCGCGGCAACCAGTCGCCGGCGAGCACGTGACCGGCGATGCCTTCCCGCGCCGGCGTGTTCGTGATGTCGATGTCGATGTACCAGTAGCCCTGCGAGGTCCAGAAGCGCGGCGTCGCGACGAGATCGCTGCCGTCGGAGAACACGACGTGCATGCCGCCGCCGGCGGCCGCGAGCGCGACGTAGGCGCCGCCGCCGAGCGGAATCGGCGTCGCGGTCAGCGCCGTCACGCGTCCGTCGATGCGCAGCTGCATTTCTTCCTTGCCGGAGCTCGTGCGCGTCGGCTGGTAGGTCACGCGGTGCGTGTTGACGCGCGCGGCGACCGCCGTGTTCAGCGCGACGCAGCTCTGCAGGCCCGTGTACGGGTTCGGCGGCGGGATGAACGTCGTCTGCACCGGCGACTGGCGGCTCTGCACCTCGAAGCCGGTGTCGTCGTTCGTCAGCACGACGAATTCGCCGGCTGCCTGGAAGTCGTAGCTGATGCCGTTCGTCGTCGTGATGTGCGGATCGCCGGCGTCGGCCGTCGTGTTGTCCGGCGGCGCATAGCAGTAGGCGTTGCGGAACGCCGAGGCGGCGGCGACCTGCGTGCCCGGCACGCCGGGCGGCATCGTCGTGTTGTACCCGCCCGGCAGGATCGTGCCGCAATAGCCGGGCAGCTGGTTCGACAGGTGCGGGAAGCGGCCGGCGCTGAACTTGACGTGGCAGCCGCTGCAGACGCCGGGCACGCTCGCGAACGTCTGCGAGAACTGGTTCTGCGGCCAGCTCGCCGGCACGAGCGGATCGTAGCGGTTCGGCGCGAACGTCGGCAGGCTCTGCACCTGCCAGAGGTTCTCCCAGAGGTAGGCGCCGAGGTTCGCCTTCGGATGCGTGATGAACGGGTTCTCGCCGGCGTGGCAGTCGGTGCAGATGCCGCCCTGGCCGCCGAGCAGCTCGTTGCCGCCCGCTTGATAACGGCCTAGCGGATCGACCGACAGGTTCGGCGCGCCGATCGGGATCTGCGCGCCGGCGGCGAACGAGAACGTCGTACCGGACATCTGGTTGTCCCAGATGCAGACCTTCGACGTCACTTCGCTGAGGCAGATCACGCCGTCGAGCGCGACCGTCGTCATCGCATTGTTCGAATAGCGCGGCAGCGCATAGCACATGCCGAGCGGCGAGGTGCTGCGGTACGTGCGCAGCTCGGCCGGCGTGCCGACGATGAACTGCAGCGCCTGCGGAATGAAGCCCTGCGACTTCCACCCCGCCAGCCCGGCCGGATCCATGACGCCGATCGACGGAGGAATCGGCACGCCCGCGGCGATGCATTCGTTCGTGTAGGCTACGCCCGAATTGAGCGTCGCCGTCTTGACGCCGCCCTCGCCCTGCGCCTGCCGCGCGCGAACTGCAGCAAGCTTCTTCGCGAGCGGCGGCGGCAGCACGAACGGCACGCCCTGCCCGACATCCTTCGTGTCGAGGCGTTCGCGCATCTCGAACGTCAGCGCAAAATCGAGCGCGCGCAGCTTGCCGAGCGTACGGTCGTCGTTCTTCCGACGCTCCGAATTCGCATACAGCCATTCGAGCGCGCGCTGCTCGAAGGCGAGGCGCGCCTGGCCCTGCGGCGGCACGCCGTCGAACAGGTCGCGCTCGAACAGCGCGAAGTCGAACGTCTTGGCTTCGTCGAGGCGCCGCGACAGGTCGGTGCGGTACCAGGCCTGGGCCTCGGCGACGAACTGCTGGGTCGGCGTGATCTGCCGGCCGGACGCCTCGAAGAAGGCGCCGTGGCCGATGTAGGCGATGGGTTCGTCCGCACCGGCCCGCGCCGGCCCTGTCCACATTGCACCGCATACGCTCAGACAACCGGCGACGAGCGACGCGCGCAACCACTGCGACTGCGATCCGGCCTGCATGGAGGTTCTCCCGTGGGTGATCGGTCCGCCGCACGATACGCCCGATCGCAACCATTGGAAATATTTCCAAACTTATTTTCTATACGTTGACGCAATAAATTCCTTTATCTGGCCATCAGAAATTTTCATGGCCTCCCCGTGATCCCCCGGCGCGCCGTTTCGCGTGGGCGGCTGCGAAGCAGCCTGATCCGTGAGCCGTTTTCCGCACCGGGCCGAAAGCCGCACGCGCATTCAAGGCGCCGCCGTCGCGGGCGTGCACAGTCGGCCGGCAGTTGCGATTCCTTGCGCCGCCGCGGCGTTGGCCGTTCGACGGTCTTCGCGCGGCCGCGCCTGCGTGAGGAGACGCGCTGACTTCACCGCGCGGCGGCGCCCGTCGCCGCGCGGATCCTTCATCACGCGGAGCACATCATGAATGCAATCACGAAGGTCGTTCGCCGGGCCGCCGCCGTCACGGCCGCTGCCGCACTCGGAATCACCGCGAGCGCGGCCGGGGCCGCGGTCGAGACGCGCAGCGCCACGGTCGACGGGATCAAGCTGGAATACCTCTATTCGGGCAAGGGCCGGCAGACGCCGGTCCTGCTGCTGCACGGCTATACGCAGACCAGCCACATGTGGCTGCCGCTCATTGCGAAGCTCGACGATCGCCGCGTCGTCATCGCTCCCGATCTGCGCGGCGCCGGGGGCTCGGACAAGCCCGAAAGCGGCTACGACAAGAAGACGCTCGCCCAGGACGTCCACGCGCTCGTGAAGTCGCTCGGCTATCCGAAAGTGAAAGTGGTCGGCCACGACATCGGCCTGATGGTGGCCTACGCCTACGCCGCGCAGTATCCGGACGAGGTCGAGAGCGTCGTGCTCATGGACGCGTTCCTGCCCGGCGTCGGCGACTGGACCAAGGTCTGGCTGCTGCGCGATCTGTGGCACTTCCATTTCCACGGCGAAGTGCCCGAGAAGCTCGTGGCCGGACGCGAGCGCATCTATTTCGAGCATTTCTGGAACGACTTCGCGGCCGATCGCGACCACTCGATTCCCGAGGCGGACCGCCGCTACTACGCCGCGGCCTATGCGCAACCCGGCGGCATCCATGCGGGTTTCGAGTACTTCAAGGCGTTCGAGCAGGACGCGGCGGATTTCGCCGGGTTCGCCCGGACGCGGCTGACGACGCCGATGCTGGTCCTGACCGGCGGCAAGGCCTCGGGCACGTTCCTGATCGACCAGGCGCGCCTCGTCGACTCGAACGTGGACGGGCGCGTGATCGAAAACTCGGGCCACTGGCTCCTCGAAGAAGCCCCGGCCCAGGTGATCCCGGCGCTCGTCGACTTCCTCGACCGGAACTGAGCGGCGCGGCCGGTGCGGCGGCACGACTGCGCCGCCGCCCGGTACGGCACGCTCCGGAGCGGTCGACTGCGGCGCGGCTCTTCGGAATCCGTCTCAGGCGCCGGTTGCCGCTCCCGCACGTCGGAAAGACGATGCGGAATTCGTTGTGGTCGGTTTCCACGACGAGCTATGTCACGGAGGGCACGTCGATTCCCGACGTGCTGCCGCGCGCGGACCGGCAGGAGCGCGCCACGGATGCGTGTCGCTAACGTCGTCGGGTCATGATTCGGTTCTCGGGTGCCGCCGGGCCGCCGCAGGCCTTCGATGGGTTCGGCTGGATTTGGCTATTCGCAGTTCGCCGGGAAACAGGATCGCGAACCGGATGCGCGCCGGTCTCGCCGCCGGCGCGCATCTTTCCTCACGCGGAGCGCATCACGCCGGAAACGGGCGGCGCGACCGAGGCGGCGCCACGCACATCGGCGCCGTGAACTTCTGCGAAATCGCGCGGCGACATTCCCGTGACCTGCTTGAAGCGGCGCGAGAAATGGCTCTGGTCGCAGAAGCCGAGCGCCGCGGCCGTATCCGCGACGTTGCGGCTACCCTGCAGCAGCAGCTGCTTGCCGCGTTCGATCCGCGCCCGGAGCACGTAGCCCATCGGGCTGCAGCCGGTACTCACGCGGAACATGCGCGCGAAATGGAAGCGGCTGACCGACGCCGCGCGCGCGAGTTCGGTCAACGTGAGGCGTTCGCTCAGGCGCCGCTCGATCAGCTCGAGCGTGCGCGACAGCGCGCGGCGGCTGAGGCCTCCGCGCAGGCGGCATGCGCAAGGCACGGCCGCATGTCCGGCAACGGCGACGGCGGGAGAATTCATACGGCAGCTCCATCGGATCGGCCGCCTCACGCTACGATCGCCGCCGGCTGCCTCCCACGCCGGTATCCCCAGGATGCTCCCTGCAGTTTTCTACAGGGCGTCGGTCACGCGCGATCGATGCCGTCGTCGCGACCGGACCGCCGGCGGAACCCGGCAAGCACGGACCGTGGAGCCGCCGCGTCGCGATACGCGGCCTTGCCCGGAACGGCGAGCGCAACTTCGGTGCCCGTTCCCGGCGCGCTCGTTATCGCGAGCGTGCCGCCGATGCGCTGCGCGCGCTCGCGCATGCCGCGGACCCCGTAGTGTCCGGCGAGATCCTCGATCGCGGCCGGATCGAAGCCGCGCCCGTCGTCCCGGACCTCGAGCGTCAGATCGCGCGCGTACGACAGCGCGACCTGCAGTCGCGCACCGGACGAATGCGCGCAGGCGTTGCGTATCGCCTCGAACCCGATGCGGCAGACCTCGTCGCGCACGATCGGATGCAGCTCCCTGGCATCGCCGTGAACCGACAGGGCCACGTCCAGGCCGTGAGGCGGCGCGCACTCCTCGGCGGCACGTGCCAGTCGCTCGGCGAGATCGCTGCTCTGCGTGGTCGTGACGCGCAGCGCGGCGAGTGCGGCGCGCCCTTCGTGCACCGCCTGCGCGAGCCATTCCGAAAGCCGCTCCATCTTCCCGCGCAGGCCCGCGAGGTCGGTGGCCGTATCGAGCGCGTCGTCGGCGACCATCTTGCTGCCCTGGATCGTCTGCAGCAGGGTGTCGTGGAGTTCCCGCGCGAGCCGCGTGCGCTCCTCGAGCCGCTCGTCGAAACGCCGGCGCATCTGCGCGGCGATGCGGCGGACGCGCAGCCGGTACATCGCCGCGGCGGCGAGCAGCGCGGCAACGGCGACGGCGGCCCGGAAGGCGAACGTCTGATACCAGGCCGCCGCGACAGTGAACCGCACGGCCGCGCCGTCCTCGCTCCAGGCGCCGTCGCCGCTGCGCGCCGCGACGCGGAAACGATAGTCGCCCGGCGGAAGGTCCGAGTAGAACGCCTGGCGCCGCGTGCCCGCTTCCTGCCAGTCCTCGTCGCGGCCGTCGAGCCGATGACGGAAGTTCGTCCGCTGCGGGACGGCCAGGGCCAGCGCGGTGTAGTCGATCTCGACGTCGCGCGGATTCGCCGCGATCGCGAGTCCGTCGCGCGGCGCGTGGGCGCGGCGGTCGGCGATGATTTCCTCGATCCGGACCGCCGGCGGCGGCGGCGACCGGCGCGCGACGGCCGGATCCACCGACTCGAGCGCCACGGCATTGGCGAACCAGATCGTTCCGTCGCGCGCCCGGGCCGCGGCGATGAACGGCGCCCGGCCCGGGCGCGCTCCGTCCAGCGCATCGAACAGGCGTGGATGCACGCGCGTGCCGGGACGCTCCCACCAGGCGCGCAGCTGCGCGGCGTCGATCGCAATGATGCCGCATTGTGATGAAATCCATAATGCTCCATCGTCGTCGAACACCAGCGCGTACAGGCTGTCGCACGGCAGCCCGTCCCGCGCTGTCAGCAGCGCCTGGCGACCGTCCCGGTAGCCGAGCAGCCCGGCCTCGCCCGCGCCGAGCACCCAGCCCTCGGCCGTGACGAGCAGCTGCAGCAGCCTGCCCTTGTTGATCCCGCCGGGAATCACCTCGAGCCGGCCGTCGCGCAGACGTGCGAGGTCGCCGTCCGCGCGCCCGAGCCACAGGCCCGACTGCGGATCCGCCGCGAGCACTACCGGCGGCATCGTCATCGGTTCGTGCGCGGTCTGCCCGTCGATGCGGACCAGCCCCTTGCGCGTGCGGGCCCAGACCGTGTGCGCGGCGTCTTCGGCGAGGCTCGCGACGAACCCGAGCGGCTCTCCGTCGAATCCGGGCACGGGCCTGAACGTGCCGTCCGCGTAGATCCACAGGCCCTGGTCGATGCCGACCCAGAGCCGGCCCGCGTGGTCCTCGAGCAGCGAGGTGACCTGATGCCCGGGCAGCCCTTCGCCGGCACGGATCGACCGCACGACGCCGTCGCGGATCGCATCGAGCGATTCGGTGGTGCCGGCCCAGATCGTTCCGTCGCTCGCGGCCAGGACGCTGTCGACTTCGTAGGCGCTGAGTCCTTCGCGCTTGGAAATCGTCGTCACCGGCAGATCGCGGAACCGGTCGACGCCTTCGGCCGTGGAGACCCAGAGATTGCCTTCGCGGTCCTCGAAGAACCAGTACACCGCATCTGCCGACAGGCCGTCGGCCGCGCGGTAGTGGTCGACGCGGTCGCCGCGCAGGCGATAGATGCCGTCGTCCAGGGTACCGATCCACAGCGATCCTGCGCGATCGACGAACAGCGCCTGGACCGCGATCGTGCCGCCGTCGAGCTGCAGCGTGGTGAACGGCGCTATCGCATCGCCGTCGACCCGCAGCAATCCGAGGCCGCTGCCGCGCGCATCGACGCCGACCCAGGTCTGCGGCGCGCCCGCGAGGATGATCACGCCGGGAATGCCGGCCTTGGCCTTTGCGTCGACCGGCAGCGTCACGCTCGCCTGCCCCGGCTTCCAGCGCAGCACGGCCAGATCGGTGCTGATCAGGAAACCGCCGTCGGCGTCCCCGATCAGGGTGCCGATGCAGCAGCCTCCCGCGGGCATCTTCAGTCCGGCCTCTTCGCCGAAGCAGACGAGTTCGCCGGCCCGCAGCCGGCAGACCGGCTGCTTCGTCGCTCCGCGCACGGTCGCGAACCAGATCGCGCCGTCGCGATCCTCGAGCAGGGACTGGGCGCCGAGCGTGATCCCGGGATGGAGCGTCAACTCGCCGTCGTTCCAGCGGGCCAGGCTGCGGCGCGTGCCGATCCAGAGGCTGCCGTCCCGCGCCGCGCGCAGCGACGTGATGAACGAATCCGGCAATGTCGTGCCGTCCCGCGCGCGCAGCGGCACGAAACGCACGCCGTCGAAACGCACGACGCCGGCCTGGGTACCGATCCAAAGATAGCCGTCGGCCGTCTGCGCGATCGGATACGCGGGGCCCGGCAGCGCGCCGTCGCGGACCCGCCAGGCGTTGTGGCCGTACTGCGACACGGCCCGAGCCGGATCGAGCGCATGCGCCGGCGATGCGACGCCGGGCAGCGCGACGACGCAGAACCCGATCGCCAGCAGCCGGGCAGCGAGCCGGTTCACTCGTCGGCTGTCGGCGCTCCGGCACTGCAGGAGCTCGTCCCGCCTCGCTGCGCCGTCTGCTCGCTGGGTCATTGCGGTCTCCGGCATCGGTGGGTGGAGGCAGGACGTCTGCCCGCGAATCAGATCTGCAGCAGTCCGCGACGCAGCGCGATGACGACGGCGTGCGTGCGGTCGCTGGCCTGGAGCTTGTCGACGAGGTTCCGGATGTGGAAATTGACCGTCGTCTCGGAGATGCCGAGCGCGTCGGCGATCTGCTTGTTGCGCCGGCCGTCGCGGATCAGCGCCAGGACGTCGAGCTCGCGCGGCGTGAGATCGTCGTCGGCGAGATGCTCGGCGATCCGCGCGGCGACCTCCGGCGGCACGAGACGCCGGCCGCGGTGGACCGAGCGGATCGTGTCGAGCAGCTGGTCCTTCGGCATGCTCTTGAGCACGTAGGCCGCGGCGCCGGCCCGCATCGCGCGCCGGATCTCGCCGTCGGAATCCGACGTCGTGAGCATGATCACGCGCGCGTCGGGAAACTCGCCGCGCAGCGCGATCAGCGTGTCGGTGCCGTTCGTGCCGGGCAGGCGCAGGTCCATCAGGGTGACGTCGGGCCGGTGCCGGCGAAACATCTCGACGGCCTCGGTGCCGCTGCCGGCCTGCGCGACGAGCCGCATGTCCGGCTGCGACGCGATGATCGTTCCCAGCCCTTCGCGGAAGACCGGATGGTCTTCGACGCTCAGCAGGCGAATCGCGGTGTCTGCTTCCACGGCTGGCTCTCTCTGACCCGTTGCGCGGAAGCGCGGTGCCGGCGCTCGGTCGGCGCCGTCCGCGCCGACTGTAGCAGCCGCGGCGCGCGCGGCGACAGCCCGCTGCGCGCCGCTGCTCGTCGCGGCGCACACAGAGATCGGA
>NZ_JANFVR010000010.1 GCF_024609805.1 Tahibacter caeni | reverse complement strand
GCTCGCCCGACCGGCCGCGCCGCCGGCGCGGGCCGCGCGGGACGGACGCGTGGTCCGTACCCGCGCGGCGCGCGTTCAGTTCGGTTGTATCGTGCAGGTGACTTCGGTGACGCTGCGGCTGATGCAGGTCACGCGCCCGCCGCTGCCCCAGCCCGCGTTGAGCACGAGCACGTCGATGCCGTAGCGCGCCGCCCAGTCCTCGAACGACTGGACCGCGACGGCCGCGTTCGAGCCGAGGAACCAGCTGCGGTCGGCATAGAACTGGAGCGCGTTGCCGTAGCCGGTCGGCAGCACGATGCCGCTCGGGTCGACGACCTGGCGCAGCATCACGTCGCCGCTGCTCGTGTCGTAGCGCACCTTCGCATAGCCGCCGTCCTTCATCGGCACGAACACCGTGACCTGGCCGGTGACCTGCTGGGTCAGCCGCGACGCGCCGTCGATGTTCGCCATCGAGTCGGGATCGAAGATGAAGCCGGGTGTCTGGCCCAGGGTCGAGAAGTAGTCGTAGACGAACGCGTCGATGCTGCCGGGCTGGTCGCTGAACGCGAGGTCGTAGCTCGTGGCCGGATAGTTGGGGTAGACGTTGCCGAAGTAGGGCCCGAAGTTGTAGCCGCGCAGGTCGATCGGACTGCCGCGGCCCGGCGTGACCTGCTCGTTGACGACCGGCTCCGGCGATTTCATCGCGTTCACGGTCGGGTCCATCGAACTCGGAATCGTGCGTGGGCTGCCGGCGCGCAGCTCGACCGTGGCGCCCGACGGAAACTTCAGATACACCGAGCCGTCGGCGCGGATGATCGTCGTGAAACTCAGGCTGTTGCCGTTGCGCCGATACAGGTCGCTGACCGTCCGCATGTAGTCGATCAGGCGCTGGGCCGTCGGAACTTCGTAGCCGCCCGCCTGGAAATAGAGCTCGCTGTTCCAGTCCAGCGCGATGCTGCGGATCTGTCCGTTCGTGAGGTTGTAGACGAAGGCGACGCTCTGGCGCACGCGCGGGTACTGCGTGACGGCCTTGTTGATGTAGTCGCTGGTCGACACGCAGGTGTTGCAGAGGATCGGGTAGTACTGGCCGACGGTGCTCAGCGAATCGTCGACCGGAGCGGCGAGCTCCGGCAGGCCCGGGTCCGTGGACTCGGCCCGGGCGCCGCCGGCGAACAGCAGCGTCACGGCGAACGCGGAAGCGCTGAGCCAGCGGCGCAGCGCGGAACGGATGCATTGCATAGGAATTTCTCCCTGTCTGATCGTGCGTGGCAATCCGGTGCTGCTGCACGGCCGTCCCTGGGCGTCCGTCGGCGGCAAGCCGGTGAGTGATCGCGATGCGGCCGACGACGTCGGACGCGAAGGAGGCGCAGGCGGGACGCAGGGGGGTATTGCGATGGGCGCCTGGCGCCGACCTTCGCGACCGACAAGCGGTATCGCGCCGTCGCGCGGTAGTCCGTTCTTCCGATGGAGTCTCCTCTGTGGCGGTCCGCGACGTGAGCGAAGTGCGTGACAAAAATGTCTTTCGTAAAAAACGATGGGACGCACAAATTTCGCTGTCAACAGAAAACGCCGAGGAAACGCGTATTCGCCGTGGAATCGCGTTGCTGTTCGTGCGGCGAGACAACTGGATGAGGAAATCGGAAAAGTTGTTGTGCTGCTTTCGTACAGTCAGGACGGACGTAGATCAGCATTGCGAGGAAATGACTCAAAATATAAAAATGTATTTTCGATCGATGCGAATTGGAATGGGCATGCTTTCGGGGTTCCGTGCGCGGCGCAGGGGGCGACGGGAGGCTTCGTGCGGCTGTGTGCCGCAGCGGCCTGAGCGCCGGTTCGTACGACAGCGGTGCTGCGAAAACGCAGGCGTGGCAGGCGCGGTTCGCCGGCGCCCGAGCGCGATGGCGCGGGGGCGTCAAGCGCAAGTGGGAATTGGCGGCGCGACAAACACCGACGTCAGGAAACACGCCGTTCGTACTGGCAAGCGGAACATCGGTTCATCGCGTTGCATGTACGGACTGAAGTTGTTCGTACGCGGCGAGTGCTGGCTTCGTGCCTGTCGCGGGCCATGCGCGATGGCTCCCGCCGGCGCCGACGGCGCCGCTCAGATGAAGCGCTGCGGCCGTAGTCGCGAGGTCTTGCAATCGCGCTCGAATGCACTTGCGTTCGACGGGCTTCGCGGCGGCGCCGGAAAATCTCCGGCACGCACGCGCGGATGCACGCGACGGGCGGTCGCCGCACGCAGACCGGACTACACGGTCTGCCTCGAAATCTCAGCTGCCGATCTCGATTTCCTCGATGCCGAGATAGCGGTTGATGGCCTGGGCGGCCGCGGCGACCAGCGGCTGCAACGGCGGCGCATGCAGCGCGGTGCGGTCGAGGTTTTCCATCCAGCCGAACAGCGACTGGCGCAATTGTTCTTCGGTACGCACACGCTGATGCACGTCGGCGAGGATGCGCGTGTATTCGCTCGCGGTCGGGCTGCAGCCGACCGCCGCGAACACGGCGCCGAGCGCGGCCATGAACTCGCCGGCGCTGCCGTCGAGGCCGAAATCCTCCGGGCGGTAGTCGAGGTAGCCGCGGCTCGCGTCCGCATGGATGCGGAAACTGACCTTGGCCAGCGAGTGGTACAGCGGCTCTTCGGAGATCAGCACGAGCAGCAGATGCTGCGGATTGGCCACGCCCGTGCCCTGCGGCGACGTCCATTCGCACGTCTGCACGAAGTGGTAGAGGCGGATGTGGTCGTGGAAGTCGGCTGCCTGCAGCTGGTCGAGGATCAGCAGGGTGCGTTCGCCTTCGGAATACGCGCAGGCTTCGCTGATGCCGCGTTCGAATGCCGTCAGCGGCGCTTCGAGCGCGCCGGCCGTCGTCGCGTCCTCGCTGAGCACGATCGGCGGCGGCGGCGGCTCGGCGCTCGTGAAATCGTGGTAGAGCAGGTGCGGGTATTCGAGCGCATGGCCCAGGGCGTTGGCCAGCGCGGTCTTGCGGCGGCCGGAGCTGCCGACGATGTTGAGGCAGCGCAGATGCGGAAGATGGGCCTCGAACAGGCAGCGCAGCGCATAGTCGTAATCGTCGTTGGACTCGAAGCCGAACTCGGCGAGTTTCTTGCGCAGGCTCATGGCGGACGGACTCGGGGCAGGGCGCCGAGCATAGCCGAGGCGACGGCGATCGGTCCGTTGCGAGCGCCGCGCGACGAGAGGCCGCCTGGCCGATCGGCGGCGCCGTGCGAAACGACGGGGAACGAACAAAAACGCCTGCCCGGCGAAGCTGGCCACTTCCTGTGGCCGTGTCGCGAGCGGCTGCGCCGGGCAGGCGTTGTTCGGAACCTCAGGCCGCGGCTTTCGCGTCGGCGCTCTTGCGCGGGCCGTGCAGCAGCGCCTGGCGCACGCCGTCGACGACGAGGTCGACTTCGGCTTCGGTGATGTTGAAATGCGGTGTGAAGCGCAGCGAGTTGGTGCCGCCGTGGATGACGCCGTAGCCGTGCTCGCGCAGGTACTCCTCGGTGCTGTGCGCGCCGTAGCACTTGAACTCGGCGCTGAGCTCGCAGGAGAACAGCAGGCCGGTGCCCTGCACCTTGGTGATGTAGCCCGGCAGCTCGGCCTTTAGCGCTTCCAGCTTGCGCACGAACTGCGCGCCGCGCTCGCGGATGTTGTTCTTCACGGCCGGCGTCAGCATGCCGAGCACCGCGACGGCGACGTCCATCGCGCGCGGGTTCGTCGTCATGGTGTTGCCGTAGATGCCCTTCCTGTACAGGCCGGCGGCGCGTTCGCCGACGGCGAGCACCGACAGCGGGTACTGGCCGGCGTTCAGCGCCTTGGAGAAGGTCTCCATGTCCGGCGGCGGCAGCTGTTCGAAGCCCGGGTAGTCGATGATCGACAGCACGCCGTGGGCGCGCAGGCCGGCCTGGATCGAATCGACGAGGAACAGAGAGCCGTGCTTTTCGGTCAGCTCGCGCGCGGCGGCGTAGAACTCCGGCGTGACCGAGCGGCCCGGGTCGCCTTCGCCCATGACGGGTTCGAGGAACATGGCCTCGATGAACCAGCCGTTCTTGTCCGCGTCGGCGAAGACCTGGCGCAGCTGGGCGACGTCGTAGGGATCGACCGTCAGCAGGCTCGACTCGTCGCGGAAGCTCGCGAGGTGCTGCTGGTAGGTCTTACGGCTGGAATCGGAATAGACGGCCGGACGCTCGGTGCGGCCGTGGAACGCGCCCTTGACCGCGAGACGCTTGATCGCACGGCCCGCGTAGCGCGCGCCGGCGTCGGTCAGCAGCTTGGCGTTGACGTCGGCGATGCGGCAGGCCAGCGACACCGATTCCGAACCCGAGTTCAGGCACAGGAAGCGCGTGTACGGACAGCCGCCGCGCCCGGCGCCGATGGCGGCCTTGAGTGCGTGAGAGAGCTTGTACTGCGAGACGTTCGGCGTCATGACGTTGGCCATGACCTGCGGGCGGCTCATCGCCTCGAGCACGGCCGGCGGCGCGTGGCCGAAGCCGAGCATGCCGTAGCCGCCGGAGTCGTGCAGCACGGCGCCCTTGAGCGTGACGACCCAGGGACCGCAGGCGGCGAGCGCGACATAGGGATTGACCGAGTCGTCGGCGTAGAAGTTGACGAAGTCGGCCTGGATCGTGCGCATCTGCTCGGCTTCGTCGAGCGCGATCAGCTGCGGCAGTGCGGCCTTGAGCTCGAGGAAGCGCGCGTGCGCCTGGGCGACGGCGTCGACGAGTTCGGGCGACGTCGCGGCGAAGCGCAGCAGGGTCGCGTCGTCGAGGCCGCGGGTGCGCGCGGCACCACCGGCCGTGCGCAGTACGGTGAGTTGTTCGATCAGCTGCATCGCGGGCTCCAACGGAAACGGGCCGACGCGCGCCGGACGGCGCGGATCGGACAAGGCTGAGGGCGCCACCAGGCGCGAGGTGCGGCCAGTCTACCAGAGCGTATTGGTAGCCCCCTGGGGCCGATTCCTGGCCTCCGAAAGGGGCCACTTTGCGGAGGCTTCGGCGCCGCGCAGGTGACGAATGTCAACCGCAATTGCTGATGCCGCCAACTACGGCGGCGAGGCGCGGCTGCGTAGCCTGGACCCACCATCGGGAGACGCGGATGAACACGCAGACAGTCGCGCAATTGCGCGGCGCCGGCAAGCAGCGCGGCGCCATACAGGCCCTGGCCGAGGTCGATCTGACCATTGCCGCCGGCGAAGTCTATGCCCTGCTCGGGCCCAACGGCGCCGGCAAGACCACGGCGATCTCGCTGCTGCTGGGCCTGTTGCGCCCGGACGCCGGCGAGGCGCGCCTGTTCGGCCTGCCGCCGCAGGATCTCGCCGCGCGCCGGCGCATCGGCGTGATGCTGCAGTCGGCCGGACTGCCGGACACGCTCACAGTGGCCGAGCTGCTCGCGCAAGTGCGCAGCTACTACGCCCAGCCGCGCAGCCTCGCCGACGTGGCCGCGCTGGCCGGCATCGAGCCGCTGCTCGGCGCGCGCTATGCGCAGCTGTCCGGTGGCCAGCAGCGCCGCGTGCAGTTCGCGCTCGCGATCTGCGGCCGGCCCGAGCTTCTGTTCCTCGACGAACCGACGGTCGGCATGGATACCGAATCGCGCGAGCAGTTCTGGCGCACGATCCGCGAACTCGTCGCCGGCGGCTGCGCCGTCGTACTGACCACGCATTACCTGGAAGAAGCCGAGGCGCTGGCCCAGCGCATAGGCGTATTGATGCTGGGCCGGCTCGTCGCCGAAGGCAGCCTCGACGCGATCCGCGCGCGCGTCGGCCAGCGCCAGATCCGCTGCGTCAGCAGCCTGAGTGCCGAACAGGTGCGCGCCTGGCCGCTGGTGCAGAGCGTGCAGCGCGAAGGCGAGCGCCTGCACATCGTGACGCCGCAGCCCGAGCCGGTGCTGCGCGAACTGCTCGCCGCCGACGCGCAGCTGCGCGATCTCGAAGTACAGCGCGCCGGCCTGGCCGAAGCGCTGCAGACCATCACCCGCGAGGCCGCCTGACATGACCACGACCACGTTCGATGCGATCGCGCGCCGCAGTCTCGCGCTCGAAGCCCGGCTGGAATTCCTGCGCCTGCTGCGCACGCCGAGCTTCGCGGTGCCGGCGCTCGCGTTTCCGGTGCTGTTCTATCTGCTGTTCGGCGTGCTGCTGGCCAAGCCCGGTTCCGCGATGCGCGTCGCGCAGTACCTGATGGCGACCTACTCGGTGTTCGGCGTCATGGCGCCGGGCCTGTTCGGCTTCGGCGTCGGCGTCGCGACCGAACGCGACAAGGGCCTGCTCGCGCTGCGCCGCGCGCTGCCGATGCCGCCGCTGAACTACGTCGGCGGCAAGCTCGCGATGGCCATGCTGTTCGCCGCGATCATCGTGACCCTGCTGTGCATCACCGGCGCGACCGTCGGCGCCGTGCACCTCGAGGTGACGCAGTGGCTGTCGCTGTTCGTGCTGATGGTGTTCGGCGCGCTGCCGTTCTGCGCGCTCGGCCTGCTGATCGGCAGCTTCGTCAACGGCCAGGCGGCGCCGGCCGTGGTCAACCTGATCTATCTGCCGATGGCGCTGCTGTCGGGCCTGTGGTTTCCGCTGAACCTGCTGCCGCTCGCGATACAGAAGCTCGCCGTGCTCTGGCCGGCCTGGCATCTGGCGCAGCTCGGCCTCGCGGCGACGGGGCAGGGCGGCGAAGGGAGCGTCGCGGCGCATCTGCTCTACCTCGCCGTGTTCACCGTGGCCGTCGGCCGCTGGGCCGCGCGGCGCCTGCAGCGCGAGCCCTGAGCGCGCATCCGTGGCAGCATTGCAGCCCATGAACTGGTTCCGTCGACCCGCCGTGCTGGCGTTGCGCGATCGTCTCGTACCGGCCGAACTCGGCATGGGCTGGGCGCCGTTCCTCTCGCTGGCCTACCTCGCCTTCCTGTTCCTGCCGGTGCTCATCCCGCGCATCGCCGGGGCCGACTGGCTGCCGCAGACCCTGCTCGCGACGGCCGTGTTCCTGCCGCTGTATTTCCGTGCCTACTGGGCGAGCGGGCGCGAACTCGTGCTGATCGTGCTGGCAATGGCCGTGCTGGCCGTGCCGCTGGCGCGGGCCAATCCGTTCTCCAATACCTTCGTGATCTTCGCCTGCGCGTTCGCGCCGCACCTGGCGTCGCTGCGCAACGGGCTGATCCTCGCGCTCGGCATCACGGCCGGCTTCTCGCTGTACATCCTGGCGTTCGTGCGCGGCGCGCCGCTGACCGTCGGCATCACCTATCTGGTCGGCACGGCCTGTTTCGTCGGCTCGCATTTCATGCGCGAGAACCAGCGCAAGCAGGTCGCGCTGCGTCTGTCGCACGAAGAGGTCCGCCGCCTCGCGGCGCTGGCCGAGCGCGAACGCATCGGCCGCGACCTGCACGACCTGCTCGGTCACACCTTGTCGCTGATCACCTTGAAGTCCGAACTGGCCAACCGCCTCTGGGAGCGCGACCCGCAGGCCGCGCGCCAGGAGGTCCGCGAGGTCGAGCGCGTCGCGCGCGACGCATTGGGCCAGGTGCGCCGCGCGGTCACCGGCATCCGTGCGGCCGGCCTCGCCGCCGAAGCGGCGTCGGCGCGGCTGCTGCTCGAGTCCGGCGGCGTCAAGTTCCAGTACGAACTCGCCGCGCCGCCGCTGTCGCCCGAGCTCGAAACCTGTCTCGCCCTGGTGCTGCGCGAGGCGGTCACGAACATCCACCGCCACGCACAGGCCTCGCGCGCGAGCGTGCGCCTGACCGGCGACGGCGGCGACCTGCTGCTCGACGTGCAGGACGACGGCCGCGGCGGCGACATCGTGCCGGGCAACGGCCTGTGCGGCATGCGCGAGCGGCTGCAGGCCTTCGGCGCGACTCTGCGCATCGACGCGGTGCGCGGGCAGGGCACACGGCTGACCGTGCGTGTGCCGCAGGCCGCCGGCGCCGCGGCGGCCGACGCGGTGACGGCGCATTGAGCCTGCCGCGGCCTCCGGCTACGCTGCGCGCATGATTCGAGTATTGCTGGCCGAAGACCAGGCCATGGTGCGCGGCGCGCTGTCGGCGCTGCTGCGGCTGGAGCCGGACATGGACGTCGTTGCGAGCGCGGCCGACGGCCAGGAAGCCTGGCGCCTGATCGAGCAGCACGCGCCCGACGTCGTCGTCACCGACATCGAGATGCCCGGCCTGACCGGCCTGGAACTGGCCCAGCGCGTGCGCGAGCGCGGCGCCGCCTGCAAGGTGGTCATCGTGACGACGTTCGCGCGGCCGGGTTATCTGCGCCGCGCGCTCGAAGCCGGCGTCGTCGGCTACCTGCTCAAGGACGCGCCGGCCGAACAGCTGGCCGACGCGCTGCGCAAGGTGCATCGCGGCGGCCGTGTCGTCGATCCGCAGCTCGCCGTCGATGCCTGGAGCGAAGCCGACCCGCTGAACGACCGCGAACGCCAGGTGCTGCGCCTCGCCGGCGAAGGCCTGTCGGCCGGCGAAGTCGCCGCGCAGCTGCACCTGTCCCAGGGCACCGTGCGCAACTACCTCTCCGAAGCCATCGGCAAGCTCGGCGTCGGCAACCGCATCGAGGCCTACCGGCTCGCGCGGCAGAAGGGCTGGCTGTAGCGCCGAGTGCGGATGGCGGACGATGTTTCGTTTCGTCGCGGCACGGCTATTCCAGCGACGGGCAGGGCTGTGGCAGATTGCAGCGCGCCGCTGTCGCGCGCTGACCTTCACTGCAACGGGATACGAAGGATGATCGAGGTCGAACGAAACGGAATTCGCCGCGGCCTGCCGCGCGTGGCGAAGCCGGCGCTGCGCAGCCTCGCGCTCGCGACGGCGCTCTGGAGCCTGCCCGGCCTGGCCTGCGGCCCGTACTTCCCGCACGAACTGCTGACCGACCGCCACGCGAGCGTCTACGACCTCGTCGAAGGCACGTTCGATTTCGAGGCCACGCAGCTCGTGCCGCGGCCGGCGGCCGTGTTCAAGCCGAACGAGAATCCCTGGGAGGCGCCGGGCGAGTCGCGCGACACGCTGGAGAAGGAAGAACTCGGCGAGGACGGCTGGGCCAAGGCGCAGGCCATGCGAGAAGCGGCCGACGACGCCTCGGCCTGGGCAGCCGGCGAAGGACTGCCGCAGGACGTGCGGCTCTACCTGGCCGGCGCGCGCGCGTTCCATGCGGGCGAGGCCGACGTCGCGCGCCGCCGCTTCGAGGCCGTGCTCGCGCTGTCGGCCGATCAGCAGAACCGCCGCGGTGTCTGGGCGCATTTCATGCTCGGCCGCCTGCGGCTGGCCTACGACGTTCATTACGATCCGGATCAGCTTGCGGCGATCGCTGCGGGCAGGGGTGCGGCGGATCCCGCCGTCGTCGCGATGGACACGATCGTCCAGGCCGCCGCCGCGGATTTCCAGGCCGTGCGCACGGCCGTCGCCGCCGGCGCGGCCGATCCGCTCGGGCTGGCCGTCGCGAGCTACGGCGAGGAAGCGCAGCTGCATCTCGCGCGCGACGAGACGGTCGCGGCGGTCAAGCTCTACGCGGAACAGGCGGCGCAGGGTTCGGCTTCGGGCCGCGCCTCGCTGCTGTTCGTCGCGCGCGGCCTGTTCGCCGACGAAGCGAGGTTGCAGAAGGCCCTGGCCGATCCGCTGCTGCAGCGGCTGCTCGCCGCCTACGTCTATACGCGCAGCAACGAACTGATCTACGCCTCCGGCGAGGAGCAGGAAAACAGCGGCGACGCCGCGGCCGATGCCGCGCAGTCCGCTGCGGCGGCCGCTGCCGGCACGGCGATGCTGGAGCGCTATTACGCGGCCGTGGCCGCGAGCACCGGCGAGATCGCCGGCGTCGACCGCGTCGCGGCTGCGGCCTACCGCGCCGGGCGCTACGAACTCGCCGCCAAGCTCGCGCCGCGCAGCGAGACCGCGATGGCCTGGTGGGTGCGCGCCAAGCTCGCGCTGCGTGACGGCGACGACAAGGCCGCCGCGGAGGCCTATGCCAAGGCCTCGCAGGCGTTTCCGCGCAACGAAGACTGGGGGTTGGTGCTGCACGAAGGCTACGAGACCGACGGACTGTTGCCGGCCTGCCGCGTCGACGGCGAGCGCGCGATTCTCGCGCTGAGCCGCGGCGACTATACGGAGGCGCTGGCGCTGTTCCGGGCGAGCGATTCCTGGGTCGATCAGGCGCACGTCGCCGAACGCGTGCTCAGCGTCGACGAGCTCAAGCAGTTCGTCGACGCGCGTGTGCCCGCGCCGGCCACGGCGGCCAAGCCCGACGAGAACGGCTGGGTGCAGCGCTCGCCCGACGAACAGCTGCGCGCGCTGCTCGGCCGGCGCCTGCTGCGCCTGGGCCGCTACGACGAAGCCGTCGCCTATTTCCCGCCGGACCTGCGGGGCAAGGCTGCCGACTACGCCAAGGCGCGCGCGGATGCGGCGAAGCTCAAGTCCGTGGAGCGCGCCGACGCGCTGTTCCGTGCGGCCACGCTCGCGCGCGAGTCGGGCATGGAGCTGCTGGGCTTCGAGCTCGCGCCCGACGCGGCCGTGTTCGACGGCGCCTACGAATGGAGCGAGCCCGAGCTCGACAAGCAGGACAAGAAGCTCGTCGGCGCCGACGAGATCCAGCGCAGCACGGCGAACCAGGCACAGCCGGCGCAGCGTTTCCACTACCGTTTCGTCGCGGCCGATCTGGCCGGCCAGGCGGCCGATCTGGTGCCGGCGCGCTCGCAGGCGTTCGCGGCGCTGCTGTGCAATGCGACGGGCTGGGTCATCAACGGCGACGCGAATCTCGCGCAGCGCTACTACCGCCGCTACGTCGCCGATGGCCCCTACGTGGCCTGGGCGGCCAATTTCGGCACGTCGGGCTATGCTTGTCCGGCGCCGGATTTCGCCGGCGCGGCCAAGCGGCTGCAGTTCGAACGCCTGCGCTGGGCCAAGCAGACCCTGCGCCGCGCGGCGCCGTTCGTCGCGGCCGGCGTCGGCGCGCTCGCCCTGGGCGGCGTGCTGTTGCTGTTGCGCCGGCGCAGGACGAAAGCCGCGCGATAGCGGATAATCCGCGGCCCGCCGGACCGTGAATCCGGCGCGTCCCGGTGTAAAAGTGAAAAAATCAGACTTCCATTTCGACCTGCCGCCGGCGCTGATCGCGCAGCAGCCGCTGGCGCAGCGCTCGGCGAGCCGCCTGCTCGAACTCGACGCCAACGACGACAGCCTGATCGACCGCCGCTTCGCCGATCTCGCCGAACGGCTCGCGCCCGGCGACCTGCTCGTCTTCAACGACACGCGCGTGCTGCCGGCGCGCCTGTTCGGGCGCAAGGATTCCGGCGGCGCCGTCGAGATCCTGATCGAGCGCGTGACCGGCCCGCACGAGGCGCGCGCGCAGCTCGGCGTATCCAAGAAACCTAAGCCCGGCGGCCGCATCGTGCTGGCCGACGGCAGCGAAGTCGAAGTACTCGGCCGCGACGGCCCGTTCTTCGACCTGCGCTTCCCGGCCGGCGAGCCGCTGGAAAAACTGCTGCTGCGCCTCGGCCGCATGCCGCTGCCGCCGTACATCGCGCGCGAAGCCGGCGACGACGACACCGAGCGCTACCAGACGCTGTTCGCGCGCCGGCCGGGCGCGGTCGCCGCGCCGACCGCCGGCCTGCATTTCGACCAGGACCTGCTCGATGCGCTGAGCGCGCGCGGCGTCGAATTCGGCCACGTGACCCTGCACGTCGGCGCCGGCACCTTCCAGCCCGTGCGCAGCGAAGAAGTGCGTGATCACGTCATGCACCGCGAATGGCTCAACGTCGGCGCCGAGCTCATCGAGAAGATGCGCCGTACGCGCGCGGCCGGCCATCGCGTGATCGCCGTCGGCACGACGGTCGTGCGCGCGCTCGAGAGCGCGAGCCGCGACGGCGAGGTGCTGCCGTTCGCCGGCGAGACGCAGATCTTCATCTTCCCAGGCTACCGCATCACGAGCGTCGACGGACTGATCACGAATTTCCATCTGCCCGAGTCGACGTTGCTGATGCTGGTCTCCGCGTTCGCCGGACGCGATCGCGTGCTCGCGGCGTATGCGCACGCGGTGCGCGAACGCTACCGCTTCTTCTCCTACGGCGATGCGATGCTGATCTGGCCGCCGCGCCACGGCGTTTCGCGGCGGTGACGAGGGCGCGGCCGCTGCCGCGCCATTGATTCCGACAAGCAATCCAACCACACGCGGCCGCTGCCGCAGAAGAATCGCCTCATGAATTTCGACATCAGCCAGACCGACGGCGCCGCGCGGCGCGGGCGCCTGAGTTTCCCGCGCGGCACGATCGAAACGCCGGCCTTCATGCCGGTCGGCACCTACGGCTCCGTCAAGGCCATGCTGCCGCGCGACCTCAAGGAGATCGGCGCCGAGATCATCCTCGGCAACACCTTCCATCTTTTTCTGCGCCCCGGCCTCGACGTGATCGGCGACTTCGGCGGCCTGCATCGCTTCATCGGCTGGGACCGGCCGATCCTGACCGACTCGGGCGGCTTTCAGGTGTTCTCGCTCGCGCACAAGCGCAAGATCACCGAGCAGGGCGTCACGTTCGCCTCGCCCGTGGACGGCGCCAAGGTGTTCCTGAGCCCCGAGGAATCCATGCGCATCCAGCGCGTGCTGAATTCCGACATCGTCATGATCTTCGACGAATGCACGCCGTATCCGGCCACCGAGAAGCAGGCCGCCGATTCGATGGAGCTGTCGCTGCGCTGGGCCGAGCGCTCGCGCCGCGCCCACGAGGGCAATCCGAACGCGCTGTTCGGCATCGTCCAGGGCGGCGTCCATCCCGCGCTGCGCGCGCGCTCGGCCGCGGGCCTGCAGCAGATCGGCTTCGACGGCTATGCGGTCGGCGGCCTCGCCGTCGGCGAACCCGAGGCCGAGCGCAACCATACCCTCGAAACGACGGTGCCGCTGCTGCCGGCCGACAAGCCGCGTTATCTCATGGGCGTGGGCCGGCCCGAGGATATCGTCGAGGCCGTGCGCCGCGGCATCGACATGTTCGACTGCGTCATGCCGACGCGCAACGCGCGCAATGCGCACCTGTTCACGCGCCACGGTGTGCTGCGCCTGCGCAATGCCCAGTACGCGCGCGACATGCGGCCCATCGACGAAGCCTGCGGCTGCTACACCTGCGCGTCCGGATTCAGCCGCGCGTACCTGCGCCACCTCGACAAGTGCAACGAGATCCTCGCCTCGCAGCTCGCGACGATCCACAACCTCTACCACTACCAGGAACTCATGGCCGGCCTGCGCCAGGCCATTGCCGAGCGCAGGCTGGAGGCGTTCGTCGCGGAATTTTATGCGTTGCGGGCCGGGTAATTTTGCGCCGGGCAGGGGCTGACCTTTCCGACATTCCTCGACGTTTCGATGGCCGGACGGCACGCATTGCGCGTTCCGGGGGCGTGGCCTGATTTCGTTAACTGATTACGGGGCCGCCTTGCCTCGAACGGCAGTAACCGTATTTTCGTACCAGATCTGTCGCTCTCGTCGTCGAATTTCAAGCAATGTCTTGCGCTCTTCAAACGTGTGCAGCCCGTTCGCGCGCGACAGCATGTGATTGTATGAAGGACACGCGAGCACAAGGTTGGAAAGTTCGTCAGTTCCACCCGCTGAAACCGCGATGACATGATCGACGGTTGCGGAGTGCCATGAAGAAAACGAATGCAAGAGGTCGACGCCACAGTAGCGGCAATGGCCGCCATCGCGCTCAAAGACTGCATTCCAAGTGTGGGAATCGACGCGCACGGTCAGCCCTCTCGCACCTGAATTGGGCCGCGCTTCGAATCGGCTTCGGCCAGAACGAGTCGTCAGATGCCGCTCCGCTGCTGCTCCAGGTGATGCCAGACGCGCAGGATCACGACGGCGGACGGATGCAAGGTGTAGCGAACGACGTACGGACCGAACACGAAATCGCGGATGGCGTCGGATTGCAGCAACGGTGCGACGGGACGGCCCATTTCCGGAAAGACGAGCAGCTGCTCGATGCGGCCAAGCAGCTCGGCGGCCACTCTGCTCGCCGCGATTGGATTCTTTTCTGCGATGAACTGGCGCAGACGGACCAGGTCCTGAACCGCCTCGGGCGAATAGGCCAGCTTCACTGGCCGGCGCCCGGCGGCGGCAGTTCGTCGGACTGCCCCCAGGAGCGCAGCCAGGCATGAACGGACTCACCCGATACCGCCTTGCCTTGTGCGACAGACTCGATGGCGTCGAGGGTCTCCTTCCAGCGCGTCTGCTCCAGCTCCTGCTGGGCAACAAATTGCCGGATGGCTTCGTTGATCAACCAGTTCTTGCTGCGGTGGAGCTTGCCGGCCATGGCTTCCAGGCTCGACTCGACTTCGGGCTGCAGGCGGACAGTAGTGACACCCATGGTCGGGTTCTCCGGTCGGGAGACTGCAATGTATTACACGGTAGTCGGTGCCGCAAGAACCGCTGCGGCGTGCTGACGTGCTGAATCCAGGCCTATGAAACGAGCTCAGCTTTAGCGAATCGCTGAGCAGCGGCGAGCGGGGTCTCGTCTCCGCCTCGGAGAAGGTGTCGCGTTCGCCGCCAGTACGCCGCGCCGACGCGGCGGGAGGACTATCCTGGTACGACGCTATGCGGTCTGAACGGCAGATCAGTCGCAATTCCATGGCGTCTGAAACGCAGAGCGATCAACCGCTGACCGGCCGGTGCTGCGTCCCCGCTCCCGGCGTGACGAACAGCATGCGGCTCGGCGCAAACACCTTGGCCGTATGCCACGTGCCGCGCGGAACGATCAGCGCGGCGCGTCCCGAGAGTCGGGTAGAGGCGACTCCCGACGGTAGTTCCAGCAGGAACTCCACGTCACCGTCGAGCAGATAGACGAACTCGTCGCCGTCGGGATGCATCTCCCAGTTGGACCAGTCTTCCGCGCAGACGAACTCGCTGATGAGCCAGCCTTCGTCGAATTCGGCCAACCCCTCGGGCGGCAGCGACCAGAATGCCGCACCGCCGGGTGTCGTCCGGCTCGAGCCGTCGGCGGCGAGAAGCACGTAGGTATCTTCCGGATTGAACGACATGGCTGCCTCGGCGCTCGTAGAGGATCAGGCATCGCTTGGCGGAGTGAAGTTGGTTCGACGGGACGGCTGGGTTGCGAAACGTCGTCCCGGCAATGTTGCTATCAATGAATGATCACGCTTCATCTGTAGGAAACAGCCCGGGCCAGCCTTTGGCTGGATGAGCCACTTGCAGGAACCTGGCGTTGGCGCGCGGAAAGCAACGTCCCGTGAGGTTGGTGAAATCGCCCGAGCGGCGCGAGTGCTCGACGTAGTCGATCACTGAACTGCCTCGTACGAAAACCAGCAGCGAGATGCCTTCATTCCACTCAATATCGGTCAAGGTTTCGGCGGGCCATTGGAATCCCAATGTCTGACCGGCGGCCGCATCATCGGAATAGGGGCCGAAGACGCATACACGGTCCCAGTTGCCGGGAGCGGCAGATGCGAGATCGACACTCCGGCGCCCCGACGCCGAGAATTGGTCCGCGATCGCCGTCGACGTCGGATTGTTGAACTGGCAGCCGGCGAGGACTACCAGGAACGGGGCCAGCATATTGCGGTAGCGGTATTGGTCAGGCATGACGGTAGGGTTGTAGCTGGGCTTCGCTGCGCGGCGCGAAGGCGAGCAGATCGGTGACGCCGACGTCGACGCCGGACTGGAACAGCAAGGTCGTGACCTGGCCGCGATGGTGGGTCTGGTGATTGAAGAAATGCTGCAGCAGCAGGCTGAAGTTCTTGCTGGTGCGGACGTCGGCGAGGTTGGCGTACGTGAGGTCGGCGGACAACTGCTCCTGCGTGAGCTCCGGCACCCAGCGTTCGATGAGCTCGTCGAGCTGGCGCCGGTAACCGCGCAAAGCCGCCAGATCGGGCGCGAGCGATTGGGTCAGGGAGGTCGGCAGCGGAAACGCGGACATTGCGCCGAGCGCCGCGAACGACGCGGGATGCTGCGCGAAGCGATGCAGCCAGATGCTGTCGGCGACGGCGATGTGATTCAAGGTGCCGAGGATGGAACCGAAGAACGCGCCCTTGTCGGCGGCGAGCGTCGCGTCGTCGAGCGTGGCGGTGGCCTCGAACACGCGGTCGTTCATCCAGCGGTTGTATCCGGCCATCAGTGCGGCGGTTTGCGGGGTCATTGGCGGTGCCTGTCTGAATCGCAGTGTTAGAGAGCAGCGCAAGGCGCGGAAAGGACAGGTGATCGGTCCGGTGCCGGATATCAGGGGTCGCCCTTCGCCCGGTTGAACCGGAGCATGTTGCAGAACAATGCCCCTTGTTCGATCGCGTCGTCCAGCGCGACGTGCGTGTGCGGGAACTCGTCGAACCACTCTCCCGGCATGTTGCGCTTGGTGCTTTCGCGGTAGTCGGTCTTCAGTACCGCCATCGCATACGATTTCATGTCCAGCGCCGAATGGCCGAACGGGCTCTCGCCGACGAAGCGGATCAGATACCAGTAGACGAACAGGAAGTCGAAGCCGGCCGGGTAGGCGACGAATACGGGCTTTCCCTCGAGTTCCCGGATCCAGTCGACATAGGCGCGCATCGCCGCGTCGGGTTTCTGCAGATCCTTTCTGCAGGCGGCCCAGGCCTCCGGCTGCGTGGCCCACCATGCGGCGGTCTTCGGATGCGCGCTCGCGCCGTCGAGGGTTTCGAGGTTCGCCGAGAACGTCGCGACGAGTATCTTGTCCGCGGTATAGGCGGCGGACCCGAAACTCAGCATCGAGTGCGGACCCGGTATCGGGCCGTCGGTCTCGACGTCGGTGCTGATGTAGATTTCGCTCATGGTATTCGCGTTAACCGCCGCAGTAGTGCCGAATGGCTGGATCATGCCAGCTCGCGCGGCGGTTTCGGCGTTGGCGGATTACGGGAATTCGTCGAGACGAGGATTAGCCGGTATGCCGGATGCCTTGATCTCGTCGAGCGCTGCGATGGCTGCCTCGATGTGTTGCGCCGACGGCAAGTCATGCTCCTCGTGGGCGTCGGCAATCCCGATCCGATCGAGAATCACGGATCGGCCGACACCGTACTTCTCGGCTACGCAGACCGCGCAGGAACGGACGTGCGACAGCCGGTGCCGGATGGGAAGGTCGGCATCGAGCGCCTGCTTCTTGTGCGAGGAGTACGACATGCGGGAGATGAGTCCGTCGCTCGAGATCGGGGGCGAAAGTGATTCGGCCTGGGCGGAGACGGCTCAGGTCGCCGACGATTCCGAGAGCCCGTCGGAGACACGCCGATACTCGGCGGAGGGCAGTTCGAGGGCTGGCCGAGAGATCCAATAGAAGGGGCCGAAGATATGCAGCATCGCCCAATGCCAAGCCTCGTCGTGGAACACGAGGCCGCGATGCGGTGCGGATGCGGGCTCGTATTCGTAGAACGTGCCGGCTGCCTCCTGGGCTTCGGCCGCCGGCGTGTCTGCGAACGTCTGGAGGCACCAGGCGAACAGCAGGCGCTCGTGCTTCAGGTATTCGGCATAGCCCGTTTCGTCTTGCCGCCAGGGATTGTCTGCATGGTTCATCGGACACCGGGTGATTGAATTCAGCCGCGCTGCGAAACGGTATCGGCTCGAACGGTTGTCAGGTCTCGCGCCGGCCTGCCTCGAACCGCTCCGCAGTGCGGGCAAAGCCCGATCTCGTCGACCGTGAGCGGATGAAAATACTCCATGAACCGGTCCTTGAAATACAGGCCTTCCTTGACCTCGATCCTGACCGGATCGTGTCCGATGCTCTGGCGCAGGACGCACTGGTTCACGTACTTCCTGAACCCTTGATACGAATCGAGCCATTATCCCCGGTTGTGCCCTGTTTTCACGAGATTCACCGGGTTCCTGATTCGCGCCGAGAAGCGGCGTCGGGGACGAGTGAATCGCCGGGCCTCAGTCGATGAGGCCGGCCTCGCGCATGACGCGCCGCTCGTGCTCGTGGGATATCCAGAACGCTGCCTTCGGTCCAATGCCCGGATCGAAGAGGAAATACGTGATGAAGAACCTGAAGCCCAGCGGATGGCCGGGCTGTTTCTCGAACGTCATCTGCCAAGGGACCTTGGCCATCGCGTATTTCCCGTCGAGCGGCGTCGTTTCCCGTCCCAGAATCGTTGCGCGCCGGAATCCGATTTGCCGGAAGAACGCCTCGCGCCGAGCGAAAGCTTCACGAAGCGACTGGTCGTTGCGGCCGCACGACACGCCGTCCGGATCGCCGGCCATGAACTCGGCGGTGTACAGCGACGACAGCAGGTCCGGATCGAAGGAGTTCGCCGCTTCCTCGTAACGTGCAAAGAACTCGTCAATCGTCGACATGCGCGGCCTCCTGACTTGGGCATGAGCGCCCGGTCCCGTTTGTCCGCCGTGTAGACAAAGGAATCAGATGATCGGCGGCAATCGGCCACTGAGCAGGATACGATCGTCGGTCGCCACCGTCAGCCCGAACCGTGAGTACAGGCGAAGCGCCGACGCATTCCCCGCGCCCACTTCGACGTGCACCGCCTTGCACCCGCGAGCGCCGCATTCCGCGAACAACGCGCCGAGCAGTGCATGGCCGATGCCTCGCCGGCGAAACGCCGGCTCGACGAACAGGTCGTCTATATAGCCGCCCGTTCCCCCGAACTCCATGCAATAGCGCACCGTGAGCACGGCATGGCCGGCCGGCGTCGCGCCACGACTGGCCAGCCATACGCCGCCGAGGTCGGCGCGATCGACGAGCGTACGAAACGACGAAGCAGCCCAGTCGCGATCGAGCGGATAGTTCGACTCCGCATAGAACGCCTGCATGAGCTCGACGAGCGCGGGAACGTCGGCATTCGTCGCCCGCCGGATCTCGATGTCGGAGTTCGCACTGTGCACTGCCACGATGCGCCTAGGCGTCGGGCCCGGCTGCGCCGCGAGGCGGTCGTCGCGCGAATGAATCGCCGGCGCCATGCCTGCGCGCAACGAGCAGCGGCAGGGCCGCAAAGACGATCAGCGCAATCAGATAGGCCGTCCCCGACACCGGATCGCGCCCCGCGACATACCCGGCGACGCTTCGCCCCGACGCAACCGTGAGCACCAGCTCCGCGGCGACCAGCAGCCCCAGCGCGACAAGGCCGATGCCGAGGCGTTGCAGGGCTGGAAAAGGACCGTAGCGGCGAACACAGAACCGCGCCGCCAGGAAGCACGCACAGAGCATCAGCGGCATCTCGAGCAGTTCCGCCCAGCGCACGCCCAGGCGTGGAACGACGAACGGAATGCGAATCGCACCGAGCACGAAGCCGGTGACGAACACGAGCGCGAAGTAGGCGAAGCTGGCTTTGAATGCGCGCATCTGTCGACAGCGACCTGACGTCTGAGTCAACCCGGTTTTGGAATCCGAGAGCGGATCGAATGAACGATCGGACGGCAGTTTATCGATCGCCGGCGTGACCGGCACGCTCAGGTTGCCGATGCATCCGTCTCCGGGTCGCGGTTGCGCCGGCCAGGAGCACGGGCTAGCCGGCCGATGCCCGTCACGGCCAAAGCGGGAATGCGAACAGAGCACCCGCGCCGCTCCCGCGGCGCCAGAACAGGACAACCTACTCGAGGAACTCCTTACAGCATGGCGGTGGCTCATCCGCCGGGTTGCAGGCAGCGGCAAGATGCTCCGGTTGGTCGGCAGGCCGCCGATGGCATCCGGGCTGCCAGATCGACAACGGGGGCGAGTTCGGCCAAGAGGCCAATCACGGCGGTCGTCGGCGGATCGGTCCGTCCCGTCGCCTTGGCGAACGGCGGGATCCGTCAGGGAACTTCCGGGCGCGAACCGGCCCCCGGCGCCGGTCACCACAACTTCGCGGGCGGATAGCTCTTGGGCAGGCCTTTGCGGATGTTGTTCACGAAGTTCTTGTCGTTGAACGGGACGTTCGCGCGGCCGTAGTCGTGCGTGTTCAGCACTTTCTTGAGCTCGCTGTTGTCCGCCTTGGCGCCGCCGTGCATGAGATCCCAGGTCACGATGGGCGGGGTGAACCAGTTGCAGGTGGGATTGACCGGTTTTTCGCCTGGTTCGGCGAAGGTCATGGTGTGAGTGGAGGACTTCTTCCGATAGACCATGTAGACCGTATTGCCGTCGTGGATCACGTTCTGGATCTTCTTGGTGTCCACGTCGCCGTGCACGCTGATGCTCGCGTGCGTGAGCTCGCCGTCGGTGGTCCAGACCATGCCGAACTCCCAGTCGTTGCGATGCCCGCAGGCGGGACCGGTGATGCAGCCGTTGCCGGTCTGGTCCTTGACGAAATACTGCGCGTACAGGTGCGCGCAATAGGTCCTGTTGCGGGGTTCGCCGGGCGGAGACCACACCACGCATTTCGCGCGGTAGTAGGTGTTCGAATAGTCCAGCTGGTTCTTCCAGGCGCAATGGCCGTCCGTCGTGCCGCCCAGCTTGATCCCCGGGTTCGGTATGCCGTCGAAACTGACGCCGGCGGAGGGCAGGCATCCGTCGCGCCGGTAGTCGAAGCCGATCGCCCACTTCCTGGCTTCTAGGTCTTTGTCGATCGGCAAGGGCGCAAGGCAGGCCGGATCCTTCCCGCTGCTGCAACTGTCGACTTTTGCCCAACTGGCCTCGCAGGCCTTGTCGGCGATGGCCGTGGATTGGACGCAGGTGATCGCGACGAGACCGATCAGGGCAGTCCACGGGCGCAATGGCGATGTCATGGCTATTCCTCATTCAAGGGGGAGTGCAGCCGAATTTCCCTGCCGGTTTTGCCGCGCAGGAAAGTCTGGACGGACGGTTTCCGAAACGAAGCTGGAGCGGAGGCGGGTTGTTGCATTATGCAAAATAAAAGTTTGATACATCGGCGCCATGCCCGGATCGCCGTCCTGGCGGTCCTGCGTCGACTGGGTGCATTCATTCCCTGCAAGCGCACGCGGCGGGCGCTGCCCGATGCCTTCCGTGGCACGACCACTGCGGCCGGGCAGGGCTGTGCCGGCAGCTGCGCCGCGGCGGCCGGGCATGGGCGGGACGCGCGACGCAGCGCTGCCGGGTGTCAATCGGTACGAGTCGTGTCCTCCAGGGGCGACGGAAGAAGGGTAGGGCGTCAACCGCGAGTGAACGTTGCATATTTATCCACAACGCACTGTCGCTAACAGGCAAGAGCGAAGAGCGGACGCGGTTCCTATCACCGATGTTCGTCGCCATGTGTCGTCGCGGACTGCCGAGCGGTAACCGCGGGACGCCGCCCGGCCTTGGGTCTCCGGCAGGGGCGTCGCACCGGGCGCGCGCTGCGGCATGCATCGTCCGGGGGGCGGGCATTGCCGTGACGCGGAAGACCGCCGCCGCGGCCTGCGATAGCGGCCGAGGTCATGACGAGAGGCGAGGTGCCGGTCGCGAGCCGCCGGCGCCGGCGGTCCTGGTAATGCGCCCCTGCGGACGCGGCGCGACCCGCTTCCGAGCCGAAGACCGTGCACGATGCCTGTTTTCAGTCAGCGATGATTGAGGGCCGCCCAGCCATGACGGATTTCCAGGCTCCCGCGACTGAATGCCAGTCACGCGAGCCCGGGCGGCACTCAGCGGATAGTGGCCGCCACTCGTCGTTGCCTGACCGGCGGTCGTCGGAGACGGATCGGCAGTCGCGCGAGACCGAATATCAGTCACGCGTGCCTGCGCGTCACTCGACGATGAGTGCCAATTACTCGCCGGCGGGTAACCGGCAGTCATCGACGAGGAATGCGCAGCCGGCGATGACCGGAATCCACCCGAACGAGCATGGTTGCTGCCGACGCACACCGGATGCGACATCCCGGAAAACGCCTTTCGCCTACCCATGGACAACTCCGTGGGTGCGCTGCCGGTTTCGCCGACGTTTCAGCCATTGCGCATTCGCGCGGTCAGGGCGTGAACGGGGGCGCCGAGAGGATGGAAGGCGACGGCCGGCCCGATATGCTCGCGTCACTCGAATGCGACAGGGTTCTCGGCTCTCCGGGAAAGCCGATGCCGGCCGACCGCTCGCGCAGGGCCCCGGGCCGTTCACGGCATGGGGCGACGCAGAGCGCGGCTGACAGCAAACGACGCCAATCACCGTTCCTGCTGCGGCAAGCGCATTCGCGTGCATGCAGTTCCAGCGAATCGCGCGCTGTCACCCACCACGCTGCCACCCACCAAGGATGTCCCGATGACCATCAGTACCTTCGCGAAGGCCGCCTTCGGCCTGATCGTGTTCTCCGGCGCGTGCCTCGCCGACTCGCCGGCATCCAGGCCGCCGGAAGAAATCTACGCGCCGTTGAAGATGGAAGAGGGAACCTGGGATGCCGCGGTCACGTTCTATGAAAACGACAAGCCGTCGGGCACGGCCACGGGTGTGCAAGTGAATCGCCTGCTCGAGAACGGCCACTGGATCGTCAACGAATTCCGCATTCCCGCCACCGAGAAGTTTCCCGCCTACGAGGGCCACGGCGTCTGGGGCTACGACCCGGTGGCGAAGACCTATGTCGACACCTGGGTGGATACGAACGACAGGACGGTTCGAACCGACTACGGCTACTGGAACGCGAAAGAGAACACCATGATCTGGTCGTCGAAGCAGTCCGACGGCCAGGGCCACTTCGTCGACTACCGGATGACGGAGGAGTTCAAGGGCGACACGCGGATCTTCACGGTCTACCAGCTCGGCATCGTGAAGCCCGTGCCGCATGCGCTCCTCACGATCGTTTTCACCAAGCGCAAGTCATGATCCGATAGCGTCGGGCCACAGCGCCGGAGCGGCGCAACGCCGCTCCGCAACGGGGGCTTACGGCTCCGGATGGAACCGCGCTTCCCTGAGCCCGCGCACGTCGCGCGACAGGATCGGGAGCGCGTCGAGAACGCCGCCGTGCGAGCGCGAACCGGTCGCCTCGAGCTGTGCCGACGCGATCGTCTCGCCGAGCGCCTGGATCGCCGCGATGCGGTCGAGCCATTTTTTTCCTGCAGCGCCTCGCGCTGCGCCGGCGTGTCGAGCACGTAGGCGAACATCACCGGCTCGGCCGACGCGACGTCGCGCCGCAGCGAATAGAACGAGCCTTGGCGGGTCATGGATGCGGACCTCCGTGACGCGGCAACGGCGTCGCTGATGCGGACGAGATGACCGGGACTCGGCCCGGTGCCGCAGAACGCATGCCGATTGCGGTGCACAAATCCCGTAACGCGCGCTGCTGCGTCGCACGCCAGTTTCATGTTGCGCTGCATCGTAAGTCATTCAAACGCTCGTATTGACCTCCACAAGTTCCCACATTTAGTCTTCGCGGCGGCCAGGGGAACGCCCGTCAGGGCGCGTGCCGAGTAGTGCTGCAGTTCGTCGGGAGCGCGGGAGCCGTGCGGTTTCCGCGTCGCTATGCACACTGACCTCGTGGGGATGATCATGCACAACGCATTCTGCGGCGCCGCCGTTCGGTGGCTGCCGGCTGTCGCCTTGGCTTTGCTGAGCACCCAGGCTCTGGGCAATACGCTGAACCAGAACGTCTCGTGGACCGTCGATCGCGCCGGAACGACGGCGAAGTACCGTGTCGTGGCGTACGGCGATTCGATCTACGCCGGCTACAACGGCTCGATCAGCAACGCGGCCAAGTACTCCGCGCCGACGGTCGACTCGGAGTATCTGTCCGCGCTGTGGAACGCGGACATCGAGAACATCCGTCGCGCGAAGTCGGGCGCGGTGGCATCCGACGTCTACCAGAACAAGATCGTGGCCGAACGCTCGTACATGCAGGCCAGTTCCACGCGCGTCGTGACGTTCGAGATGTGCGGCAACGACGGCCTGCAGGCGCGGTCGAGTTTCAAGTCGCAGACCGGCACCTGCGACTACAGCGTGCTGAACAACGCGGTGGCCACCTGCAAGAGCTACGTCGCGCAGGCGATGGACTACATCAACGCGAACGCCCACGCGAACACGAAGCTCAAGCTCATCGCGAACCTGTACTACCCGGGCTACAACGCCGACAACGTGCAGAGCTCGTGCCGCGACTCGGCGACCGGCGCCACGGTGAACCTGCGCGACCGCTTCCTGCCGGCCATCGCGACGATGAACTACTGGATGTGCGAGTACGCGCGCCAGAAGGGCTTCCAGTGCGCCGACAACTTCGCGCAGTACATGGGCGCCGACTACGACAGCAACGGCGACGGCCAGATCGATTCCGCCGCGCTGCGCTACGTGGCCGGCGAGAGCGAGGCGAGCTACGTCACGCGCATCGCGACGACCTTGCGATCGACGTTGCGCGACGCGAACACGCATTTCGTGAGCGCGTCGAGCAGCTACGACTACATCCAGTCCGACGACGTGCATCCGACCTATACCGGCGGCACGGTGAGCGCGGGTCTCTGGGGCGGATCGACCGGCAGCGGCGCGCCGCGCTATACCAGTTTCACCGGCGGCAAGAGCCCGATCTGGAACAACTACGGGCACGAGCGCATGGGCTGGTCGCTGTCGACCTACAATCCGGCCACGCCCTGATCGCCGGGCGAGCGATACCATTGAACGGTTCCGGCCCTGACCGCACCACGCCGTCCGTCGAGGACGGCGATGGTGTGCGCGTGATCCGCGAACGTCGCTCGATGTTTTCGACGGCGACGGTCGTGAAGGTGCTCGCCGCGACCCTGGTCGTGGCGGGCATCGCGACGGTGGTGCTCTCGCCGCGATCGTCGCGCACGATCGTTGCGCGTGGCAGCGACGCGGATGCGGCGCCGCCCGCCGTGACCGCAACCCTGGCGGCCGCCGAACCGCCGGCGGTGGCGTCCACGCCCGCCACCGCGGCGGCAACGCGCCTTCCGCAACACGACGCCGCGGCGCCAGCCATGTCCACCACCTCGCGCAATCCTGACGACTTGCCGAGCGGCGATCCCAATGACATCGCGACCTATGTGTCGCCCGGCGAGCCGGCGCCGACGATGACCGAAGTCATCCAGGCTCTGCACGACCTGGGCGATCACACCGGCATCGGCGCGTTCAATCCGCCCGGCACGAATCCGCCGCTGCCGGGCCTCGCCGTGCCGGAAGACTTCGACCTGCCGCCAGGCTACGTGCGCCATCACCAGGTGACCGACGAGGGCGAGCCGCTGGAGCCGATCCTGATGTTCTCGCCCGACGGCAAGTTCGTGGATGCATCCGGCCGCGAGATCGCGATTCCGGAGAACCGGGTCGTGCCGCCCGAGCTGGCGCCGCCCGGACTGCCGATCCGCGAAATCGCGATTACTGCGGCGAAGCGCCAGCCTTGATGGGTCGCCCCGGCAGGCGGCGCGTCGAGGCGTCTGCGTCGGGGGGCGCGCCGTGATGCGTCCGTTCTGATGGGACTGGCCTGATGCGCGCATTCCTCGCGCCGTGGCGCGCCGCCTGGCGCAGGCTTGCCGGCATCGTCTCGAGCGCGGCTTCGCTGGGCGTCCATGCGCGCGACAGTGACGCGGGAGTGCTGGGCTTCGTCGCGCTGGTCCCGTGGCTGCTCGCGTCGAACGCGATGCGCATCGTCGCAGAGGCTCTGCTGAGCAGATGGCGAAGGTGCGCGCCGTGATGCGTGCATTCCTTGCGCCGCCGCGCGCCATCGGGCGCGTGTTCGCCGGTGTCGTCGCGAGCGCCGTATTGCTCGGCTTTTATGCGCGCGGCGGCCACGCGTGGGTGCTGGGTTTCGTCGCGCTCGTGCCGTGGCTGCTCGCCGCGAACGGCGCGCGCACCATTGCCGGCGCCCTGCTCGGCGGCTGGCTCATGAGCGTCGCGTTCGTCGCGGCCGTGTTCCTGTGGTTCGGCGCGGCGCTCGATGCCTACATGGGCATCGGCACGGTACCTGCGGTGCTCGCGCTGTGCGCGCTCGCGCCCGTGCTGCAGCCGCAGGTGATCGTGTTCGCCGTGGTGCGCCATCTCACCGGGCGGCGCCACGGGTTCGTCCTGCGTGCGCTCGCCGGCGCCGCGGCCTGGGTCGCGTGCGAAGGACTCTGGCCGAAGCTGCTCGGCGACACCTTGGGCCACGGCCTTCTGCCCGCAGTGTGGCTGCGGCAGGTCGCGGACCTCGGCGGCGCCGCCGGCATCACGTTCCTGCTGATCCTCGTCAACGAAGCGCTTGCGCAGGCCGTCGCGCAACGACGCGAAAGCCTCCGCATCGTGCTGCGGCCGCTCGCGCTCGCAGCTGCGGTACCGGCGCTGATGGCGGGCTACGGCGCGCTGCGGCTTTCCACGATCGAATCGGCGCTCGGCGCGCCGGCCGCGTCCCTGCGTATTGCGATGGTGCAGGCAAATATCGTCGACTACGAACGCCAGCGGCGCGAGCGCGGCACCTATGCCGTCGTGCGCGAAGTATTGGACACCCACTTCGCGCTGTCGCGCGCGGCGATCGAACATCACCACGCGGATGCGGTGCTGTGGTCGGAGACGGTCTATCCGACCACGTTCGGCCAGCCGCGCAGCGAAGACGGCGCAGCGCTGGATCGCGAGATCCTCGCGTTCGCCGCGGCCGCGAAGGTGTCGCTGGTGTTCGGCACCTACGATCGCGATGCCGCGGGCGAGTACAACGCGGCCGCGTTCCTGGCGCCGGGCGCCGGCGTGATCGGCACCTATCGCAAGACCCATCCGTTTCCGCTGACCGAACACGTGCCGGCCTGGCTGGACGGTCCGTGGCTGCGCCGCTGGCTGCCGTGGGCCGGTACGTGGCAGCCCGGCTCCGGCGCGCGCGTGATGCCGCTGCGTGCCGCGGACGGGCGCGAGCTCAACGTGGTACCGCTGATCTGCCTCGACGACGTGCGGCCCGGGCTCGCGATCGACGGCGCGCGTCTGGGTGCGCAGGCCATCGTCGGACTGTCCAACGATGCGTGGTTCACCGAGCATCCGATCGGCGCACGCCTGCACCTGGCCGTGGCGGCGTTCCGCAGCATCGAGACGCGCCTGCCGCAATTGCGCGTGACCACGAACGGCCTCAGCGCGTTCGTCGATCCGACCGGCGAAGTGCTCGCGAGCACGGCGATGGGCGATCGCGCCGTGCTCGCGGGCGAAGTGCCGCTGCGCGATCCGCCGCCGACGGTGATGGTGCGCTGGGGCGACTGGGTGGGCGGCGCTGCGGGCGTTTTCCTGCTGACGCTCGCGATCGTGTTGGCCGCGCGCTTCTGGCGCGAACGCCGGGCGGATGCGGATCGGCGTACGGATGCGGGTGCCGCGGCGGCGGCGGTTCCGAGCGTCGTCGACGTCGTGCTGCTGACGCCGGGCTGGCGCGTCGCGGCTGCGCTGCTGCGCGTCGGCGCCGGCGCCGGCCTGCTGTGGCTGGCCCTGCGCATGCTGCTGCGCGACGGCCTGCAGGTGAACTCGCTGGGGCAATTGCAGATCTTCGCCGCGGCGACGCTGGCGCCGGCCGTTGCAGCGTGGACGATCCAGCGCGCGTTCGCCGCGCGGGCGCGCGTCGAGACGGACCTGCTCGTGCTGCAGCAACGCCATCAGCGTATCGAGGTGCCCGTGGATCGCATCGTCGCGGCGCAGCCCTGGCGGATTCCGCTGCCCGGCACCGGCATGGACCTGCTGCTCGCGTCCGGCGCGCGATTCGCGCACGGCATCGCCGTCGCCGACATTCACGCATTGCTGCGCGCGTTGAGCAGTGCCGGATCGCCCGCGCGCCTGGAAGGGGCGGCCGCGACCCGCCTCGCCGACTACGCCACGGTGCGCGCGCTCGCGACGTGGCCGCGGCTCGATCATCCATTGGTCAAGTTCGTACTGTTCCCGCTGCTGCCGGCGCTGCCGGCCTTCCGCCTGCACCAGCACATCGCCTTCGGCGGCACCTTCGGCGAGTACTACACCTACGGCCTCGCCGCATGGCTCACCGGGCTGCTGGTCTGGTGGGCCGCCTGGTCCATCGGCCTGATGCTGTTCGCCGCCGTGCTGCGCGTCGTCGTCGAGGCGGGACACTTCGCGGTGCTGCCGTGGCCGGCGCGCGCCCGCGCGGTGCGCCGCACGCTCGCGGCGCTGAGCCGGGTGGTGTTCTACGTCGGTCCGCCGGCGTGGTTGGCGGTTCGGTTGTTGTCTGGGTAGCGACGACGCCGATCAAGACGCCGAAGCCTGAAAGGCAGAATGGTTAGCGACGGACGTGTTTGCGCTTGAGGCTGTCGCCAACAAAAATTGTCCCGGCGTGAAGGAATTCGTTGTCAGGGGTGGTGCGCTGAGTGTCGCCTGCAAATTTGGCTTAGGGAAGGTTCAACAGGATCGCCCACGGAATCAATCTGCTCCATCTCCGCCAGAAACATCTCGCGTCGCGTCCGTTTGCGCTTGCTCGTGTATTCCGAATCATCGAAGCTCATGCGACATGATCGGTTCCTGATCGGGGTGGCTCTATCTCAACGCAAGGACTTGTTCAGGGGTTCCCTAGCTTCTTAGGTCGAATCTTCGGAGGACTTCTTCTGCGTAAGGCGAATAGTCCTCACCTTCGCTGTTGCTCTGAAGGATAAACCAGATTCCGGAGGCTTTGTAGGAAGCAATTTCCTTTCTTACGCCTTCCCTCAGCCAGTCGGGTAGTTCATCGAAATCATTTTGAGTGCCGGATTCCGACATTTTTTTAACTACATAGGCTGAAAGCTCCCATGTTGGGAACTCGCCACGCAGGTTCATTTCAATAAACTCTTTGATGTAAGGGATCATCCTATTTCCTGCCGTCGAGCATCTTCCACACTAGTTCATCCCCAAAATCGACAGCTTGCCAGTGTGGATTATCAGCTTTTCCAGGTCTCGTTAAGTCTCGATAGGTTGCTGCGGCCAGGGATCTGCCGTTCCTCTGGAAAAGTTGGGGCGGCTGTCGTCATAGGGTCAGAATTGCAGGCTGGCGGTCGCGATGCGTCGGATGGGTCCGGAAGATGTATCGGAGGAATTTGAATTGTGAGTGTCAAAAATTCTCAGGTCCATCAGTGATTTTTAGTTGCTCAGGTCAAATTTTCGGATGACATCGTCAGCGTAAGGTGCGTAGTCCTCAGGCTCACTGTTGCTCCGAAAGATAATCCAGCCGCCACAAGCCTTGTACGAATCAATTTCTTCTCTCACACCGGCCTTCAGCCAATCAGGGAGTTCGTCAAAGTCGCTCTGCAAGCAAGACTTGGACAGCTGCTTTACAACATAAGCCGCAAGCTCCCAGGTCTGAAACTCGCCACGCAGATTCATTTCAATAAATTCATTGATGTACGGAATCATTTCATTGGCTACCAGTTTGTATCTTCCATACTAGCTCGTCCCCATGATCGACAGCTTGCCAGTGTGGATTGTCGGCTTTGCCTGCTCTCGTGAGATCGTAGTAGACACCTGCGGGCAATGAGCCTCCGTTCCTTTGAAAAACTTCACGAAGAATCTCGATTTCGAATGTTTCGTGACTAAAAACCGCAGTAATCGCTTGATCGCTGTCAAGGATGGACTGGCGAACCCATACATTGATTTTCCCAGTGTGGTCCATGATGGCTGATGTTGTGGGACTGCTTGCGCGCCATGGGACCGCGGTTGCATTGGATTTTGCTTTTACTTGCCCGAACGAAGCGTATGAATCTCCGAATCGCTGATCATATATGTCGTCAGCAACGGGGATGAAATGAATGTCGTCTTCGATGTACGCGCCGTTCATTTCCGCTATTTCCCGGGCTTCAGCTATCGTTCGTGGTCCGCCTGGGTTTGGCTTCCAAAGATGAGTGGTCTGGTGGTAGCTGGCGGTTGCATTGAGATTGGCTGCTGCAAGCGTCCCGTCACTGGCTTCGGTGATCGTAGTTGCCCGAGACCGTTGCCAGACTTTCTGCCCAGCAAGATCGCGATCGATACGCGCTCCAAATGCAGCATCAGTGGTGGCTCTTTTGGCAGCGCCGCTGGCGACACCGTTGAGCATCGCTTTCACGCCGGCCGTGGCGCTGGCCATAGAGAATGCAGCGCTTTCGCCATCCAACAGGCCGGAATGCCGTATGCGCTCGGCGTCATAGGTAGCTCCGAGCCGGTCAAGCGCATCAGCCCTGTCGAATTTCTCGTGGATCGGGCTGTAGACGCGGTCAATCGGATGTGCGACCTTGCCGAGCGTATCGCCGATTCCGTTGTTCATGGCCGTGCTTAGGGGCTCAAGAGGATCGTCTCGACCTTCGAGAAAGCCAAGCAGGGTGTTTGTCGCGAGTGCTCCCAGTCCTTCAGCCATGCCGGAGAGGCGAGCACCGACTTCATCGGCTCGCGCCTGTTGCCTCACGGACTCCTCGGCGTAGTCGGCTCTGGCTTTCGCCAAGCGAGCGGGGTCGGCCTCATAGACCATCTGGTTCAGGCGGAACATTTGCGCGTTCCAGATTTCTCGTCCTGTCGGATCGGTGTAGGCCGTTGGATTCGCGTAGGCGTAGAGATACCGATGCAGACTCGGCGGCTCGAGATCCCTGCCGGGCTCGGGATCTTCGGTCGTGAACCGCGCCGTCGCCGGGTCGTAGTAGCGCGCTTTCGCGTAGTAGAGGCCGGACTCCCTGTCTTTGAGATAGCCCGTGAAGCCGATCGGCTGGTTGTCGGTGCTGACGAGTTCCGCATGGGCGGCGTCGCGGTCCGGCGTCGCCAGCGTGCCGTTTGCGCCGAGTTGCGCGCGGATCTCGCCGAACGCGTCGTAGCTGGTTCTGGCGGTGACGAGGCCGGTCGGATCGAGCAATGCGATCGGCGAGCGCAGGGCATCGAGCAGCACGTGGCGGTGGACCGGCGTCGTGCCGGCCTGGGTCTGGCCGATCAGCTGCGTCGCGCTGTAGTGGAACTGGCGCAGGGTGTTGCCGATCGCGTTGGTCTCGGCGAGCAAGCTCTGACCGTCGTACTGGTAGCGCGTCGTCGTGACGCCGTCGGTCTTCTCGCGGCGCAGGCCGTCGGCGTGATAGGCGAAGCGCAACGTGGCCGGGCCGTTCGGTGAATTGGGCAGAGTCAGTCCGACGAGTCGGTCCCGCGCGTCGTAGGTGTAGACGCGTGGCGGCTGGCCGTCGACGGTCTGCGTCGCGAGATTGCCGTTCGTATCCCAGGTCTGGTCGACGTGGACGTCGGCGGCCGGATCGCGGCGGCTGGTCAGCTGGTCGCGTTCGTCGTAGGTCAGGATGGAGTCGCTGAGGACGACGCCGTTGCCGTCGACGACACGCTCGGCGATGCGGTTGCCGACGGCGTCGAGCGTGTAAGTCGTCGTCCGGTTAGGTTCCTGGACTTCGACGAGCCGGTCGGCATCGTCGTAGACGTAGCGCGTGCGCTGCGTCGTGTCGGCCGTCGTCGCGCCGTTGAACTCGCGCTGCTCGGTCCGGTTGCCATTCGGGTCATAGACGTAGTCGTAGCGGGCCAGGGTCTGGCCGGCCTTGCTGTGGCGGATGCTCTGCAGCCGGCCATTGTCGAGAAACGCCTGTTCGGTCAGCGAACCGTCGGGTCGGCTGACCTCGGTCACGCGGCCGCTGGGTGCATAGCCCAGGCTCGTCGTTCCCATTCCCGGCACGGTCACGCGCGTGTTCTGGTTCAGGTCGTTGTAGGTCCAGACCGTGTCGTTGCCGTCGGCATCGGTCAGGCGTGTGCGGTTGCCGACGGCGTCGTAGGCGTAGCGCAGGGATCGACCGTCGCCGTCGACGACCTGGGTCAGGCGGTCGAAGTCGTCGTAGTCGCGCGTTTCGGCGCGCGTGCCGGCCGAACCCGTCTCGGTGGTCGTGCGGACGTTGCCGTTGCCGTCGTAGGTGTAGGCGGTCGATTGCACCTCGCCGGCAGGTGCGCCAAGGTACGTCGTCTGCATCGGACGATTGAGCGCGTCGTAGGTGGTTTCGGTGACGCGGCCGTTCGGCGCCGTGCTGCGTATTCGATTGCCGTCGCCGTCGTAGACCCAGCGCCAGCGGTCGCCGCCCGGATAGGTCTTGCCCGTCAGCCGGTTGCGTTCGTCGTAGGCGAAGGTCGTGACGTGCTCGTTCGCGTCGGTGACCCGCGTGCGGTTGTCGTTCGCGTCGTAGCCGAACGTCGTCGTGTGCGCATTCGGATCCGTGACGGCGGCCAGATTGCCGGCCGCGTCATACGCGTAAGTCCAGATGGAATCCGGTCCGCTCGGTCGTTCGCGCGAAGTGCGATGACCAGCACCGTCGTAGGCATAACGCGTCGTCTCGCCGGCCAGCGATTCGGAGTCGAGCAGGCGCCGGACCGTGTACGTATTCGTGGTCGTGCGGCCATCGGCATCGGTGTACGTGGCGACGTCGCCGAGCGGCGTATAGGTCCAGCGCTCGACGGCCAGGCCGCTGCGGTCCTCGCTGAGTTTGCGATTGGCCTTGTCGTACGTGAAGGTGGTGACGCGGCCCAGCGCGTCGGTCTGCCGGCGCGCATTGCCGTCGGCGTCGCGCTCGATCGACAGCAGCATCAGGCCCGCGCGGGATTCGCTGACCAGGCGGTTCTCGCGATCGTAGGCGTTGATCGTCGCGATGCCGCGACGATCGGTATGGGTCAGGACGTTGCCTTCGCTGTCGTAGGTCCAGGTCTGGCGGCAGACGGACGCGGCCGGATCGGATTGCTGCGGCGCCGAGGCGAGCAGGGTAGGCGCCGGCTCCGATTCGGGTAGTCGTGCGATCGTCGGAGCCGCACCGCTCGGCGTGACCGTGGAGTCGCTCGTCGTCGGTTTCGTCGGGTTGGCCGTGACGGGAGCTGCCGCTGATGGCGCGGCGGGAAAGTATGAGTTTGCAACCGCTGCAACGATTACCGCGGTGAACGATAGCGCTGCCAGCGCTGCCAGCGCGGCCAACGTTCCTCGAAACGCAGGCGGCTTCCGCAGCTCGCCTGGTTCGTTAGGGCCTGCATTCGTCCTGAAGGCTTGCGTCATCGCTTCCGCCGATGTCGAGGACATTCCGTTCGGCCGAGTAGGGATGGGCCGATCGCGTCGTGCGGACCAACTATAGCGGCGTCGACTTGGAAGTGAAGGGACGGAGGGCTGCACCCGCGTCAAGAAACTTCGGAACGGCGCGGCCGCACTCCAAAATGGCGGGCTGTCCCATGGAGAAACTGGCTTCCACGAACACGAATGCCGCGATCCTCGGCCGCTCGCCAAAGCGGCTTTGTGTGGTGAAACAACGCGCTGCCTGGACCGGCCAGGGAGCCGGATGGACTGATGCGAAGGCAAGCTGGCGAAACGTCCGGGTCTTGTACCAATGCCGCAAGAAGACCGATTGAGCGCCGGAATGCGGCATCCGCCCGATGCCCGAATCGTGGCGCCGCTGCAGTCTGGAGGCCCCTCGCTTCCGGAGATGACTCCATGAATACGGTTCGCGTCTACGACCTGCCCACGCGGGTGTTCCATTGGTGTTTCGCCGCGCTGTTCGTGGCGGCCTATGCCATCGCGAACCTCGTCGACGACGAGTCGTCGCGGTTCGCCTGGCACATGCTCGCGGGAATGACCTTGAGCGTGGCCGTGCTGGCCCGGTTGGTCTGGGGGCTGGTCGGCACGCGCCATGCGCGGCTGTCGGACCTGACGCTCTCCCCGCGACAGCTCGCGGGTTATCTGAAAGGCGTGGTCTCCGGCGGCGGCCGCCGGTGGGCGGGCCACAATCCCGCCTCGAGCTGGGCCGCACTGACGATGATGACCTTGGCCGTCGCGTTGGGCGCCAGCGGCCTGGCCATGGCCGGCGGCGTGGCGCCCGGCTGGGTGGAAGAGGCGCACGAACTGATGGCCAACCTGTTCCTGGCGGTGGTACTGCTGCATCTGGCGGGGCTGGTCGTGCACGGCCTCACGCACCGCGAAGCCTTGCCGCTGAGCATGCTGACGGGCCGCAAGCGCGACCTGCCGGCCGGCACGCCGGGTGTGCCGGCCCGCGGCATTGCCGCCGCGCTGATGCTCGTCGTGCTCGCCGGCACGGGCGGACAGCTGCTGCGCCGCTACGATCCGGCCAGCGGTACGCTCGACGTGTTCGGCACCCGCCTGGTATTGCGGGAAGGGGATCAGGAATCCCGCGGCGGCGCCGAGGCAGGCGAGGCCGCGGGCGAACACGAGGATGACGATGAACGCGAGAAGCACTGACGGCGCGGACGCCACGGGGCCGACCATCCCGGCGGTGAGCGCGCGCGAACGCGGCATCGTGGTCGCCGTGCTGCTGCTGATTGCCGTCCTGGTGACGATCGACGTCGCCACCGACCTGCACCAGGGCGCCTCCGTCTGGCACGTCGCGATCGAGATCGTCGCCGGCGTCGCCGCGGCCGCCGGCGCGCTTTACCTGCTGCACGGCACCGTGCGCCTGCGGCGGCGGCTGGCCCGGCAGGCGAGTGACCTGTCGGCCTATCGTGCGCAGGCGGCCGCCTGGCAGGCGCAGGCGCGCAGGCAGATCGAAGGGCTCGCGCGCTCGATCGACCGGCAGCTCGACGACTGGAAACTGTCGGCCGCCGAAAAGGAGATCGCCTTCCTGCTGTTGAAGGGGCTGAGCCTCAAGGACATCGCCGACCTGCGCGGCACCGGCGAAAAAACCGTGCGCGCGCAGTCGGCGGCCATCTATGCGAAGGCCGGCCTCGGCGGACGCTCCGAGCTGTCGGCGTTCTTCCTCGAGGATCTGCTGGTGCCGTCGGTGGCGGTGATGACAACGGAAGCCGATCGACTTCCGGAATGACAGGGCGTGTCGACCGGTGCCGTTTCGTCTGCTGGCTGCGCGAAAGGCGATGAACGGCAATCCGGCGCGCAGTGCGCTCCGTCAGGTCGGACGGGCGGGGCGATCTCGTCCTGTATCCAACAGCGGCGTCGATTCAGCGGTACGTACGATCCGCTGCCCTCCCCCGGCGTCAGAATAGTTGTCGCCCCGATAAACTCACCAAGCTGGGGCGAAGGAAAGTAGAACGTGGCTCGATACGGACAAGCGTTTAAAGATCGGATGGTGGCGCGCTTGCTGCCGCTGGAGAGTGCGGATGTGAGTGTGGTGTCGCGGGGGGCTGGTGTTTCGGCAGAGACGCTGGAGCGGTGGCGTAGCGAGGCCTTGGCGAAGGGCCAGAAGAGCGGAGGTTGGACGGCGGTCGCGCGCTTTGAAGCGATTCTTGCGACGGCAGGAATGAGCGAGGAAGACAAGGCGGCGTGGTGTCGTCGGCACGGGATTTTCCCGAGTGAGCTGGTGGAGTGGCGAGAAGCCGCGACGGGAGCGCTGGAAGTGCCGGGTCATCGTGCAGCCAACGAATCGACGACGGCAGCGGAGCGCCGGCAGATCAAGGATCTGGAGCGCGAGCTGCGGCGCAAGGACAAGGCGCTGGCAGAGACAGCGGCGTTGCTGGTGCTGTCAAAAAAACTCTCGGCGATCTTCCACAAGGACGCGGACGAATGATCGCGAAGGAAGATCGCCAGCGGATGGCCAACGACATTGGCGTGGCACAGGCCAGCGGGGCACGCTTGGCTCCGGCCTGCCGGCTGGCGGGTATCGATGTGCGCACGCTGCAGCGCTGGAAAGCGGTAGACGGCGTAGAACGCGGCGACCAGCGTCCGCATGCCATTCATCCGCGTCCGGCTCATGCATTGAGCGACGCGGAACAGGCGCAGATTCTGAGCATCGCCAATGAGCCGCGTTTCGCAGCGTTACCGCCCGCCCAGATCGTCCCCATCCTGGCCGATGAAGGGCGCTACATCGCCAGCGAATCGAGCTTTCATCGTGTGTTGCGCGCGCACCAGCAAACCACGCATCGAGGCCGCGCCAAGGCGCCTACCGCCGCCCGCGTGCCCACCACGCACGTGGCGACGGCGCCGGGTCAGGTCTGGTGCTGGGACGTAACCTGGCTGGCCTCGCACGTCACCGGGCGATGGTTCTATCTCTACCTGATCCTGGATCTCTACAGCCTGAACCGCCCCGGGAATCCCGGAGACTCGTTGGTGTGAGTCACGCCGCCATGGCGAGCTCACGCTGCTGCTGATAGTAGTTCGCTTCGGCTTCGGCGGGTGGGATGTTGCCGATTGGCCCCAGCAGGCGCTGGTGGTTGAACCAGTCCACCCAATCCAGCGTGGCCAGTTCGACTTCCTGCAGGTTCTTCCAGGAGCGCCGGTGGATCACTTCGGCCTTGTACAAGCCGTTGATCGTTTCTGCCAGCGCGTTGTCGTAGGAATCACCAACGCTGCCGACGGAGGGCTCGATGCCGGCCTCAGCAAGGCGCTCGGTGTAGCGGATCGACACATACTGCACTCCACGATCGCTGTGGTGGATCAGTCCGCCTTCGGTCGGTCGACGCGCGTGTAGCGCCTGCTCCAGGGCATCGAGCACGAAGTCCGTGCGGGCTGAGGCCGAGACCTTCCATCCGATGATGCGCCGCGCAAACACGTCGATGACGAAGGCGACGTAAACGAATCCGGTCCAGGTCGAGACATAGGTGAAGTCGCTGACCCACAGCGCGTTGGGACGATCCGACTTGAATTGTCGGTTCACCTGATCGCGCGGACACGGTGTCGCCTTGTCGCTGATCGTGGTCTTGATCGCCTTGCCGCGAACCACTCCCGCCAGGCCCAGCCGCTGCATCAGCCGCTGCACCGTGCAGCGCGCCACGCGGTAGCCCTCGCGGACCAACTGCTTCCAGACCTTGCGCACGCCGTAAACCTGTTTGTTCTCGTCGAACACGCGACGAATCTCGGCGCACAGCGCGTCGTCCTTCCACGCCCGCTTCGGGCGCAGCTCCGGATCGGC
>NZ_JANFVR010000001.1 GCF_024609805.1 Tahibacter caeni | reverse complement strand
CGGGCCGTCGTCGCGGATGCGGTCGAAGCGGGTCAGCTCGCGCGCCTCGGCGCGGTCGGCGCCGGTCCAGGCCTGCTGCGCGCCGCCGCGCGGCGCCGGCCGGTATTCGGTAATCGCGCTCTGGCTCGCGCGGCGCTGATGGATGACTGGCTGCAGGGTCAGGGTCGGTTCGCTCTGCGTCGCGCCGCAGAGTTCGCGCAGCGCCTTGGTGTCGTCGGCGTCCAGTTCCTGCGAATGGCCGCGCTTGAGCGGTCGCGGCAGCTCCACGTTGCCGTAGCGCACGCGCTTGAGGCGGCTGACGAGGAAGCCGGCGGCGTCCCAGAGACGGCGCACTTCCCGGTTGCGGCCTTCGCGGATGACGACGCGGAACCAGGAATGGCTTCCGCTGCGGCTGATCACGCCGATGTCGTCGAAATGCGCCGGGCCATCGTCGAGCTCGATGCCGGCCTTGAGCCGTTCGAGCACTTCATCGGGCACCTCGCCGTGCACGCGGCAGATGTATTCGCGCTCGATCTCGCTCGACGGATGCATCAGCGCATTGGCGAGATTGCCGTCGGTGGTCAGCAGCAGCAGGCCGGTGGTGTTGATGTCGAGGCGGCCCACGGCGATCCAGCGTTGGCCCTTGAGGCGCGGCAGCTGTTCGAACACGGTCGGGCGGCCTTCGGGATCTTCGCGCGTGGTCACCACGCCCTCGGGCTTGTGATAGACCAGCACCTGCGCCTGCTCGGCGTCGTCGCGGATCACCACGAACAGCTTGCCGTCGAGCTCGACACGGTCGCCGCTCTTGACGCTGACGCCGATCGTCGCGGGCGTGCCGTTGACCGAGATCTCGCCGTTCTGGATGCGCTGCTCCAGCAGACGGCGCGAGCCGAGTCCCGCATTGGCCAGGACCTTGTGCAGGCGTTCCTCGATCGCCGGCGCGGCTTCGTCTGTCTGCGGGCGTTTGAGAGTGAGGGTACGGCGGGGTGCAGCGGTCATGCAGTGTGCTCCGGGACGTCGTCGGACGTCGTGGTGTCGTTCGGATCGACGTCGTCGTCGTCCGGGGGGAAATCGGAATCGGAAAGGCTGCCGGCGTCGGACCAGCGTTCGTCGGTCTCGGCCGCGTAGTCGTCGCCGCCGTCGTCGGCCTCGGCGTCGTCGAGTTCGTCGACGGTGTCGTCGGCCGCGTCGCCGCCGCCGCGGGTTTCTGCGCCCTCGTCGGCGCCGGCGTCGAAATCGTCGGCCGGGGTGAGCGTGTCGCCGTCCTGCGCCGATGCCGCGCCGGTATCGGTAGCGACTGCGGACGCGGCTTCGACGATCGGCCTCATGTCGGCTTCGGCCTGCGCCGCGGTGCCGGCGTCCGCTCCGGCGTCGCCGGGCAGGGCGCCGGCAGCGGTTTCGTCAGCGGCCTGGCCCGGCGCGGCGGCTATTCCGGCGGCGCGCTCGGCGTCGGCCGCGGCTTCTTCCTCGTCCTCGGGCGGCAGTTCCAGCGACGGCGGAACCACCGGCGCGAGATCGAGCTGCGGATCGTATTCGTCGAGATCGCGGATCTCGGCCAGCGGCGGCAGCTCGTCGAGCGACTTGAGATTGAAGTAGTCGAGGAAGCTGCGCGACGTGCCGAACAGGGCCGGACGGCCCGGCACGTCGCGATAGCCGACGACGCGCACCCATTCGCGTTCTTCGAGAGTCTTGATGATCGACGAGGACACGGCGACGCCGCGGATCTGCTCGATCTCCGCGCGCGTGATCGGCTGGCGATAGGCGATCAGCGCCAGCGTCTCCAGCAGCGCACGCGAATACTTGGTCTGGCGCTCGGTCCACAGGCGGGTGACCCAGGGATGCACGTCCTCGCGGATCTGGTAACGGTAGCCCGAGGCGACTTCCTTGAGCTCGATGCCGCGCTCGGCGCAGTCATCGGCCAGCGCCTGCAGCGCTTCGAGCAGCTGCTCGCCGGTCACCGCTTCCTCTTCCGTGAACAGCGCGGCGAGCTGGGCCAGCGACAGCGGCTGCGCCGCCGCGAGCAATATGGCCTCGATCACGCGCTTGAGCTGCTGCAGGTCCATCAGGTGTATTCCGTTGCGTCGGCCGGCTCGTCGCCGTCTGCCAGGGCCGGCTGTTCACCGTCGACGATGAGCGCTTTGAGGTAGATCGGACCGGGCACCTCGTTCTGCACGATCTCGATCAGGGTTTCCTTGGCCAGCTCCAGCATCGCGAGGAAGGTCACGACGACGCCGCGGCGGCCTTCCTCCGGGTTGAACAGGCTTTCGAAGCTGTGGAACTCGCCGTCGCCGAGGCGGCCGAGCACGTCGCTCATGCGGTGGCGCACCGACAGCGCCTCGCGCTGGATCGCGTGATGGCCGGTCAGGTCGGCGCGGCGCAGCACGTCCTTGAGCGCGAGCAGCAGCTCCTTGAGCTCCACCGGCGGCGGCAGGCGCACGACGCTGCGGTCGGGCACGAAGGCCGAGGCCAGCGAGATGTCGCGTTCCAGCCGCGGCATGGCCTCGATGTCGGCCGCGGCCTTCTTGAAACGCTCGTATTCCTGCAGCCGGCGCACCAGTTCGGCGCGCGGGTCTTCCTCGATTCCCTCGGCGTCCGGCGGCCGCGGCAGCAGCAGGCGCGATTTGATCTCGGCGAGGATCGCGGCCATGACCAGGTATTCGGCGGCCAGCTCGAGCTTGAGGTTCTGCATCAGTTCGATGTAGTCGACGTACTGGCGCGTGATCTCGGCGACCGGAATGTCCAGGATGTCGAGGTTCTGCCGGCGGATCAGGTAGAGCAGCAGGTCCAGCGGACCTTCGAACGCCTCGAGAATGACTTCCAGCGCATCCGGCGGGATGTACAGATCCTGCGGCATCTGCAGCACGGGCTGGCCTTTCACGATCGCCAGCGGCATCTCTTGCTGCTGCGGTACGGGCGTGAAAATGCCCTGGCCCTCGCTGGGCGCGAGTTGCTCGGCAGGCTCGGTGCTCATCTAAGGGATGCAGGTCTCTACGCTGTTCGCCGCGTTCACCGCGGCATGCGGGCCCGGGGGGCCGATTCCTTGGTCTTCAGGCGAACGGCACTTCGCCCTTGCCCTGGCGTACGAGTCGCGGCGTGTCGTCCAGCAGGTCGATCACGGTCGTCGGTTCGTTGCCGCAGAAACCGCTGTCGACGAACAGGTCGACGGCGGAACTTACATGGTCGTACAGGTCGTCGACTTCCCAGCCTGCCATGTCCTCGTCCGGCAGTATCAGGCTGGAGCTCGACAGCGGCTCGCCCGATGCTTCGACCAGCGCGAGTGCAACGCGATGGTCCGGAATGCGGACGCCTACGGAACGTTTCTTGGCCTGCTTCAGGTGCCGAGGTACTTCGGCAGCCGCAGGGAGAAGGAAGGTGTAGGGGCCGGGAGTCAGGGATCGGACGATTCGGAACGCCGCATCGTGCATGCGGGCGTACGCGCCGACCTCGCTCAAGTGGCGACAGATTAAAGTGAAGTTGTGCCTGCTGTCCAGCTTTCGCAGGCGCACGACGCGTTCCTGGGCGGCCTGGGCGTTCAGGCGCCAGCCCAGCGCATAACCCGAATCGGTCGGGTAGGCGATGAGCCCGCCTTGGTCGAGTACGGCGACGGCCTGGTTGATCAGCCGGGGCTGCGGATTGTCGGGGTGGATGTGGATGCGCAGGCTCATCGGCCGAGCCTGCGCATGGCGACGAAGTTCGTCAAGCGAGGCAGACTGTGGGCATGACTGCGGCGCGCGCCATCATCCACGTCGACATGGACGCCTTCTATGCGGCGATCGAAGCGCTCGATCACCCGCAGTGGCGCGGCCTGCCGCTGATCGTCGGCGAGCTCGGTCCGCGCAGCGTCGTGACCACGGCCAGCTACGAGGCGCGCCGCTACGGCGTGCGTTCGGCGATGCCGACGATGACCGCGAAGAAGCTCTGCCCGCACGCGTTGTTCGTGCCCGTACGTATGGGCCGCTACCGCGAACTTTCGGCCGAGGTCTTCGCCGTGTTCGGCGAAGCCACGCCGGAAATCGAAGGCCTGTCGCTCGACGAGGCCTTTCTCGATGTGACCCGCAGCCTGCGCCTGTTCGGCGGCGACGTGGAGAACATCGGCCGCTTCCTCAAACAGGAGATACTCCGGCGCACCGGCCTCGTCGCCTCGGTCGGGATGGCGCACAACAAGCTGCTGGCCAAACTCGGCAGCGAATTGTCCAAGCCCGACGGTTTCCTGCATATCCGGCCCGAGCAGGTGCATGCGATGCTCGATCCGTTGCCGGTGGGCCGGCTCTGGACCGTCGGCAAGGTCGCCGAGGCGCAGCTGCACCGGCTCGGCATCCGCACGGTCGGCGAGCTGCGTTTCAGCGATTCGCGCCGGCTGCGCCAGGCCTGCGGCAATCAGGCCGAACACTGGCAGCGGCTCGCGCGCGGCATCGACGAGCGCACGGTCGATGCCGACAGCGCGGAAAAATCGGTCAGTGCGGAGACGACTTTTGTCACAGACCTGACCCGTTTGGATCAGGCCGAGTCCTGGCTGGCCCGTCTCGGCGAGCGCGTCGGCGAGCGCCTGCGCGCGCACGAACTGCGCGGCCGCACGGTCACCGTCAAATTGCGCAAGCCGCCGTTCGAGACGCATACGCGCCAGCTCAGCCTGGGGCAGCCGACGGATTCGACGGCCGAGCTACTGCAGGCCGGCCGCGCGTTGCTGCGGCGCTGGTGGGAAAGCGAGGAAAATCCGCGTCTTCGGCTGCTCGGCATCGGCATGAGCCAGTTCGCTCCCGAGCTCCAGAGCGGCCTGTTCGCGCCGGCCGCCGGCGGCAAGGATCAGCTGGCCGACCGGATCAACCGGCGCTTCGGCGGCGGCAGCCTGGTACGCGGCGTGGTGTTGAAATCGCGCCGCGGCCAAACCGAAGAAAAATGAGCGCTGCCGTGATGCGATCCACAATCTGGCACGATTCGTGATTCGCCGTTGTTTGATTTTGCGTTACCGCTCCGCTAGAAAGAGTGCCAGCCCGCAGGGGGTTGCAGGATGCTTCGCATGAATGATCGCAACGTACGCGCGGGAATGCGCCCAGCTCGCATGAAGATCCGCTCGGCCGTGCTCATGATGCACGGCGGCGATGCGTGGTCCAGCGAGCTCGAGGACATTTCTGCAACCGGGGTGCTGGTGCGCCGGCCGGACGATTTCACCGGCAAGGCCGGCGACATGTTCGTGCTCGACATGATGATCGGCGATGAGCTCAACATTCATCTCGAGGCCACGGTTGCGCGCGTCACGACCGACAGCGTCGGCTTCGCCTATGCGCGGATCCCGGAGAACAAGGAAGAGCCGCTGTGGAACCTGCTTGGCGGCTACGCCGACTCGATCGAGTCCTACCGCAACTGAGCGCGCCGCGCCGGCGCCCGGCAGCCGCGAACGCCGTTCCACGACGAAAGCCCGCCGCAAGGCGGGCTTTTTCGTTGGGCCGTTCGTTGTCAGCTGCCGCGCTGCGGCCTGCTTCAGGCGGCGGTCTTCGGCGCGTCGCGCAGCTCGCGGCGCAGGATCTTGCCGACGTTGCTCTTGGGCAGCGAATCGCGGAACTCGATGTAGCGCGGCAGCTTGTAGCCGGTCAGGTTGGCCTTGCAGTGCTGGCGCAGATCCTCGGCCGTGAGGCTCGGATCTTTGCGCACGACGACGATCTTGACCGCCTCGCCGGATTTTTCGTCCGGCACGCCGATCGCGGCGACTTCGAGCACCCCCGGATGCGTCGCGACGACGTCCTCGACCTCGTTCGGATAGACGTTGAAGCCCGACACCAGGATCATGTCCTTCTTGCGGTCGACGATGTAGACGTAGCCTTTCTCGTCCATGCGCGCGATGTCGCCGGTGTGCAGCCAGCCGTCGGCCGTCAGCACCTTCGCGGTTTCCTCCGGCCGGTTCCAATAGCCCTTCATGACCTGCGGCCCGCGCACGCAGAGCTCGCCGATGTCGCCGATCGGCAGTTCGTTGCCGTTGTCGTCCTGGATGGAGACCTCGGTCGACGGAATCGGCAGGCCGATCGAACCGTTGTATTCGGGCAGGTCCAGCGGATTCATGCACGCCGCCGGCGAGGTCTCGGTCAGGCCGTAGGCCTCGACCAGGGTCACGCCGGTGACCTTCTTCCAGCGCTCGGCCACCGCGCGTTGCACGGCCATGCCGCCACCGAGGGTCAGGTGCAGGCTGGAGAAGTCGACCCGGTCGAAGCCCGGCGTGTTGAGCAGGCCGTTGAACAGCGTGTTGACGCCGGTGATTGCCGTGAAGCGGACCTGGCTCAGCTCCTTGACGAAGCCGGGCATGTCGCGCGGGTTCGTGATCAGGTAGTTCAGGCCGCCGAATTTCATGAACACGAGGCCGTTCGCGGTCAGCGCGAAGATGTGATACAGCGGCAGCGCCGTGATGATGATTTCCTGGCCGAGCTTCGCGTTGCGGCCGATCCAGATCGATGCCTGCTGCATGTTCGCGACGAGATTGCCGTGGGTCAGCATCGCGCCTTTGGCCACGCCGGTCGTGCCGCCCGTGTACTGCAGGAATGCGATGTCCTCGTGACCGAGCTCGGTGCGGCGGAAAGTCTGCCGCGCGCCGCGCGCGAGCGCGTCGTTGAAGCGGATCTGATGGTCGATGCGGAACGCCGGCACGAGCTTCTTGACGTACTTGACGACGAGGTTCGTGATCAGCGCCTTCGGAAAGCCGAGCAGATCGCCGAGTCCCGTCGTGATCACGTGCTTGACCGGCGTGTCGGCCAGCACCTCGGCCACGGTCGCGGCGAAGTTGTCGAGCACGACGATCGCCGCGGCGCCGGAATCCACGAGCTGGTGCTTGAGCTCGCGCGGCGTGTACATCGGATTCGTGTTGACGACGGTCAGGCCGGCGCGCAGCACGCCGAAGATCGCGATCGGATACTGCAGCACGTTGGGCATCATCAGCGCGACGCGGTCGCCGCGCTTGAGGCCGAGGTCGCCGGTCAGGAACGCGGCGAACTGGCGGCTCAGGCGATCGACGTCGTCGTAGCTGAGCACCTTGCCCATGTTCGAGAACGCCGGCCGGTCGCGGAAGCGTTCGCAGGCCGATTCGAGCACGGCGACGACCGACGCGAACTCGTGAAGATCGATCTCGGCCGGAACGCCGGATGGATAGTTCGCGAGCCAGGGTCGTTGGTTGCTCATTTCGTGGAAGCCTCGGGCTGGATTGGCGTATTGGCCGCTGTACCGCGGCGGATTCCGCCCGATTGGAGCACAGGCGCGGAAAATGCAGCAAGCCGCATTGCAGCGAGGCGGCTGCTGTGCGCCAATCGCATTTCCACGATTTCCGGATGACGCCATGCGCCACGCCCTGCGATTTGCCGCCGTCCTGGCGCTGCTGCTGCTGCTCGCCGCCTGTAGCCGCACGCCCGACGAAACCCGCATCCGCGACGCGATCGCGGCGATGGAATCCGCGGTCGAAACGCGCAATCCGCGCGACTTCATGGCGAATGTGACCGAGGATTTCGCCGGCCAGGACAGCAGTTTCGACCGCAACGCCCTGCACAACCTGCTGCGCGCGCAGTTCCTGCGCAACGATTCGGTGTCGGTGCTGATCGGGCCCATCGACGTGGCCGTGCAGGGCGACCGCGCGACGGCCTCGATGACCGTCACCCTGGCCGGCGGCGCCGGCGGACTGCTGCCCGAGCGCGGCGCGATCTACGAGGTCGAAACCGGCTGGAAGAAGGTCGGCGGCGACTGGCGCTGCCTCAGCGCGCGCTGGCAGCAGCGCTGAGCCGCCGCGTGGCGCGGCCTGGAACGGCCGCGTATAGTCCCCATCTGATAGCCGTTCCACTGTCATTTGGGAGAGATCGGATGAGCGCCACGGCCGAAGACGTCTCGCGCTTCCTGCAGTCCAACCGCGGCACCGCCCGGTTCCGCGTCCCCGCGACGGCGCTGCAGTTCGACGCGTTGCTGCGCAAAGGCCTGGCGCTGTCGGTCGCCGACGCGGCGGCCAGCCACCTCGGCATCGCGCGCGAGCGGCTCGCGCGCCTGCTGCGCGTGAGCCCGTCGACCCTGGAACGCCGCTTCAAGGACAAGGCCGACCTGACCGGTGCCGAGGCGGACGCGCTCTACCGCATCATCGGCGTGCTCGGCGTGGCCCAGCGCGTGCTGGTCAGCGAGGACAACGTGCGCTCGTGGATGAGCCGGCCGCAGCCGGGCCTGGACGGACGCACGCCGCTGGAGCTGCTCGACAACGCCGCCGGCACCGAAGCGGTGATCCTGCTCCTCGAACAGATCTATCACGGCATCGCGCCGTGATCGTCTGGCGCATCATCCGTCAGGAATTCCTCGCCTCGCCGCTGTCGGTCGAAGGCGCCAAGGCCTGGCCCGGCCGCTGGCATTCGGCTGGCACCGCCATCCTGTACACGGCGTCGACCGAGTCGCTCGCGCTGCTCGAGAAATTCGTCCACCTCGCGCTGGAGTTCCGTACGATCCCACACGTGAAGCTCTGCATCGAGCTGCCGGCCGATGCCGTCGTCGAAACCTTCGAGACGGTCGCGACCAGGCCGGTCGACTGGCGCAACGCCGATCCGACGGCCGCGCGAGCGCTCGGCGATCGCTGGGCGCGCGAATCGGCTGCGCTGGGCCTCAGCGTTCCGAGCGTGCTGTCCTCGAGCGAGCGCAACGTGCTGCTGCGCGCGGATTCGCCGCAGTTCGCCCAGCTGAAGATCCTCGCTACCGAACCTTTCCTCTACGACGAGCGCATGTGGAAGGCGGAGACGCGCGCCACGCAGAAGCGCACGCGCTGAGCGCAGCGCGGTCGGTTCAGCGCCGCGGCGCGAGCGGAGCCGCGCAGGCGCCAGGCGCCACCGCCGGCTGTAGCGGCATGTGGGTGTCCTGATCCGCTGTGCCGGCATGCACGGTTCCGGCGCGCGGTTCGTGGCACGCCTGAGTGACTGACGAAACGCGCATGCCGTCAGCCGGCGGCAGGTGCCGGTTCGCCGGCAAGTGCGAGCGCGCCGCCGATCAGCGCATGCGAATCGTCGGCCGGAGCGAGCCGGATCATCGCGTCCCAGTTCTGCCCCTGCTGCCAGCCCTGCCCGGGAAGGCACCGGACGATCGCCGCGCGCAGCGGTTCGCCGAGCCCTTCGGCCAGGCCGCCGGCGAACAGGAACCTTTCCATGCCGAGCGTGTAGTGGATCATGGCGACCGCTCGCGCCAGCGGCTCGGCGAAGGCGTCGAGTTCGACCGCGGCGCCGTCGCCCGCGGCGGCGTGTCCGATCCGGCGCTGCCAGGCGCGACCGGACGCCAGTGCACCCAGATGGCCGCGACCGCCGCAGTCGCACGTCGGGGCGTCGGCCGACCTGTCGAAGACCATGTGGGTCAGTTCGCCGCCGCGGCCGTGCGGGCCCACCTGGGGCTGGCCGTTGATGAACACCTTGAGGCCGACGCCGCTTCCGAGCGTGAACAGGGCGAAATCGGGATGCTCGGCGACGAAGCGGAAACCGGCCGCGCTGACGTCGTTGTAGATGCGCACCGGCATGTCCTGCAGTCGCCCGGCGAGCAGAAGGTCGAGCGCCAGCGGGCACAGACTCGCGCCTTCGCTGCCCCACAGGGTCGGCAGGGCGGCGACGCGCCCTTGTGCATCGAGCGGACCGGGAAAGGCCGCGGCCACGGCATCGGCTCCCACACGCCGACGGGCCTGGTCGGCGAATGCCACCATGAAGCCGATCACGTCGTCGAGCCGCTCCTGCGCGGTGACTTCCGGGACGAGCAGGTGGCTGGGTGTCGGCCGGCGCTGCTGTTCGAGCACTTCCGCACGGCGGCCGTCCACGGCGACGACGGCCGCGCGCATGTTGGCGCCGCCGATGTCGAAACTGGCGATGATCCGGGTCGCCACGGGTTCAGGCTTTGCCGGACGGTGGCGGCGCGATCGATTCGCGCAGCACGAGCCGGGCCGGATGCATGCTCGGATGCTGCTCGGACTCGCCGGCACGCAACTGCTCGAGCAGGATGCTGGTCGCGGTCTTGGCCATGTCGCGGATCGGCTGCTGGATCGTGCTGATCGACGGCCAGACCTGGCGCGAAATCGGCGCATCGTCGAAGCCGACCACGGAAAGCTGTTCGGGGATGCGCAGACCGTGGACGAGCGCCGTCTTGATCACGCCGCCGGCCATCTCGTCGTTGGCGGCGAAGATCGCCGTCGGCGGCGACGCCAGTTTCAGCAACTGGCGCGCGCCCTCCTCACCGGCATGAAAGAGGTTGTCGCCGACCGCCACCAGCTCGCCCTGGAAGGCGATGCCGTTCGCGCGCAGGGCCTTGCGATAGCCCTCGAAACGCAAGCCGACAGCGCGGTGATCGGGATGGCCGGTGATGAAGCCGATGCGGCGGTGGCCGAGGCCGATCAGCACTTCGGTCAGGTCGAACGAGGCGTCGAGATCGTTCGTCTCGACGAACGGGTGCGCGGCCTTGTCGACGGTCGGTGCGATCCGGACCAGCGGAATGCCGGCGTCCTTGAGCAATGCGATCGCCTCCATGTGGTCGGAGATGGGGGGCGACAGCAGCACGCCGTCGATGCGCCGGTCGAGAATCAGCTCGGAGATTTCATCGGCCAGATCGCCATCGCGAAACTCGCCCGGATGGATGACGAGCTCGTAACCGTGCGGCCGGCACATCTCGAGCACGCCCTCCTGGATGTCGAGCACATAGTGAGCACCGGGCTTGCCGTAGATCAGGCCGAGCATGAAGGAGCGATTGGCGGCGAGGCTGCGCGCTGACAGTCGCGGCCGGTAGTTGAGCTCGGCGATCGCCGCCTCGACTCGCTCGCGCGTCCGTTGCCTGACGTTGGGTTCGCGATTGACGACGCGGGAGACGGTCTTGATCGACACGCCCGCCCTGGCCGCCACATCGTCGATGATCGCCTTGCTCATCGGTTCGGCCTCCACGCCGAAGCGCTTTGTCTGCCCCGATTGTATAGGCAAGCACCTCGGCGGGCCGGCGTGGCGCGATCGGTCATGGAGCGGATCGCACCGGCGCGCGTGCGGCGATTTCGGCGACCAGCCGCGCGTGCGTGCCGGCGTCCAGCCGGTAGAACAGCATGACCGCACACGAGGCGAGCATGCCGAACATCGGGAACAGCGTGAACAGGTACCGGAGTCCCTCGACCGTCGACGGCGCCTGTTCCTGGTTCGGCACGTAGCCGATCCAGACCAGATAAAGGCCGACGAAGGCGGAGGAAAGGCCGAGCGCCGACTTCTGGATCAGGGTGACCAGGCCGAACACGAACCCCTCGACGCGCACGCCGGATCGCCACTCGCCGTATTCGACCGTGTCCGGCACGATCGACCAGAAGTTGACGGCGATCGCGGCCGAGCCGAACGCGGTGACCGCGACCAGCACGAACACCGTGGTCGGATCGGGTCTGTCGACCAGAATCAGCACGCCGAGCGCGGCCGTTGCGACGAGCAGGCCGATGATCCACGCCGCCCGCTTGCCGGTATGGCGGCTGATCAGCGTCCACGGCAGGATCGCCAGCATCTGCACGAACGGGATCATGCTGGCGAGGTCGCCGGTCATGGTCGGCTCGCCGCGCATGTAGTACTGCACGAAGTAGGGCAGGCTCGCGCTGGTGACCGTGCTGGCGAATCCGAACAGGGCGATCGCCGCGGCCGCCTGCAGGAAAGGCGTGTTCTTGGCCAGCATGCGCAGCAGTACGCCCAGCGGCGGATGAGCCTGCTGCTCGGCGACCGTTTCGAGGCGTTCCTCGGTCAACCCGTAGCTGGCGAAGATGATCAGGGTCGCGAGCGACGACAGGATCGCCGCCGACCAGAAATAGGCCGAGTCGGGACTGCCGATGCCGATCCATGCCACCAGCCGCGGCGTCGCAAAGCCGACCACGGCCGAGCCGCTGAAGGCGAACAGCATGCGCGCGCCGGCCAGCCAGTTTCGCTCCATCGAGTCACGTGTCATCGACGCCATCATGGCGCCGTAGGGGATGTTGACGGCGGCGTAGACCGTGCGGAACAAGAGCTGGGTCACCAGCGCATACACGACCAGGGCGGTATCGTGGAACGGCACCGGCAGGAACACGAAGCTGAAGGTCACGGCCAGCGGAACCGCGCCGAACAGCATGTACGGGCGATAGCGTCCGAAGCGCGTGCGCGTCTTGTTGGCGACGATGCCTATCAGCGGATCGACCAGGCCGTCCCAGATCAGGCAGATCATGACGATGATGCCGGCCGCGCCGCTGTCGAGGCCGAGCACGTCGGTGTAGTACTTGAGAAGAAAGACCTGCAGCGGCAGCCAGTAGAAATTGAAGGCGAAATCGCCGAGGCCATAGCCGAGGTAGCGTCGCGTCGGCAGCCGCTCCGGATGTGCCGCGAGAGGAATTGCGTTCATGGTTTCGGGTTCACTCCGGCTGGAGACGACGAGGCGGCGCGACAGCGCCGCGCCGCCTGTTTCGTGATGGTAGCGGCCGGCCGGCTGCCGGCGAGGCGCACGTCAGGCGATCGCATTGGCGGCCGCGACCTGCGCGAACCATCGCCCCGAGGCCTTGAGCGTACGCGTCTGGCTGCGCTCGAAATCGACATGCACGATACCGAAACGTTGCGAATAGCCTTCCGCCCATTCGAAATTGTCGAGCAGGCTCCACTGATGGAAGGCCCGCACCGGTACGCCCTCGGCCATTGCCGTGGCCATGGCCTTGAGGTGCTGGTGCAGGAAATCGATGCGTGCCTGGTCGTCGATCTCGCCGTCTGCGCCGGGTCCGGTATTGAAGGCCGCACCGCATTCGCTGATCTCGATCGGCCGGTGGCCGGCATGCTCGCGCATGCGCACGAGGATGTCGCGAAAGCCGTTCGCGTCGATGTCCCAGCCGATGTCGGTCTGCGGCAGGCGTCCGCGTCCCTTCGCCCATTCGGCGATGCAGTTCAGGCCCGGAATGTCGCTGCCGCCGGGGGCATGACGGACTAGCCATGGCGAATAGTAGTTGAGGCCGATGAAGTCGAAGTCGGCGCGCACGGTGACTTCGTCGCCCGGCAGGAAGCCGAGCAGCGCGTCGGTCTCGTCGACCGGCAGTACGCCGTCCGGATAGGTGCCGTGCAGGGCCGGATGCAGGAACCACAGGTTGAGAAAGCGATGCCAGCGCTCGGCGGCGGCGGCATCGGCGGCAGTGTCCGAATGCGGATACATCGGCGCGACATCGAAGGCACTGCCGATTTCGCAGTCCGCGCGTCGCGCCTTGAGGGCGCGGAAGCCGAGTCCCTGGGCGAGGTTGGCGACGTGCGTCGCGCGCAGGAAGCCCCGTGCATCGCATCGCCCCGGTGCATGCACGCCGAGCCAGTAGCCGGTCGACGTGAACGTCTTCGGTTCGTTGAGGACGATCCAGTGGCGCACGCGATCGCCGAGCGCGGCAGCGATCATGTCCGCATAGTCGCCGAAGCGCGCGGCGGTATCGCGCCGGGTCCAGCCGCCGGCGTCCTCGAGTTCCTGCGGCAGATCCCAGTGATACAGCGTCACGAGCGGGCGCAGGCCCGCCTCGAGTACGCAGTCGGTCAGCCGCCGGTAGTAGTCCAGGCCCTTCGCGTTGGGCCCCCCGCGGCCGCCGGGCTGCACGCGCGGCCAGGCGATCGAATAGCGATAGCTGTCGAGACCCATGGCCTTGACCAGCGCCACGTCCTCGCTGAAGCGGTGGTAGCTGTCGCAGGCAATGTCGCCGTTGTCGCCGCCGCGAATCTTGCCCGGCGTGTGCGCAAAGCGGTCCCAAATCGATTCTCCCTTGCCATCGACATTCCAGGCGCCTTCGATCTGGTAGGCGGCGGTCGCCACACCCCAGAGGAAGTCCGCGGGAAAGCGCTCAGGCTGCATTCGGTTTTCGTCTTTCGGCATCGTCTCGCTCGTGGTTCTCTGTAGGTTTCGTTCGCTGCGGTGGCGGGGCGCCAGGGGAGCCGCGCTGACCCGATGCATCGCCGTCGACGGGGGCCGGAATCCGTGGACACGGCCGGCAGGCGCGTCCACGGATTCCGGTCATCGCCGGGATGGGGTTTGTCCGATGCGTCGGACGAGCAGCGCGGCGGGTGCCAGGTGTCCTGTCTCGCAATCGCCATTGAATGATTCCGGTGTCTTTTCGCCGCGATACGTCGTTGCGGCTGATCGTGCCAATGCGGCTGCGTCTCCTCGACTCGCCCGCTCTCGCGACGAAATCCACCGGGTTTCTTCAACGCAGTTACACGGCAAGACGCTAGAACCAGACGCCGAAATTCATCCCGACGGTTCGTGGCGGCAGGTATTGCGAGATGTATTCGAAGCCGCTGCCGACGGCTGTCCGGCCTGCGCTCGTGCGCACTTTCTTGTCCTCGGCGTTGTCGACGTAGAAGTCGATGTACCAGGTGCCGTTCGGATTGAGATAGCGCGCGCTCAGATCCGTGCGGAAATAGCTGGCCTGTTTGTCGCCGTCGCCGAGGTTGAATGCACTGAGCCAGCTTTCGGTCTCGTAGTGGGTACTGATGCGCGGGGTCAGCCGGGCACCGCTCGCGAAGCGGAAATCGTGTTCGTAGACCAGGGTGAACGCGGCATCGGGAGCATGCGCGAGTTCGTTGCCCGACACGTCGAGACAGTTGCCGATGCCCGATTCGGCCGGGCAGGGCGGCAGTCCCTGATAGTCGTTGGAGCCGGCGTACCGCAGCGTGCCCAGCTTTTTGTGCGGAATCGCCGAGAACACGAACTGCAGGCGGTCGTCGTCGCTCAGGCGCGCATTCAGTTCGGATTCGAATCCCCAGACCTTGGTGCTGCCTTTCACGTTCGAGAAGCCGAGTCCGCGGCTGCCGTCGACGAACGTGATCGGTGCGGCAAGCTGGAAATCCTTGAAATCTTCGTAGTAGACGGCGTTGTTCCAGATCACCTGTCCGTCGAGGAAGGACGACTTGGCGCCGATCTCGAAATTGGTCAGCTCCTCGTGCCCGTACGGGACGCCGCCGTCCTGCAGGCCGCCGGATTTGTAGCCGGTCGAAACGCTGGCGTAGAGCAGGAAGCCCGGAGCCACGTCGTAGTCCGCGCGCGCCAGCCAGGTCAACTGCCCGTGGTCGTACTGGCCGTCGTTGATGCCGCCGACGCCGAATCCGAAACCGTTCGCGTTGCTCGGAATCGTGCCCGGGGCGATCGGTACCTGCGGAATGTCCGGATTGCCGGAGCCTTGCCAGCCCCAGCCGCGACCGCCGACGTTTTCCTTCGCGTCATCGGTGTAGCGCAGGCCGCCGGTGAGGCGGAACGCGTCCGACACATTCCAGGTGGCTTGGCCGAAGATGGCCTTGGAATCGACGGTCTGCTTGGGCTGGATGAACGAGCCTTGCCAGGCGACCGTGCCCTGCTGAGTGCCATTGAAGATCGGGATGTCGAAACGGATCTTGTTCTTCTCGGCGGCGTAGTAGAGCCCGAGGATCCAGTCGACGGTGTTCTCGCCGTTCGACGTCAGATTCAGTTCGTGGCTGTGATTGCGATACACGGAGTAGTTGGTGCGGTCTTGCTGGTACGTTGCACCGGTCGTGAAACTGGTCGGCACCTGCACGCCGCCGTCCTGATCGAAGTCCGCCGAACCTTCGAAGCGGCTGACGCCGGCAATGTAGGACAACGACAGGTAATCGCTGAGCTGCCAATCCATGCGGCTGCGCAAGGTGTTCACCTCGCGATCCAGCGACGGCGCCGTGTCGATCAGCGCGGACCAGAAATCCTGGCCCGCGCGCGGCCTCTGCATCAGGTTCATGTTCGGCGTGCCGGTATCGCGGAAGTATTCGTAGGCGACGTTCCAGCTGAATGCGTCGCTCGGCTGGAGCAGGCTGCTGATCCGGATCGCGGTCTGGTTCTGCGCGTTGTACTTGTCGCCGCCGGCGACGAACAGATTGGGATTGATGGGCTGGAACGCGGCCGGATCGCCGCCCGACGCCAGGTAGGCGGCGCGCTGCGAATCCATCGAGGGCAGCAGCGCGCCGGGATTCTGGTAGTCGACGTAGCCCTCGTGCTGTTCGTGGGCGAAGGCGACGCGCATCGCCCAGGTATCGCTGATGGGCAGGTTGAACGCGCCGCGGCCGCCCAGGCGCGCGTAGTTGCCGAAGCCGAACTGCAGATTGCCCGAGCTGTCGCCGATCACGGGCTTGGCGGTCTGCATGTTGACCGCGCCGACCGTCGAGTTGCGGCCCCACAGCGTGCCTTGCGGTCCGCGCAGCACCTCGACCGATTCGAGATCGAGCAACAGCGAGGCGGCACCCTCCGCGCGCGGCGTGTAGATGCCGTCGACGAACAGGGCGACCTCCGGATCGGCGTATTCGGTCTTGGCGCTGTCGTTGCCGATGCCGCGCAGGGTCAGCGTGATCACGCCGTGGTCGCCCTGAGTGGTCGCGGCCAGGCCGGGCACCAGGCTGGTGATGTCCTGCACCGTGATCACGCGTTCCTTGTCCAGCGCCTGCGCACTGATCGCGGTGATCGCTACCGGGGTTTTCTGCAGCGGCGTGCTGCGCTTGGTCGCCGTCACCGTGACCAGGTCGAGCGCGGTGGTCTCGACATCGCCGCCGGCGTCCGGCGCCGACTTCGAATCCGCGCTGGCGCCGTCCTGCGCCGCCGCCATGGCCGAACTGGCCGCGAGCACCGCGGCGATGGAACGGTGAAGCAAGGTCTTGCGAATGAACATGGGTGCCACCCTCCCGTTGATGACGCCCTCTGAGCCAGTCCCGGAGCGTCTTGAATACCTGCTGGCGACGCAGGGTGCATACCGATGGCAGCGCTGTCAATCGAAAATTGATAGCGCTGTCATTCGAAGAAAATCGCTGCTGCGATGCAAAATGACAGCGCAGTCATCCGAGCGTACGGTGCGCGGCTTGGTGTCAACCGGCGCGCCGTCAGCGCACGAATCGGGAGCTGCAACCATGCTGCGGAGCGTATTGATCGCGGGTGGCGGAACGGCAGGCTGGCTGTGCGCCTGCTACTTGGCGAAGACCCTCAACATCCGGTCACCGGGGAGCGTGCGCATCCAGCTCGTCGAGTCGCCCGACATCGGCATCCTCGGTGTCGGCGAGGGCACGTTCCCGTCGATCCGCGGCGCGCTCTCGCAGATCGGCATCAGTGAGGCGCGCTTCATCCGCGAAACCCAAGCCACCTTCAAGCAGGGCATCCGCTTCGTCGACTGGGTCCGGCCGGCGGGCTCACCGGGTCGCGATCATTACTTCCACCCCTTCAACCTGCCCAGTTCGCGCGTCGACGGACTCGATCTGGTCCCTTACTGGCTGCTCGGCGATGCCGGCGAAGGCATGGCATTCGCCGACGCGGTGACCTTGCAGGCCGCAGTCGCCGGCGCCGGCCGTGCGCCGAAGCGTCGCCAGGACCCCGACTACGAGGGGCCCATGAATTACGCCTACCACTTCGATGCCATGAAGGTCGCCGCGCTGCTCGCCGAGGAAGGGCGCGCACTCGGCGTCGACCATCGGCTCGCGACCATCTGCGACGTGACGCTCGCCGCGAACGGCGGGATCGCCGGCGTCGTCACGCGGGAAATCGGCACCCTGCAGGCCGACCTCTACGTCGATTGCACCGGCATGCGCGCGGCCCTGATCGGCAAGGCACTCGGGCAGCCGCTCGAGTCGGTGAGCGACGTGCTCTTCGCCGACCGCGCCGTGGCCATCCAGGTGCCCAACGCAGGTCCGGACACGCCCATCGCATCGCATACGATCTCCACCGCGCACGAAGCCGGCTGGACTTGGGACATCGGCCTGCAGGAGCGTCGTGGCGTCGGCTACGTCTACTCGAGCCGGCACACCAGCGATGATCGCGCCGAAGCCGTGCTGCGCCAGTACATCGGTCCCGCGGCGCAGGGATTGAATGCGCGCCGCCTGCCGTTTGAAACCGGTTTTCGGCGAGTGCAGTGGCGGCACAACTGCGTGGCGATCGGACTCTCGGCCGGTTTCCTCGAGCCCCTCGAAGCGACCGGCATCGGTCTGATCGAGATGGGCACCTATCTGCTCGCCCACCTGCTGCCGATGGACGCCTGCTTCGATCGCGCGGCGGCGCATTTCAACCGCATGATGAGCGAGCGCTACACGCGCATCGTCGATTTTCTCAAGCTTCACTACTGCCTGACCCAGCGCCGCGACAGCGCGTTCTGGATCGACAACGCCGATACGGCCACCGTTCCGCCGTCGCTGCGCGACCGCCTCGCCGAATGGCGCCGGCGTCCACCGCACCGTCTCGACTTCGTCACCGACCTGGAAATGTTCATGCCGGCGAGCTGGCAGTTCATTCTCTACGGCATGGAATTCCGGACCGACCTGCGCGATCAGCGCGGACGCTATCCGCGCGCCGAGGATGCGCGTCGCGAATTCGCCATGCTGCGCGCCGTCAGCCAGCACGCCATCAGGGACCTGCCTGCACACCGCGATCTCGTCGAGGTTCTCTCCGGATCCCGCACCGCGCAGCGGGCGACGGCCTGAGTGCGAACGCGCGCCGCGCGGCCGCCGCTGACGCTGGCGCTGAAGTCGATCTCGATGTCCAGCGCATCGCGCGCGAAGCCGTCGATCACGGTGAATGTACGGCCGGCCGGTTTCACGACAGCCCCCGCCTGCCGACGGTATTCGCCCCGGGCCATCCTGCCCGTTTGTTCTGGATCCAATTCCGTGGCAACCGATTGATTGCCAATCGGTTGGCGCTGGCCGAGCCAGGCTGTCCGGCCGCGGCCGGGCCAGGGGCCCAGCCACGGCTCTTGCGCCGGAGTGTCGCGGTCTTTCAAGCTCGCCGCCGGTCATGCGCAATGCCGGAGGCTCCATGCAGAGACGTTCGCCGATGCGGCTGCTACGCGGCAGCGCGCTGTTCGCCGCGGTGTTCGCCCTGACGCCCGTCGCGGCGCAGGACGCGCAGCGGGATTTCGATTTCGAGTTCGGCACCTGGAAGACCGAGGTGCGGCGCCTCGCCAAGCCGCTGTCGGGATCGCAGGAATGGATCGCGTACAGCGGCACTACGGTCGTCCGGCCGCTGCTCGGCGGACGCTCGAACGTTGCCGAGCTTTCGATCGAAGGCGCGTCGGGACGCATAGACGGTGTGAGCCTGCGGCTCTACGAACCGGCCGCGAAACAGTGGAGCCTGAACTTCGCCAACCTGCGCAGCGGCGTGCTGACGGCGCCGGTCGTCGGCGCTTTTCGCGACGGCCGCGGCGAGTTCCACGGCCGCGACGAGCTCGACGGCCGTCCGATCCGCGTGCGTTTCGTGATTTCGGAGATCACGCGCGACAGCGCGCGTTTCGAGCAGGCCTACTCGGCCGACGACGGCAGGACCTGGGAAACCAACTGGATCGCGACGGATACGCGAATCCGCTGAGGCAGGTCCGGAAACGACACGCGCCGCGGATGCGGCGCGTGTGTGGAAAGCCGGAGCGATGCCGGTGTCCCGGCACCGCGCGGGTCAGGCGGCCTTCGGCGCCGAGGCGAGCTGGCGCAGCACGTAGGGCAGGATGCCGCCGTGGCGGAAGTACTCGACTTCCTTCGGCGTCAGCAGCAGCACGCGCACGCTGAAGCGCTTGGTGTCGTGCGGGCCCGTGGCCACGACTTCGATCTCGCGCGACTCGCCGTCGTTGAGGCCGGCGATCTCGAACACTTCGTCGCCCTTGAGGCCAATGGTCTGCGCGTTCTCGCCCTCCTTGAACTGCAGCGGCAGCACGCCCATGCCGACGAGGTTGGAGCGATGGATGCGCTCGAAACTCTCGGCGATGACGGCCTTCACGCCGAGCAGCATCGTGCCCTTGGCCGCCCAGTCGCGCGAGGAGCCGGTGCCGTATTCCTTGCCGGCGATGACGACGAGCGGCACGCCTTCGGTCTTGTAGCGCATGGCCGCGTCGTAGATCGACAGCTTGGCGCCGTCCGGATAGTGATAGGTGTTGCCGCCTTCCTCGCCGCCGAGCATCAGGTTCTTGATGCGGATGTTCGCGAAGGTGCCGCGCACCATGACGTCGTCGTTGCCGCGGCGCGAGCCGTAGGAGTTGAAGTCGACCTTCTGCACGCCGCGGCTCTGCAGGAACGCGCCGGCCGGCGACGTCGCCTTGATGTCGCCCGCCGGCGAGATGTGGTCGGTCGTGATCGAGTCGCCGAACAGGCCGAGCACGCGTGCGCCGTGGATGTCCTGGATCTTGCCGACGGCCATCGTCATGCCGTCGAAGTAGGGCGGATTCTTGATGTAGGTCGACGAGCCGTCCCAGCTGTAGATGCCGCCTTCCGGCGACTGGATCTGGTTCCAGCGGCTGTCGCCCTTGAACACGTCGGCATAGTTCTTCTTGAACATCTCGGGGCCGACCGTGGCGGCGATGACGTCGCCGATTTCCTTGTTGGTCGGCCAGATGTCGCGCAGGAACACGGCCGCGCCGCTCGCGTCGTGGCCGATCGGATCCTTGGACAGGTCGACGTCGACGGTGCCGGCGATCGCGTAGGCGACGACCAGCGGCGGCGAGGCCAGGTAGTTCATCTTGACTTCGGGATGCACGCGGCCTTCGAAGTTGCGGTTGCCCGACAGCACCGAGGTCACGACGAGATCGCCGTCGGCGATGCCTGCCGAGACTTCTTCTGGCAGCGGGCCGGAGTTGCCGATGCAGGTCGTGCAGCCGTAGCCGACGACGTAGAAGCCGAGCCGTTCCAGATCGCTCAGCACGCCGGCCTTCTTGAGGTAGTCGGTGACGACCAGCGAGCCCGGTCCGAGCGAGGTCTTGACCCACGGCGCGACGTTGAGGCCCTTGGCCACGGCGTTGCGCGCGAGCAGGCCGGCGCCGAGCATGACGGCCGGATTGGACGTGTTGGTGCAGGACGTGATCGCCGCGATGACGACGGCGCCGTCCTTCAGCGTGTATTCGTTGCCGTCCTTGCGCACCGTGGCCGAGCCCGGCGTCGCGGACTTGGTCTTGATCGCGCGCGCATCGGCCATCGGCGCCAGCGCTTCGCGGTAGTTGGCCGCGACGTTCTCGAGCAGCACGCGGTCCTGCGGACGCTTCGGACCGGCCAGCGACGGCTTCACGTCGGCGAGGTCGAGCTGCAGGGTCGAGCTGTATTCCGCGGCGGCCTGGCCGGGTTCGCGCCAGAGGCCCTGGGCCTTGGCGTAGGCCTCGACCAGCGCGATCAGCGCGGCGTCGCGGCCGGACAGGCGCAGATAGTTCAGTGCCTCGTCGTCGATCGGGAAGATGCCGCAGGTCGCGCCGTATTCCGGCGCCATGTTCGCGATCGTCGCGCGGTCGGCAAGGGCGAGATGATCGAGGCCGTCGCCGAAGAACTCGACGAACTTGCCGACGACGCCGTGCTTGCGCAGCATCTGGGTCACGGTCAGCACGAGGTCGGTCGCGGTCGCGCCTTCGGGCAGCTTGCCGCTGAGCTTGAAGCCGACGACCTGCGGGATCAGCATCGACGAGGGCTGGCCGAGCATGGCCGCCTCGGCCTCGATGCCGCCGACGCCCCAGCCGAGCACGCCGATTCCGTTGATCATCGTGGTGTGCGAGTCGGTGCCGAACACGGTGTCCGGGAAGGCCCAGGTCTCGCCGCCGGCGCTGCGCGTCATGACGACGCGGGCGAGGTTCTCGAGATTGACCTGATGCACGATGCCGGTGTTCGGCGGCACGACCTTGAAGTTGTCGAACGCGTTCTGGCCCCAGCGCAGGAAGGAATAGCGTTCGATGTTGCGGCCGAATTCGATCTTGCCGTTGAGGTCCAGCGCCTCGGGCTTGCCGAACACGTCGACCTGGACAGAATGGTCGATGACGAGCTCGGACGGGATCTGCGGATTGATCTGGCTGGCGTCGCCGCCGAGCTTGACGACCGCGTCACGCATCGCGGCAAGGTCGACGACGCAGGGCACGCCGGTGAAGTCCTGCAGCACCACGCGCGCCGGCATGAAGGCGATTTCGGTGTCCGGCTCCTTGGCCGCTTCCCAGTTCGCGACGGCCTCGATCTCCTTGCTCGTGACGTTGACGCCGTCCTCGTGGCGCAGCAGGTTCTCGAGCAGGATCTTCATCGAGAACGGCAGGCGCTTGAGGTCGTAGCGTTCGCCGAGCTTGGCGAGACTCGCGATGGTGTAGCGCTGACCGTTGACCTCGAGCGAGGTGCGGGTCGAGAAAGAGTCTTTCATTCCGTTCTCCTGGCATGCAGCGGCTGGAACCGATGTGACGGCGGCCCGCAGGCGGCGGCGGAATACGGCCGTGCCGCGGCTACCGCGAAAAAAAGCGCCACATTATGCCTGAAACGCGCGTTTGACGGCACCGATCGCGCGCGACTTTGGTCGCGCAACGGGGACGACGGCGATAACGCGGCGGCATAGGCCGGACCGCTCGCGGGACCGTCGCGCGGCGCTCGCGCCGGCGACAGGCAGGCTCCGCCACGGCCTGCCGCACCGCCGTCCGGATCAGCCGCCGTCGAGGCGGGCGCGGCTCAGCAGGCCACGGGCCAGCATGACGGCGTGGCTGCGCTTGAACAGCAGATGCCACTGGCTGCCGCCGAGCTGGCGCCAGAGCACCGCCGCGCGCACGCCGGCCAGCAGGGTCGCGCGGATGCGCTCGACCTGGGCCGGCTGCTGCAGATACAGCGGATTGCCCTGCACGATCACGCGCGGGCGCAGGTTGGACAGCGTACTTGCATAGAGCTCGGACAGCCGCGCGAGCACGCTGGCATGGGTCACGCCCAGATGGTCGACCTGGCGCTGTATCGCTTCGAGGCCTTCCCGCAGGGTCTGCAGCATGGCCGGCCGCGCGACGAGCTTGCGCTCGACGCGCAACACGCTGACGGCGATCTGGCTCACGCTCAGATCGCCGGGCGCGCGGTCGAGCTGCTGCACGAGGGTTTCCAGCCCCAGGCGCAGACGCGCGACGCCGCCGAACGCGTCGGCCGCCTCGTCGACGTCGATGCGCATCACGCTCGCGACGCTGGCTTCGAGCGCCGTCGCGTCCTGGCTGCCCGTGGTCGCCGTCGCGCGTACCAGCGCGGCGGCCTGGAACACGCCGGCCAGCGCGATCACCTGTGCTTCGTTCATGCCCTCATCCTTGTGCCGCCAGTCCGCCATAGGGCGCGTCGGTCGCCGCGATCACCGCGCCTCCGAGGCATTCCTCGCCGTCGTAGAACACGATGGACTGTCCCGGCGTGACGGCGCGCTGCGCAACGTCGAAATGGACCATGAGGCCGTCCCCGGCGAATTCCAGCGTGCAGGACTGGTCGGCTTGGCGGTAGCGCGTCTTGGCCGTGCAGCGCAGTCCGTCCGGCGGCGGCCGGCCCGCGGTCCAGCTGGCTTCGTTCGCGCGCAGCCGGCGCGAGTCCAGCCAGTGATTGCTGTTGCCCTGCGCGACGATGAGCCGGCGCCGCGCGATGTCCTTGCCGACCACGTACCAGGGCTGGCCGTCGGCATCGCGGCGCCCGCCGATGCCCAGGCCCTGGCGCTGGCCGAGGGTGTAGTACATGACGCCCTGGTGCGTGCCGAGCACGGCGCCCTCGGGGGTCGCGATCTCGCCGGCCTGGGCCGGGATGTACTGGGCGAGGAACGCGCGGAAGTCGCGCTCGCCGATGAAGCAGATGCCGGTCGAGTCCTTCTTCGCGTGCGTGGCGAGGCCGGCCTCGCGCGCGAGTTCGCGCACCTGCGGTTTGGGCAGCTCGCCGATCGGGAACTCGGTCGCTGCTAGCTGTTCCTGGCCGAGCGTGTAGAGGAAATAGCTCTGGTCCTTGTTGTCGTCGCGGCCGCGCAGCAGGCGGTGGCGGCCGTCGCGCGCATCGGTGCGTGCGTAGTGGCCGGTCGCGATCGTCCGTGCGCCCAGCGTGCGCGCCTGCTCGAGGAAGGTGCGGAACTTGATCTCGCGATTGCAGAGCACGTCCGGATTCGGCGTGCGCCCGGCACGATACTCGGCCAGGAAATGGGTGAACACCTGGTCCCAGTATTCGCCGGAGAAATTGCACGCATGGAACGGCAGGTCCAGTGCGGCGCAGACGCGCAGCGCATCGAGGCGGTCGCGGTCGGCGTCGCATTCGCCGAGCCGGCCGTCGTCTTCCCAGTTCTTCATGAACAGCCCGGCGACCTCGCGCCCCTGGCGCTTGAGCAGCAGCGCCGCGACCGAGGAATCCACACCGCCGGACACGCCGACCATGACCAGGCCGCGGCTCATGCGCGCGCCGGCCCGGGTTCGAGCTGCTGCAGCAGCGTGAGCGGCAGGCGCCGGCCGCCGGTCCAGGCGTCGATGCTGGCCAGTATCAGCGGGCTGCGCAGGCGGTCGGCGGCCGCGGCGATCTCGGCACGGCTCATCCAGACCGCCGCGCGGATGCCGGTGTCGAGGGCCTGTTCCGGGTGGTGGCGCAGCGGCTGCGCGGCGAACGTGAAGCGCAGGAAATGGCGGTCGAGCTCGGGGTTGACCCATTGATGGATGCCGACGAGGCAGTCCAGCGCTACGTCCCAGCCGGTTTCCTCGCGGGTTTCGCGGAGCGCGGCCTCGAGCAGGGATTCGCCGGGTTCGAGGTGGCCGGCCGGCTGGTTCAGCAGCAGGCGGCCGCGGATTTCCTCCTCGACGAGCAGGTAACGGTCGTCCCTGGGCACGATAGTTGCCACGGTGACGCGGGGGCGCCAGACGACGTCGTCGTCGGTCGCCGGTCTGGAAAGGTCCGGGATCATCCACAGAATGTTACACGAGCCGCCGCCAAGCCTTTGTCAGCCCTTGCAAACCACGTCGTCGTCACCACTAGCGGCGCTATACTGGCCCCAGCTTACGGATGCAGCGCGACGATGTCAGGCAATACCGAACACAGACCGGATCACGAGCACGGACTGGCCGTCGAGGAGGCGCGCCCCGAGGTGGCGCGTCCGCCGATGTACCAGGTGCTCTTGCTGAACGACGACTACACGCCGATGGATTTCGTGGTCCATATCCTGCAGAGCTTTTTCGGCTTCGCCTACGAGCGCGCCCATGAGGTGATGCTCAACGTGCATTTGCGCGGACGCGGTGTTTGCGGGCTGTATACGCGCGAGGTGGCGGAGACCAAGGTCACCCAGGTCAACGAGTTTTCGCGTTCCAACCACCATCCGTTGTTGTGCACCATGGAAAAAGCCTGAGTGATCCCCATCTCCGGCGCATCCTGATACAGGGGTAAGGCATGTTCAGCAAAGACCTCGAACTCACCATCGGCCAGTGCTACAAGGATGCGCGCGAGCAGCGCCACGAATTCATGACCGTGGAGCACTTGCTGCTGGCTCTTCTCGAAAACCCGTCCGCGGCCGCCGTGTTGCGCGCCTGCGGCGCGGACATCGGCAAGATCGGCAAGGAACTCAAGGCGATCATCGCCGAGACCGTGCCGGTGCTGCCGCCGAGCGACGAGCGCGACACCCAGCCGACGCTCGGCTTCCAGCGCGTGCTTCAGCGCGCCGTCTATCACGTGCAGTCCTCGGGCCGCAAGGAAGTCACCGGCGCCAACGTGCTGGTAGCGATCTTCGGCGAAAAGGATTCCCACGCCGTGTATTTCCTCAACCAGCAGGAAATCACGCGCCTGGACGTCGTCAACTACATCTCCCACGGCATCGCCAAGATCGGCCACGAGCCGCAGCAGCAGCCCGGCGGCGGCAGCGAGCGTGAAGCCGAGGAGGGCGGCGAGCCCAAGGGCAACCCGCTGACCGAGTTCGCCTCGAACCTCAACGAGCTCGCGCGCCAGGGCAAGATCGATCCGCTGATCGGCCGCACCGAAGAGGTCGAGCGCACGATCCAGGTGCTCTGCCGCCGGCGCAAGAACAATCCGCTCTACGTCGGCGAAGCCGGCGTCGGCAAGACCGCGCTGGCCGAGGGCCTGGCCAAGCGCATCGTCGAAGCCGACGTGCCCGACGTGCTCAAGGAAGCGACGATCTACGCGCTGGATCTCGGCGCGCTCGTTGCCGGCACCAAGTACCGCGGTGATTTCGAGAAGCGCCTGAAGGCCGTGATCGCCCAGCTCAAGAAAGAGCCGCAGGCGGTCCTGTTCATCGACGAGATCCACACCATCATCGGCGCCGGCTCGGCCTCGGGCGGCACGATGGACGCGTCGAACCTGATCAAGCCGATGCTGGCCTCGGGCGAGATCCGCTGCATCGGCTCCACGACGTTCCAGGAATACCGCGCGATCTTCGAGAAGGACCGCGCGCTCGCGCGGCGCTTCCAGAAGATCGACGTCGTCGAGCCGTCGATCGCCGATTCGTTCGAGATCCTCAAGGGCCTGCGCTCGCGCTTCGAGGAACACCACAACGTCGAGTACACGAACGACGCGCTGATGGCCGCGGTCAACCTGTCGGTCAAGCACATCGCCGACCGTCTGCTGCCGGACAAGGCCATCGACGTCATCGACGAAGCCGGCGCGCGCCAGCGCCTCGTGCCCGAGGACGAGCGCAAGAACGTCGTCGACGTGCCGGAGATCGAATTCATCGTCGCGCGCATGGCGCGGATTCCGCCCAAGCAGGTGTCGGCGTCCGATCGCGACGTGCTGCGCAATCTCGACCGCAACCTCAAGATGGTCGTATTCGGCCAGGATCAGGCCATCGACGCGCTGGCCGGCGCGATCAAGATGGCCCGTTCCGGGCTTGGCAATTCGTCCAAGCCGATCGGCTGCTTCCTGCTGGCCGGCCCGACCGGCGTCGGCAAGACCGAGGTCACGCGCCAGCTCGCGCTGCAGCTCGGCATCGAACTGATCCGCTTCGACATGTCCGAGTACATGGAAGCGCATTCGGTGTCGCGTCTGATCGGCGCGCCGCCGGGCTACGTCGGCTTCGACCAGGGCGGCCTGCTGACCGAGCAGGTCGTCAAGCATCCGCACTGCGTGCTGCTGCTCGACGAGATCGAGAAGGCGCATCCGGACGTGTTCAACATCCTGCTGCAGGTCATGGACCGCGGTGCGCTGACCGACACGAACGGCCGCGAGGCCAACTTCAAGAACGTCATCGTGGTCATGACGACGAACGCCGGTGCAACCCAGGCCGCGCGGCGCACGATCGGCTTCGTCGCCCAGAACCACGCGACCGACGCGATGGAAGCGATACGCCGCCAGTTCTCGCCGGAATTCCGCAATCGTCTCGATGCGATCGTGCAGTTCGGCGCGCTGGACTTCGATCACATCCTGCGCGTCGTCGACAAGTTCCTGATCGAGCTCGAGACCCAGCTGCACGAGAAGCACGTGTCGCTGCACGTTGACCAGGAGGCGCGGCGCTGGCTGGCCGAGAACGGCTTCGACCCGCAGATGGGGGCGCGGCCGATGGCGCGCGTCATCCAGGACAACGTCAAGCGCGCGCTGGCCGACGAACTGCTGTTCGGCAAGCTCGTCGACGGCGGCCGCGTGCTGCTGTCGGCCAAGGACGGCAAGATCGACGTGCGCGTGGAGGCGTCCGACGAGAAGCTGGCGGCCGTGGTCGAATAAGCGCAGGCACACGGCAATAACGAAAAAGCCCGGGGAAACCCGGGCTTTTTCGTTTCGGCGCATCAGTGCTGCGGACGTCGCGAAGCGGCGGGGCAGGGATCCGACGGCACGGCGACGCCAGTCTGCAGACGGCGCGCCCGGTGGACCTCGCCGCTCTTGCGCGAAGTCTTCTGCACGGTGTCCGGCGACAGCCAGCGCAGCGCGTAGTGTTCGACGTAATAGTCCGAGGCTTTGACGCGCTGTCCGTTCACGGTCAGTGTGTCGGTGCGTTCGACGTTTCCGTCCACGCTCCAGCGGCCGGTTTCGACGACGGCCGGCTGCACGATGCCGTTCTTGCAGATGCGGAAATAGCTGACGAACGTGCCGTCGGCATTCAAGACCGTGAGATGGTCGCCGGCATCGCCGGTGTCGACGGTGTCGACGGTGGAAGCGTCGCCGTACCAGGCGCCGACGAGGGAGCGGCTGTTTGCCGATGCGGCAGGCGTCGGAATGGCGCCCGGCTTGTCCGCAGCGGCGGACGTATTGGCTGGCGCGGGCGTTGCCGCCGTCGCCGCGGAACTGCAGGCGACCGCGGCACTCAGCAGGACGACACGCCAGCCGAGCCGCATGATTACTTCATGCGGTAGGTGATGCGACCCTTAGTCAGGTCGTAAGGCGTCATCTCGCACTTGACCTTGTCGCCGGTCAGGATGCGGATGTAGTTCTTGCGCATGCGGCCCGAAATGTGGGCGGTGACCACGTGGCCGTTTTCCAGCTTCACGCGGAACATGGTGTTGGGCAGGGTTTCGAGCACCGTGCCTTCCATCTCGATGACATCGTCTTTGGACATTGGCCCTTCATATTGGCTGTGACCGGACCGGAAACCGAAACGAAATCAGTCTCCTGGCGCGCTCTTTGAGTGAATCGCCCGAAATGGGTGCCGGGCTGCGCAGGCGGTGCCTGCGACGGGCACAGAGATAAGGGGACGCAGGCGACCCTATCAAGTACCCGGGCGGAACGGCGCGGGATGATGCCACGTCGGCGCGGATACGGGAAGCAAGCGGCGGGAGCCCGGGCGCGGGCCGGACGTTGCGGGTCCGCAGGCAGGTGTCGCGCGACGCGCACGACCGGCCGTCGGCGCATGTCCGGTTCCGGCTCTTGTCTGCCGCTGCCGGGCCGGCCCCGACGCGTCGCCGGGCCGCTCAGCCGGTCGAGAGCAGGGCAGGGGTGATCGTGGCGAACTCGCTGCGCCAGGAGCCGATGCGGCCGGGCTGCCGCGCGAGTTCGGCGACGCGCGCGCAGAATGTGGCGCGCGGCAGCTCGCGCGCGCCGAGGGTCTGCAGATGGGCCGAGCTGACCTGGGCGTCGAGCAGCGGCCAGCCCCAGTCGCGCAGGCGCCGCGCCAGCGCGAGCAGGGCGACCTTGGAACCGTCGCTTTCGCGGCTGAACATGGATTCGCCGTAGAACATGCGCCCGACCGCGACGCCGTAGATGCCGCCGACGAGGGTATCGCCTGCATAGACCTCGACCGAATGCGCATGGCCGAGTTCGTGCAGGCGCACGTAGGCCGCGAGCATGCTGCGCGTGATCCAGGTGCCGTCGTGGCCGGCGCGCGGCGCGGCGCAGGCGCGCATGATGCCGGCGAAATCGCGGTCGGCCTCGATGCGCCAGTCGCAGCCGCGCAGCCAGCGCGCGAGGCGCCGCGGCACGTGCATCGCGTCGGTCGCGAATACCATGCGCGGATCGGGCGACCACCAGAGGATGGGCTCGCCCGGCGAGAACCATGGAAAGATGCCGTGCGCATAGGCCTGCAGCAGACGCGCGGGACTCAGGTCGCCGCCGGCGGCGAGCAGGCCGTTGGGTTCGCGCAGCGCCGCCTCGACGGCCGGAAACGCCTCGTCGCTGCCGGGCTGCAGTATCGGTATGCGGATCACGGCGCCCCCGCCGGCGGTGTCGCGAACGGCGACTGCGCCTGCAGCGATTCGCCCCAGCGCCGCACTTCGGCGCGCTCGGCGTCGAGGTGGCGGCGTATCGCGGCGCGGAACTCCGGCCGCGCGACGAAATGGAACGAGCGCGTGCGCTGCGGCAGGAAGCCGCGCGCGATCTTGTGCTGGCCCTGCGCGCCGGGTTCGAAGCGGCGCAGTCCCTCGCGCAGGCAATAGGCTATGCCCTGGTAGTAGCAGGCCTCGAAATGCAGGCCCGGGATCTCGCGCAGGCTGCCCCAGTAGCGGCCGTACAGGGTGCTCGCGCTGCGCAGGCAGAACGCCATCGCGACGCGCTCGCCGCGTTCACGCGCGAGGAACACGACGACCTGGCGCGGCATCGCGCGGCCGAGATGGCGCAGGAAATCTTCGGTCAGCGCCGGATAATTGCCTTTCTGCTCGAACGTCGCCGCGTAGCACGCGTGCACGAAGCGCCAGTCGGCGGCGTCGAGTTCGTCGCCGTGCAGCGCATCGATCTCGACGCCGGCCGCGGCGACGCGCGCGCGTTCCTGGCGGATGTTCTTGCGTTTCTTCGGCAGCAGCGCGGCGAGGAAGTCGTCGAAGTCGCGATAACCCGCGTCGTGCCAATGGAACTGCCAGTCGTGGCGTTCGAGCCAGAGCTCGCGATCGGCCGGCGCCGCCGCATCGGGCGGCGGGAAATTCAGATGCGCGGACGAAAAGCCGCGGCGCTGGCATTCCTCGCACAGGGCCCGCAGCAAGTCCTCGGCGTGGCCGTCGCCGAGCAGGCGCGGGCCGCAGACCGGCGAGTAGGGCGCGGCGCAGAGCAGCTTGGGGTAGTAGTCCAGGCCGTGGCGCTCGTAGGCCTCGGCCCAGGCCCAGTCGAATACGAATTCGCCGTGGGAGTTGTATTTGAGATAGACCGGCGCGGCGCCGACCAGCCGGTCCTGCGCATACAGCGCGAGATGATGCGGCTGCCAGCCGAGCTCAGGGCGGATGCAGCCGTGCGCTTCGAGCCCGGCCAGAAACGCATGCGACAGGAACGGATTGTCGTCGGGACGCAGCGCATCCCAGGCGGCCGGCGCGATGTCGGCCAGCCGCCCGTGGAAGACCGCCTTGCGGCCGCTGCCGCTCATGCGGCGCCGGCCCGGCCTCAGGCCAGGCCGAGCTTGTCCAGGTACTTCTCCGCATCGAGCGCGGCCATGCAGCCGAAGCCGGCCGAGGTCACGGCCTGGCGGTAGACCTGGTCGGCCACGTCGCCGGCCGCGAACACGCCGGGCACGCTCGTCGCGGTCGCGCCGCCTTCGAGTCCGCTGCGGATGCGGATGTAGCCGTTGCTCATGTCGAGCTGGCCGTCGAACAGCGCCGTGTTCGGCGTGTGGCCGATCGCGACGAACAGGCCGCTGATCGCCAGGTCGCGCGTGGAATTGTCGGAGGTGCTGCGCAGGCGCACGCCGGTCACGCCGCTCGCGTCGCCGAGCACTTCGTCGACGCCGTGGTTCCAGACGATCTCGACCTTGCCGGCCTTCTCCTTCGCGAACAGCTTGTCCTGCAGGATCTTCTCGGCGCGGAACTTGTCGCGGCGATGCACGACGGTGACCTTCTTCGCGATGTTGGCCAGATACAGCGCTTCCTCGACCGCGGTGTTGCCGCCGCCGATCACGGCGACTTCCTGATCGCGGAAGAAGAAGCCGTCGCAGGTCGCGCAGGCCGACACGCCCTGGCCCTTGAACTTGTCTTCCGACGGCAGGCCCAGGTACTTGGCCGTCGCGCCCGTGGCGATGATCAGCGCGTCGGTCGTGTAGCTGCCGTTGTCGCCGACCAGGCGGAACGGACGCTGCGCGAGGTCGACCGTATGGATGTGATCGAACACGATCTCGGTGTCGAAGCGCAGCGCGTGCTCGCGCATGCGTTCCATCAGCGCCGGACCCTGCAGGCCCTCCACGTCGCCGGGCCAGTTGTCGACGTCGGTGGTCGTCATCAGCTGGCCGCCCTGCTGCAGTCCGGTCACCAGCAGCGGCTTGAGGTTCGCACGCGCCGCATACACCGCCGCGGTATAACCGGCCGGGCCGGAACCGAGGATCAGCAGGCGACTGTGCCTGGGAGTGCTCATGTATAATCCCTCGCCGCTGAAAAAGCGGCCTTGATCGTGTCGTTTTCATGCGGCGGGCGCGGCGATTCGCTGCCGTGTCCCTGCCGTCCCTAACCAGTCCTCAAGCGCCGGTGCGTCGCAGTCGCTGCTGCGGGGCCGACGGCGTTCGGGCCACCAAGAGCCCGCAAGGATGGGGAGAAGGCGGCGGCGATTCAAGGGTTGTCGGTGCGAAGCTCGGGAGGGCGTCGCGCGCAGCGTCAAAGACCAAAGAGCTATTCACACCACGAGGATTTGCAATGCGTATCGGTATTCCGTCGGAAACCAAGACCCTTGAAGGCCGCGTCGCGCTCGTGCCCGCCGCCTGCGCCGATCTGGTCAAGCGCGGTCACGAGGTCTATGTGCAGTCCGGCGCCGGCGTCAAGAGCGGTTTCTCCGATGCGGACTTCACGCGCGTCGGCGTGAAGATCGCCGCGGACGCGGACGCGCTGTACGAATGCGGCGAGCTGATCGTCAAGGTCAAGGAGCCGATCAAGGGCGACCTGGAGCGCCTGCGCAAGCATCACCAGCTGTTCTGCTATCTGCACCTGGCGCCCGAGCCCGAGCTGACCAGGCGCCTGCTCGAGATCGGCCTGACCGGCGTCGCGTTCGAGTCGGTCGAGGAAACCGACGGCTCGCTGCCGCTGCTCGCGCCGATGTCGATCATCGCCGGCCGCATCGCGATCCAGGTCGGCACGCATCTGCTGCACCAGCCCATGGGCGGCAAGGGCAAGCTGCTCGGCGGCCTGCCGGCGACCGAACGCGGCAAGGTCGTGGTGCTCGGCGCCGGCGCGGCCGGCGGCAATTCCGCGGCGCTGGCCGCGGCCGGCGGCGCCAACGTCGTGGTGTTCGACAAGCGTCCGGACCGTCTCGCACAGATGATGGGTCTCGGCACGAACGTGACCGCGCTGTATCCGTACGAGGAATACGTCGCGCGCGAAGTCGCGACGGCCGATCTCGTCGTCGGCGCCGTGCTGATTCCGAGCGCGAAGGCGCCGCACGTGGTCACGCGCGAGATGGTCAAGTCGATGGAGCCCGGTTCGGTGCTCGTCGACATTTCGATCGACCAGGGCGGCTGCTTCGAGACCGCGCGTCCGACGACCTGGGCCGAGCCGACCTACCTCGTCGACGGCGTGACCCATTTCGCCGTGACCAACATGCCCGGCGCCGTGCCGCAGACCTCGTCGCAGGCGATCTCCGCGGCGATCCTGCCGTATGTGCAGCGCATGGCGGCCGGTCCGCAGTGGCGCGAGCATGCAGCGCTCAAGCGCGGCATCAACGTCGACGGCGGCCAGATCGTGCACCCGGCGCTCAAGGGCCTGGTCTGAGATCCGCCGCCGCGCGGCCGCAGTCCGGCGCGTTCCGGACGGCGACACCGTTCGCCGCAGAGCCGAATCCCCGCCGTCGCGGGGATTCGGTTTTTCTGGGGTTGCGTCGTACGGCCGGGTCCGCTTGCCCGAGCCGGGCCGCGGTTTCCGGCCGGCCGAGCCGGGCCGCATTGGCTGGCGCACTCGCGCCGGCCATGGTGCAATGCCCGCGGCCAGCATCGGGCCAGCCTCGGACGCTCGGCACAATCGTTTGCCTGAACAACATCTTGCAGCAGATTCTTGAGGTATAGTCCGGCGGTGTCGCGCAACTCCAGAGCCAATGCGTCCAGCGCTGCCGAGCCGGCCTCCAGGTCGGCGCAGAAGCCCTGGCAGGAAACCTCGCAACTGCAGAAGCGGCTGCGCGAAGTCGCGTTCCTGCTGCTGCTGCCGGTCGTCGTCTACCTGCTGGCCTGCCTGCTGAGCTACAGCCCGCAGGATCCGGGTTGGTCGCACGCGGGCGAGCCCGAGCGCATCCACAACTTCGGCGGCGCCGTCGGCGCCTGGATCGCCGATCTGTCGCTGTATTTCTTCGGCGGTCTCGCCTACGTGTTTCCGCTGCTGCTGCTCGCCGTCGGCGCGGCCATCCTGCGTCCGCGCGAGGACGCGCCGACCTCGGCGCTCGAGCCCTCGCTGCGCCTGATCGGCTTCGTCGCGTTCTTCCTGAGCGGCAGCGGCCTGGCCCATCTGCATTTCACCGGTCCGAGCCAGCTGCCCGAAAAGGCCGGCGGCATCCTCGGCAAGATGGTCGGCGGCGGCCTGCTGCACGGCTTCGGCTTCCTCGGCGCGACGCTTTTCCTGCTGGCCGTGTTCCTCGTCGCGGTCACCCTGGCCACGGGCCTGTCCTGGTTCAAGCTCATGGACAGCATCGGCCGCGGCATCCTCGCCGGCGGCGCCTGGCTCGTCGCCCGCCTGCGCAAGGCCGACGACGCGCGCGTCGCGCGCGCGGCGCGCAGCGAACGCGAGGAAGTGCGCAAGGTCGAGACGGTCAAGCAGGCCAAGCGCGAACCGGTGCGCATCGAGAAGCCCGCGGTCGCGGCGATCGAGAAAAGCGAACGCGCCGAACGCGAGCAGCAGATCCCGCTGTTCGTCGGCGCGCCCGTCGACGGCGAGCTGCCGCCGCTGTCGCTGCTCGACGAACCCAAGCCGCAGGCCGCCGGCTACTCCGAGGAAACCCTGGCCGTGCTGTCGCGCCAGGTCGAGCTCAAGCTCAAGGATTTCCGCATCGACGCGCAGGTCGTCGGCGTGTTCCCGGGCCCGGTGGTCACGCGTTTCGAGATGGAGCCCGCGGCAGGCGTACGCGGCAGCCAGATCAGCAATCTCGACAAGGACATCGCGCGCGGCCTGTCGGTCGTCAGCGTGCGCGTCGTCGACGTGATTCCGGGCAAGAACGTCATCGGCCTGGAAATTCCGAACGCCAAGCGCGAGATGGTCTATCTGTCGGAGATCCTGCGCTCGGACAAGTACGACGCGTCGAAGTCGCCGCTGTCGCTGGCGCTCGGCAAGGACATCGGCGGCCGGCCGGCCGTGGCCGATCTGGCCAAGATGCCGCACCTGCTCGTCGCCGGCACCACCGGTTCGGGCAAGTCGGTCGCGGTCAACGCGATGGTGCTGAGCCTCCTGTACAAGGCCAGCCCGCGCGACGTGCGCATGATCATGATCGATCCGAAGATGCTCGAGCTCTCGGTCTACGAGGGCATACCGCATCTGCTCGCGCCGGTCGTCACCGACATGAAGGAAGCGGCCAACGCGCTGCGCTGGTGCGTGGCCGAGATGGAGCGGCGCTACAAGCTCATGGCGGCGACCGGCGTGCGCAACCTGGCCGGCTTCAACAAGAAGGTCAGGGAAGCCGAGGAGGCCGGCCAGCCGCTGCTCGACCCGCTGTTCCGGCCCGACGCCTCGCAGCCCGAGCGCCGCGCCGAGCCGCTGCAGCCGCTGCCGTACATCGTCATCATCATCGACGAATTCGCCGACATGATGATGATAGTCGGCAAGAAAGTGGAGGAGCTCATCGCCCGTCTCGCGCAGAAGGCGCGCGCGGCCGGCGTGCATCTGATTCTCGCCACGCAGCGCCCGTCGGTCGACGTGATCACGGGCCTGATCAAGGCCAACATTCCGACGCGCATCGCGTTCCAGGTGTCGAGCAAGATCGACTCGCGCACGATTCTCGACCAGTCCGGCGCCGAGGCGCTGCTCGGCCACGGCGACATGCTCTACCTGCCGCCCGGCACGGCCACGCCCGAGCGCGTGCACGGCGCGTTCGTCGACGACCACGAAGTGCATCGCGTCGTCGAATGGCTGCGCGCCCAGGGCCGTCCCGAATACATCGCCGGCGTGCTCGAGGAAGTGCAGACCACCAACGACGGCAAGGTCATCGGCGAGACCGGCCTGCCCGAGGAGATCAGCGAGGGCAACAGCGACTACGACGAGCTCTACGACCAGGCCGTGCGCATCGTCACCGAGTCGCGCCGCGCGTCGATCTCGGGCGTGCAGCGGCGGCTGAAGATCGGCTACAACCGCGCCGCGCGCCTCGTCGAGCTCATGGAGCAGCAGGGCGTGGTCAGCCCGCCCGAGCACAACGGCAACCGCACCGTGCTCGCGCCGCCGCCGCCGGATCTCTGAGGCGATGACGTCGAAGTCGCCGCCGACGCGAATGCCGCCGCTCGCCGAGCTGAATGTCCGCGTGCGGCCGGGGAACCGACTGCGGCCCTGCCGGTCCAGTGAGCCGGCGCGATTGCCTTCGAGGAATTCCATGCTGAAACCCCTGCTCGCCGTTTGCCTCGCCGCCGCCGCCTCTACGGCCGCGGCCGATACCGCGCGCGGCCGTCTCGATGCGTTCGCCAGGAGCCTGCGCGCGGTCAGCGCCGACTTCGAGCAACGCGTGTTCGACGCGAATGACAAGCCCGGCAAGACCACGACCGGCACGCTCGCGGTGCAGGCGCCGCGCCAGCTGCGCTGGGAAGTCGCCAAGCCGTATCAGCAGCTCGTCGTCGCCGACGGCATGCACGTCTGGATCTACGACCCGGACCTCGAGCAGGTCACCGTGCGCAACCAGGGCGTGGAGGAGGCGCACAGCCCGCTGACCGTGCTGACCGACGTCAGCCAGCTCGACCGCGACTTCGCCGCGAGCGAGCAGGGCGAGCGCGACGGCCTGAGCTGGCTGCGCCTGAAATCCAAGGCCCGGGAGGCCGAGTTCGACTACGCCGATCTCGGCTTCGCCTGCGCCGAGGCCGGCAAGAGCGACTGCGGCGGCGCCGTGGTGTTCTCGCGCATGATCGTCAAGGACACGCTCGGCAACCGCACCGAGACGCGCTATTCGAACTGGCAGCGCAATCCGGACCTGCCGGCCGACCGCTTCCGCTTCACGCCGCCGCCCGGCGTCGACGTGATCGGCGAGGTCAAGCCCGAAGCGGAAGTGCACCCGATCAAAGACTGATGATCGTCTCGTCGTTGCCGCGCTGGGTAGGCACGGGCGCGTTCGCGCTGGCCCTGATCGCGGGCATGGTCAACGCGGTGGGCTTTCTCGCGTTCGAACACCAGGCCATCACGCACCTGACCGGCACGACGACGATGTTCGGCGTGGCCCTGGCCCAGGGCCAGGGCCGCATCGCGCTGAACCTGCTGCTGTTCCTGCTGAGCTTCATCGCCGGAGCGGCGGCCAGTGGCGCGATCGTGCGCAACAGCACGCTGCGCCTGGGCCGGCGCTACGGCGTCGCGCTGATGCTCGAGTCGCTGCTGCTGTTGCTCGCGATCCCGCTGCTGCGCGCGCATTCCACGGCCGGCATCTGCATCGCGACGGCGGCCTGCGGACTGCAGAACGCGATGGCCAGCACCTACAGCGGCGCGGTGCTGCGCACGACCCATGTCTCGGGCATCTTTACCGACCTCGGCATCATGCTCGGCCAGCGTCTCGGCGGCCACGGCCACGATCCGCAGCGGCGCAACCTCTACCTGCTGATCGTCGCGGGCTTCACGGCCGGCGCCGTCTGCGGCGCTGCCGGCTTCGGCCTGCTGGCCGAGCGCGTGCTGCTGATCCCTGCGCTGCTGACCGGCGCCGTCGGCCTGGCCTACGCGATCTACCACCACCGCGTCGTGCGCCGCGGCGCGTGAGCCGCGGCGCGGCGACGGCCGGGGAAGGGCGCCGCCACGGTATTTGTGCATTTGTAAAACAACGGCCTCCCTGCACGCAGACATCGCCAACCGTTACTCTCTGCCGCCATGTCTCCGAAGAAAACCGTGCCGGCCTCTGCCGGCCTGTTCGCCGAACCCGAAGGGCTCAAGCCGCTGGCCGAGCGCATGCGCCCGCGCGAGCTCGGCGAGATCGTCGGTCAGAGCCGCCTGCTCGCCGCCGGCAAGCCGCTGCGCCGCGCGGTCGAGTCCGGCCACGTGCATTCGATGATCCTCTGGGGCCCGCCGGGCTGCGGCAAGACCACCCTGGCGCTGCTGCTCGCACGTTACGCGGACGCGCAGTTCCGCGCGATCTCGGCCGTGCTGTCGGGTCTCGCCGACGTGCGCGCCGCGCTCGACGAGGCCGCGGCCAACTTCGCGCGCGGCGTGCGCACCGTGCTGTTCGTCGACGAGGTGCACCGCTTCAACAAGGCGCAGCAGGACGCGTTCCTGCCGCACATCGAAAAGGGCGTCATCATCTTCGTCGGCGCGACGACCGAGAACCCGTCGTTCGAGCTCAACTCCGCCTTGCTGTCGCGCTGCCGCGTGCACGTGCTCGAAGCCGTCGCCGCCGCCGACATCGTCGCGGCGCTGCAGCGCGCGCTGGCCGACCGCGAGCGCGGCCTGGGCGCGCTCGCGCTGCAGGTCGACGACGCGGCGCTCGGACTCATCGCGCAGGCGGCCGACGGCGACGTGCGCCGCGCGCTGACCCTGCTGGAGATCGCCGCGGAGCTCGCCGAGGACGGCGTCGTCGACGAGGCTACCCTCACGCAGGTGCTGGCCGACCGCACGCGCCGCTTCGACAAGGGCGGCGAGCAGTTCTACGACCAGATCTCGGCGCTGCACAAGTCCGTGCGCTCGTCGGATCCCGACGCGGCGCTGTACTGGTTCGCGCGCATGCTCGACGGCGGCTGCGATCCGGCCTATCTCGCGCGCCGGCTCACGCGCATGGCGGTCGAGGACGTGGGCCTCGCCGACGCGCGCGCGATCGGCATGGCCATCGAAGCCTGGGAGACCTACGACCGCCTCGGCAGCCCCGAGGGCGATCTCGCGCTGGCCCAGCTCGTCGTCTACATGGCCGTCGCGGCCAAGAGCAACGCGGTCTATAGCGCGTTCGACGCCGTGCGCGGCGAGATCCGCGCGAGCGGTACCCTGGACGTGCCGATGGCCATCCGCAACGCGCCGACGAAGCTCATGAAGAATCTCGGCTACGGCAAGGGCTACCGCTACGACCACGACGTCGAAGGCGGCGTCGCGCTCGACCAGCAGTGCCTGCCCGACGCGCTGGTCGGACGCGAGTTCTACCAGCCCACCGAACGCGGTCTCGAAGCGCGCATCGCCGAAAAGCTGCGCGAACTCCGGGCGGCGCGCGCGGCGGCGCTCGTGCAGCGGCCGCCGGCCCGGAAGAGCGAATGATCCGCGACGCGCTGTCCCTGCCGCGCACGGTCTGGCTGCTCGGCCTGATCAGCTTCGCCAACGACGCGGCCAGCGACATGATCTATCCGCTCGTGCCGCTGTATCTGGCCGGCGTGCTGATGGCCGGCCCCAAGGCGCTGGGCCTGATCGAAGGCCTGGCCGAAGCGTTCGGCAGCGTGCTCAAGCTGTTCGCCGGCGTGCTGGCCGACCGCCTGCGCCGCATGCGCGGCTGGGTCATCGCCGGTTACGCGCTGTCGGGCCTCGTGCGGCCGCTGATCGCCGTGAGCACGAGCTGGCTCGGCGTGCTGGCCTGCCGCTTCGGCGACCGTGTCGGCAAGGGTCTGCGCGCGGCGCCGCGCGATGCGCTGCTGACCTTGAGCATCGCGCCGGGTCAGCGCGGTCTCGCGTTCGGGCTGCATCGCGCGATGGACAATCTCGGCGCCGTGGTCGGTCCGCTGATCGCGGCCGGCCTGCTCGGCCTCGGCTTCGGCCTGCGCGACGTGTTCTTCTGGGCCATCGTGCCGGCCGTGCTCGTCGTCGTGCTGACCCTGTTCGTGCGCGAGCCCGAGCGCGCCGAGCTCAAGGCTCGGCCGTTCCGTTGGGACCTGTCCGACCAGCCGCGCGCGCTGCGCCGCTATCTGTTCGTGCTCGCGCTGTTCACGCTCGGCAATTCCTCGAACATGTTCCTGCTGCTGCGCGCGCGCGATCTCGGCCTCGCCGAGGCGCAGGTGCCGCTGATCTGGGCGCTGGTCTGCGGCGTCGCCGCGCTGGCCGGACCGCCGCTGTCGGCCCTGTCCGACCGCGTCGACCGGCGCCGGCTCATCGTCGTGGGCTGGACCGTGTATGCGGTGTTCTATCTCGCGTTCGGGCTGCTGCCGGCACGGCCCTGGCTGCTCTGGCCCATGTTTGCCGGCTACGGCCTGTTCCTCGCCGCGACCGAAGGCGCCGAGAAGGCGCTCGTCGCCGATCTCGTGCCCGGCGAGCAGGCCGGCACCGCATTCGGCTGGTACAACCTCGTGACCGGCGTGCTGCTGCTGCCGGCCTCGCTGCTGTTCGGCTGGCTCTGGTCCGATGTGGCGCCGCTGGCCGCGTTCGCGTTCGGCTCCGCCTGCGCCGTGCTGGCCGCCGTGCTGCTGGCCTTCTGGGTCGGCGCGCGGCGCGGCGTGTCCGTCGAAGGTGTCGCCGAAACCTAGGCGGGCCGCGCGCGGCGTGCGTTGCGTAGTCTCGGCGGCGTCGCGATAATCGCCGACTTCGTTGAATTTCCAAGGATTGCCATGCTAGACCCAGCTCTGCTGCGCAGCCAGCTCGATGCCGTGGCCGAACGCCTGGCCACGCGCGGCTACACGCTCGACACGGCCGCGATCGAGGCGCTGGAAGCGCAGCGCAAGGCCGTGCAGGTCGAGACCCAGGACTTGCAGAACCGGCGAAACACGTTGTCCAAGCAGATCGGCACGGCCAAGGGCAAGGGCGAGGACGCCTCGGCGCTGATGGCCGAAGTCGGCGGCATCGGCGATGCGCTGAAGGCCAACGAGGCGCGCCTGGCCGAGGTGCAGGCGCAGCTCGCCGCGATCGTGCAGAGCATTCCGAACCTGCCGCAGGCGTCGGTGCCTCCCGGCGCCGACGAAACCGGCAACGTCGAACAGCATCGCTGGGGCACGCCGCGCAGCTTCGACTTCCCGGTGCGCGACCACGTCGATCTCGGCGCGCGCAAGGGCTGGCTCGACGGCGACGCCGGCGCGAAGCTGTCGGGCGCGCGCTTCACGGTACTGCGCGGCGAACTGGCCCGGCTGCATCGCGCGCTCGCCCAGTTCATGCTCGATCTGCACGCCAACGAGCACGGCTATCTCGAAACGAACGTACCGCTGATCGTCAATGCCGATTCGATGCTGGGCACGGGCCAGCTGCCGAAGTTCGAGGAAGACCTGTTCTCGACGGCCGTCGGCGACACGCGCCGCTATCTCATCCCGACGTCGGAAGTGCCGCTGACCAATCTCGTGCGCGACAGCATCGTCGAAGCCGACTCGCTGCCGCAGCGCTACACGGCGCATTCGATGTGCTTCCGCGCCGAAGCCGGCTCGCACGGCCGCGACACGCGCGGCATGATCCGCCAGCACCAGTTCGAGAAGGTCGAGCTCGTCAGCATCGCCAAGCCGGCCGACAGCGACGCCGAGCACGAACGCATGACGCGCTGCGCCGAGAAGGTGCTCGAAGCGCTGGAACTGCCCTACCGGCGCATGCTGCTGTGCACCGGCGACATGGGTTTCGCCGCGACCAAGACCTTCGATCTGGAAGTCTGGCTGCCGTCGCAGAACACCTATCGCGAGATCTCGTCGTGCTCCAACTGCGGCGATTTCCAGGCGCGCCGCATGCTCGCGCGCTGGCGCAATCCGGAAACGGGCAAGCCCGAGCTCGTGCACACCTTGAACGGCTCGGGTGTGGCCGTCGGCCGCGCGATGATCGCGGTCATGGAGAACTACCAGCAGGCCGACGGTTCGATCGCGATTCCGGCCGTGCTGCGGCCGTACATGGGCGGGGCGGAAGCGATTTCCTGAATTTCACGGGGAGCAGTCGCTGCGAGCCCGGTCCCGCCGAAACCTTGCGGCCCGTCGGGGTTCGAGGCCGTCGGAACTGCGGTTCCGGGCGGCGGCCTTTCACCTTCTCGAAAGGACGGGTTTTCCGGAGCCGCAGCGCTGGTGTTTTCCAGGGCGGCGGCGCTCCGGACCGCTCCTCACCCATGCGCCTTCTGCGACCGCTCGAACGCGGCGAGCTGTTCCGGCGTGGCGTCCTTCTGGTGCTGCGCCTTCCACTGCGCGAACGGCATGCCGTAGATCCGCTCGCGCGCCGCGTCCTTGTCGAGTTCGATACCGCGCTCGGCGGCGGCTTCGCGGTACCAGTCGGCCAGGCAGTTGCGGCAGAAGCCGGCCGTGATCATGAGGTCGATGTTCTGCACGTCGCTGCGTCCCGACAGATGGGCGAGCAGGCGGCGGAACGCGGCGGCTTCGAGCTCGACGGTGGCGGACATGGGCGGCTCCGGGTCGGAAAAACTGCATGGTAGCTGAGCGCCGCCGCCGCGCGGTTTGAGGCGGCCCCGCCGGACATGGATAATGCGCGCCTTGTCGTGCCGGGCCGGCGTCTTCCACCCGGCGCCGTCTGCGTGACCTCCCTGCATCTCCGGCCGTGGGCCGGTCCTGGAACTGCTCACCGATGACCGCCCGGATACTGGACGGCAAACACATCGCCGACGAACTGCTGGAGCGCATCAAGGGCCGCGTCAGCGCCCGCGTCGCCGCCGGCCAGTCGCGGCCGGGTCTCGCGGTCGTGCTCGTCGGCGCCGATCCGGCGTCGGCGGTCTACGTCAAGAACAAGCGCAAGGCCTGCAAGGAAGTCGACATCCGTTCGTTCGACTACGACCTGCCGGCGGAAACCTCCGAAGCCGAGCTCTACGCGCTGATCGACCGACTCAACGCCGACGCGCGCGTGCACGGCATCCTCGTGCAGCTGCCGCTGCCGGCGCACATCGATGCGACGGCGCTGATCAACCGCATCGACCCGCGCAAAGACGTCGACGGCTTCCATGCCGCCAACGTGGGCGCTCTGGTGCTGCGCCAGCGCGGCCTGCGGCCGTGCACGCCCAAGGGCGTCATGACCCTGCTCGCGCATACCGACCGTCCGGTGCGCGGCCAGCACGCGGTCATCGTCGGCGTGTCCAATCACGTCGGCCGGCCGATGGCGCTGGAGCTGCTGCTGGCCGGCTGCACGACGACTTCCTGCCACAAGTTCACGCGCGACCTGCCGGGCTTCGTCGCGCAGGCCGACATCGTCGTCGTCGCGGTCGGCCGTCCGGGCCTGGTCAAGGGCGACTGGATCAAGCCGGGCGCGATCGTCGTCGACATCGGCATCAACCGCCTCGACGACGGCAGCCTCGTCGGCGACGTGGAATTCGACGTCGCCGCGCAGCGCGCCTCCTGGATCACGCCGGTGCCCGGCGGAGTGGGGCGCATGACCGTCGCGACCCTGATCGAAAACACCCTCGAAGCCGCCGAAACCTTTTTCGACCGATGAAACCGATGCACCGATTCCCGCTGCTGCTTTGCGCAGCCGCGCTGACCCTGCTGTCCGGCTGCGCCGGCATCGTCAACAAGGCCTCGCAGCGTTTCGCCGACAACCTCGGCGGCGCCGTGCTGAACCAGGACGACCCGGGCACCGTGCGCGAAGGCCTGCCCGCGTATCTGCTGCTGCTCGATTCGCTGATCGAAGGCGATCCGCAGAATGCCGGCAGCCTGCTCGCCGCGGCCAAGCTCTACGGCGCCTATGCCGGCGGCTTCGTCGCCGAGCCCGAGCGCGCCAGGCGCCTGGCCGGCCGCGCGTTCGGCTATGCGCGGCGCGCGACCTGCGTGCGCAGCCCGGCGCTCTGCGGCGTGCTCGACCAGCCGTTCGAGGCATTCTCCGGCGTGGTCGCCGAGGTCGGCGCCAAGGACATCGACCTGCTTTACGGGCTGGCTTCGGCCTGGGCCGGCCGCATCCAGCAGGACAGCGGCGACTGGAACGCGATCGCCGACCTGCCGAAGGTGCAACTGCTAGTCGAGCGCGTACTCGCGCTGAACCCGGACTACGCCGCCGGCGAGCCGCACATGGTGCTCGGCGTGCTGCATTCGCTGCGCCCGGCCCAGCTCGGCGGCAGGCCCGAGCTCGGCAAGGCCGCTTTCGAGACCGCGATCGCGATGTCGCAGGGCAGGAACCTCATGGCCAAGACGCTCTACGCGCAGTACTACGCGCGGCTGGTGTTCGACCAGGAGCTGCACGACCGTTTGCTCGGGGAGGTCATCGCCGCCGCGCCCGAGGCACCGCGGCTGACCCTGACGAACGTGCTGGCGCAGCAGCGCGCGAAGGCGCTGCTGGCCTCCGGCAAGGACTATTTCTGAAGCCGCCGCGGCGGCTTCGCCTCATTGCACTGCGGGCGTCCGTGCCCTGGGAGTACGACATGAATCTGCGTAAATCCTTTCTGTCCGTCCTGCTGACCCTGAGCGCGGCGGCTGCCGCGCAGGCCGATGTCATCAAGATCGCGACGACGGCGCCCGACGGCACCGCCTGGATGAAGGAAATGCGCGCCGGGGCCGACGCGGTCAAGGCGCGCACCGAAGGCCGCGTCGAGATCAAGTACTACCCCGGCGGCGTCATGGGCGACTCGGCCACGGTGCAGCGCAAGATCAAGATCGGCCAACTGCAGGGCGGCGCGTTCACCGGCGGCGAGATCGCCAACGCCAATCCCGACGTGCAGGCCTACGGCCTGCCGTTCCTGTTCCGCACCCAGGCCGAAGTCGACGCCGTGCGTGCGAAGTTCGACGAGCGCATCAAGGCCGGGTTCGAGAAGAGCGGCTTCGTCGCACTGGGCCTGTCCGGCGGCGGCTTCGCCTACATCATGAGCACGCGCGAGATAAAGACGCGCGACGAGCTCAAGGCCGCCAAGGTCTGGGTGCCGCAGGGCGACTTCATCGCCGAGATCGCTTTCAAGGCCGCCGGCGTCACGCCGATCTCGCTGCCGCTGGCCGACGTCTACACCAGCCTGCAGACCGGCCTGATCGACACGGCCGCGAACACATTCGCCGGCGCGATCGCGTTCCAGTGGCACACCAAGGTCAAGCACATCGTCGACCTGCCGGTCAGCTACGTCGTCGGCGTCATGGCCGTGGACAAGAAGGCCTTCGACAAAGTCAGCGCGGCCGACCAGGCCGTGCTCAAGGACGAAATCGGCAAGGCCTTCGCGCGCCTGGACCAGATCAGCATCGAGGACAACGCCAAGGCCGTCGACGCGCTGAAGAAGCAGGGCATCACGATCTATCAGCCCAGCGCCGAGGAAGTCGCGAACTGGCAGAAGATCGGCCCCGAGTCGGCCAAGCAGATCACCGGCGACACGGCGCCGTCGACCGAGCTGATCCGGGCCATCGATGCCGAAATCGCCGCGGTACGCAAGCAGTAAGCACGGCGCTCCGGAAGGACACGATGACTACCGCCTACCAGCGTCATCTCGCGCGCCTGCACCGTTTCGAGGACTGGGTGCTGACCGTGCTCGTCGTGTTCATGGTCGTGCTGGCCGGTGCGCAGATCCTGCTGCGCAACGTGTTCGACAGCGGCTTCGCCTGGGCCGAACCCATGCTGCGCGCGCTCGTGCTCTGGAGCGCGATGCTCGGCGCGGTCATCGCCACGCGCGAGGACCAGCACATCGGCCTGGACTTCATCGCGCGCTTCGTCAGCGGCGCGGCGCTGCGCGTCGCGCGCTTCGTTGCGCTGGCCTTCGCCGCGGCGCTCTGCGCGCTGATGGCCTGGCACAGCTGGGGCCTCGTCGAGCTCGATCGCGAAGGCGGCACGGCCGGCGTGCTCGGCCTGCCGGCCTGGGTGCTGGAACTGATCCTGCCGCTGGGCTTCGGCCTGATGGCGCTGCGTTTCCTGATCCGTTCGCTGCTGCCGCCGAAATCGCACGATCCGCTGCCGGAGGGCGAGGCGTGATCTGGCTGATAGTCGGTCTTTTGATACTGCTCGCGGCGCTCGGCGCGCCGCTTTTCGCGATCCTCGGCGCGATCGCGCTGATCGGCTTCCACCTGGCCGGCCAGGAAGGCATCGCCGTCGCGGTGGAGTTCTATCGCCTGTCGGACATGCCGGCGCTGATCGCGATCCCGCTGTTCACCCTGGCCGGCTACATCCTCGCCGAGAGCAAGACGCCGCAGCGTCTCGTGCGGCTCACGAACGCGCTGGTCGGCTGGCTGCCCGGCGGACTCGCGATCGTCGCGGTACTCGCCTGCACCCTGTTCACGGCCTTCACCGGCGCTACGGGCGTGACCATCATCGCGCTCGGCGCCGTGCTGTATCCGGCGTTGCGCCAGGCGCACTACGGCGAGAAATTCAGCCTCGGCCTGCTGACCGCCTCGGGCAGCCTCGGCCTGCTGCTCGTGCCGTCGATGCCGCTGATCCTCTACGGCGTCGTCGCGCAGCAGTTCCAGACCACGCCGCCGGTCAGCATCGACGCGCTGTTCAAGGCCGGCGTGCTGCCCTGCCTGCTGATGGTCGCGATGCTCGGCGTCTACAGCGCCTGGCACGTGCGCGGCGTCGCGCGGCCCAGGGCTGCGGCGCCCGGAGAACTCTGGGCCGCCGTCAAGGACGCGGCCTGGGAGATCCCGCTGCCGTTCGTGATCCTGGTCGGCATCTATTCGGGCAAGCTCGCCGCGTCCGAGGCGGCGGCGGCGACCGCGCTCTACGTGCTGCTCGTGACCGTGCTGATCCGGCGCGAGATCAAGCTGGCCGAGCTGCCGCGCGTGATCCGCCACGCGATGGTGCTGGTCGGCGGCATCCTCGTCATCCTCGGCTTCTCGCTGGCGCTGACCAACTGGCTCATCGACGCCGAAGTGCCGGAGAAGCTGTTCCAGTTCCTGCGCACGCACATTCCCGAGAGCAAGCCGTTCCTGTTCCTGCTCGCGCTGAACCTGTTCCTGCTCGTGTTCGGCATGCTGCTCGAAGGCTTCCCGGCCATCATCCTGCTCGTGCCGCTGGTGTTGCCGGTCGCCGTGCGCTACGGCATCGATCCGGTGCATCTGGGCATCATCTTCCTGGCCAACCTGCAGCTCGGCATCTTCCTGCCGCCGCTGGGTATCAATCTCTACATTGCGAGCGCGCGCTTCCGCCAGCCCGTGATGACGCTCGTCCGCGCCGCCGTGCCGTTCTTCCTGATCATGCTGGCCGCGACTCTGATCATCACCTACTGGCCCGGGCTGTCGCTCTGGCTCGCGCGGTGACCGTCGGTTCCCGCGAGTCGCGCACGAACCGCGATACCGCGGTCCCGCGCCTGCGCAAAGCCCGCGACGATGCAGCGCTAACCTGCCTGCGTCGCCCGTTCTCTGCGGCCTGGCTGCCGCGGAGCGGATTTGCACCGCCATTCCGAACTACCACGGCCGCGTCCGCTTCGCCTTTGGTCGTGGTCGCCTTGATCCCGCGGCGACCGGACGCATGTCGCCGGTCCGGTCGGGACGGCCTCTGCGTTATTTGAGCGCGGCGGACCTTCCCGTATAATCCCGTTTTTGCGACGGTCCAAAAGCGTATGCGCATCCTCGCCGAAGCCTTGACGTTCGACGACGTCTCGCTGGTTCCCGCCTATTCCAACGTCCTGCCCAAGGACGTCAGCCTCGCCACCCGACTGACCCGCGGCATCCGGCTGAACATCCCGGTCCTCGCCGCCGCGATGGACACCGTCACCGAAGCACGGCTGGCCATCACGATGGCCCAGTGCGGCGGCATGGGCATCATCCACAAGAACATGCCGGTCGAGCGCCAGGCCGCCGAAGTCCGCCTGGTCAAGAAATTCGAGGCCGGCGTAATCCGCGATCCGATCACGGTGACTCCCGACACCTCGATCCGCGAAGTCATGCAGATCGTGCGTGCGCGCAACATCTCCGGCGTGCCGGTCGTCGACGGCGAACAGCTCGTCGGCATCGTGACCAACCGCGACCTGCGCTTCGAGAAGAAGCCCGACGATCCGGTGCGCCACATCATGACGCGCAAGGATCGCCTGATCACCGTCAACGAAGGCGCGCACGAGGAAGAAGTGCTCGCGCTGCTGCACAAGCACCGCATCGAGAAAGTCCTCGTCGTCGACGACAGCTTCCGCCTGCGCGGGCTGATCACGGTCAAGGACATCCAGAAGGCGCGCGACAATCCGAACGCGGCCAAGGACAAGCACGAACGCCTGCGCGTCGGCGCTGCGGTCGGTGTCGGCGGCGACACCGAGGACCGCGTCGCCGCGCTCGTCGAAGCAGGCGTCGACGTCATCGTCGTCGACACGGCGCACGGCCATTCCCAGGGCGTGCTCGACCGCGTCGCCTGGGTCAAGAAGAATTTCCCCGAGATGCAGGTCATCGGCGGCAACATCGTCACCGCCGACGCCGCGCGCGCGCTCGTCGACGCGGGCGCCGACGCGGTCAAGGTCGGCGTGGGTCCGGGCTCGATCTGCACGACGCGCATCGTCGCCGGCGTCGGCGTGCCGCAGATCTCCGCGGTCAGCATGGTCGCCGAAGCGCTGCGCGACGCCAACGTGCCGCTAATCGCCGACGGCGGCATCCGCTATTCGGGCGACATCGCCAAGGCCCTCGTCGCCGGCGCGTCCTGCGTCATGATCGGCGGCATGTTCGCCGGCACCGAGGAAGCACCCGGCGAAGTCGAGCTGTACCAGGGCCGCTCCTACAAGAGCTATCGCGGCATGGGTTCGCTCGGCGCGATGCAGAAGGGTTCCAAGGACCGCTATTTCCAGGACGAGGCCGACGCCGACAAGCTCGTTCCCGAAGGCATCGAAGGGCGCGTGCCGTACCGCGGCCCGCTGCGCAACATCATGCACCAGCTCGTCGGCGGCCTGCGCGCGTCGATGGGCTACGTCGGTTGCGCGACGGTCGACGAACTGCGCGTCAAGCCGCAGTTCGTGCGCATCACGAGCGCCGGCGTCCGCGAGTCGCACGTGCACGACGTGGCCATCACGAAGGAAGCGCCGAACTATCGTCTCGACTGAGGTCGGGACGATGGCGGGAATGGGGAATCGTGAATCGAAGGCGCCTGACGGCACGTTCGACGTTTTCGATTTGCCGGCGACGATGCGCCCCGGATAGCCGCGACCTGCTTCTCCGATTCCCGATTCTCCATTCCCGATTCCCGGCCCCATGACCAACATCCACGACGACAAGATCCTGATCCTCGATTTCGGCGCGCAGTACACCCAGCTGATCGCGCGGCGCATCCGCGAAATCGGCGTCTACTGCGAGATCTGGGCCTGGGATCACGATCCCGCCGAAATCCCGGCTTTCGCGCCGCGCGCGGTGATCCTGTCGGGCGGACCCGAATCGGTGACCGAAGAGAACTCCCCGCGCGCGCCCCAGGTCGTGTTCGATCTCGGTGTGCCGGTGCTCGGCATCTGCTACGGCATGCAGACCATGGCCGAGCAGCTCGGCGGCAAGGTCGAGAGCGGCCATCACCGCGAATTCGGCTATGCGCAAGTCAGTGCAGACACGGCCTGCAGCCTGTTCCGCGGGCTGGCCAGCGACAGCGGCAGCCTGCCGGCCTACGGCGAAGGCGAATCCTGGATGGGCGCGCAGGGCGCCTCCGCCGTCGCGGCGACGACCGCGGCGACGCGCGTCGCGCTCGACGTCTGGATGTCCCACGGCGATCGCGTCGTGGAACTGCCGTCGGGCTTCGCCGCGACCGGCGCGACCGAATCGCTGCACTACGCGGCGATGGCCGACGAAGCGCGCCGCTACTACGGCGTGCAGTTCCATCCCGAAGTCACGCACACCAAGCAGGGCGCCGAGCTGCTGCGCCGCTTCGTCGTCGACATCGCCGGCTGCCGCACCCTGTGGACGCCGGCCAACATCATCGAGGACGCCGCCGCGCGCGTGCGCGCCCAGGTCGGCAGCGACAAGGTGCTGCTCGGCCTGTCCGGCGGCGTGGATTCCTCGGTCGTCGCGGCGCTGCTCGAGCGCGCCATCGGCGACCAGCTGGTCTGCGTCTTCGTCGACACCGGCCTGCTGCGCTGGCAGGAAGGCGACCAGGTCATGTCCACGATGGCCGAGCACATGGGCGTCAACGTGATCCGCGTGAACGCGGCCGAGCGCTATTTCGCGGCGCTCGCCGGCATCGAGGATCCCGAAGCCAAGCGCAAGATCATCGGCCGCCTTTTCGTCGAGATCTTCGAGGAAGAATCGGCCAAGCTGACCGACGTCAGATGGCTGGCCCAGGGCACGATCTATCCCGACGTCATCGAGTCGGCCGGCTCCAGGACCGGCAAGGCCCACGTCATCAAGAGCCACCACAACGTCGGCGGCCTGCCCGAGCACATGAAGCTCGGCCTCGTCGAGCCGCTGCGCGAGCTGTTCAAGGACGAAGTGCGTCGCCTCGGCGTCGAACTCGGCCTGCCGCGCGAGATGGTCTATCGCCATCCGTTCCCGGGACCGGGCCTCGGCGTGCGCGTCCTCGGCGAGGTCAAGCCCGAGTACGTCGAACTGCTGCAGCGCGCCGACGACATCTTCATCCGCGAGCTGCGCGCGCACAACCTCTACGACAGGACCAGCCAGGCCTTTGCGGTCTTCCTGCCGGTCAAGTCCGTCGGCGTCGTCGGCGACGCGCGCGCCTACGAATGGGTCATCGCGCTGCGCGCCGTCGAGACGATCGACTTCATGACCGCGCACTGGGCGCATCTGCCGTACGACTTCCTCGGCGCCGTGTCCACGCGCATCATCAACGAACTGCGCGGCGTCTCGCGCGTCGTCTACGACATCAGCGGCAAGCCGCCGGCGACGATCGAGTGGGAGTGAGGCCGGGGCTTCCGGGTACTGTCGTCAGCAGCCGAAGCCTGACTTGACGTAGCGGCCGGACGGAAATGCCTCGCCGAGGTGATTCCGACCTTTGCAGGCGCCGTGCCGACTGGCGGCAAGGTCGCGCGGCATCGCCGTGCGGTCGACGCCCTGCGCGCCGCCGTTTTCCGGCGGAGGCCCGAGGCAACCATTCGCTCGGTCACGGCGCATCGGCGGCCCACTCAGCTGCCGGCGACCGGGTGCTGCCGGAGGAATACCGGCAGATCCGTGGTCGGCGGAAATATGTCGAGGTAATAGAGAATCCCCGCCGCATGACCTCGGTGGTAGGTGGTGTGGTTGACGACATGCAGGATGATGTCGCGGCGGCTCATGCGGCCGGCACCGCCGCCGATGAACTCGAAGTCGACCGACTGCGCCGGCTCGTTTCCGGCGAGAGAATCGGCGTAGTCCACGTACCATGCGTCGATCGCGCGCTGGTTCTCGATCAGTTCCGCCAGTCCAGGGCAATGTTCGGGATTGCGCGTCGTCAGTCCGTGCGCTTTGCCGAGCAGATGGCATTGCCAGACGTAGTCCATCGCATACGAGTGATGGAGCGTGCGGATCAGGCTGCCGAAGACGATAGGGCGCGGAGCGGCGAGTTCCGCGCCTGGGACGGTCGAGATGACGGACAGAAAGACCTCGTCCGCCCACGCCTTGTAGCGCGTGAGTACCTGCATATCGTTCATTGGGGCTCCTTCGGCTTGCACCGCAATCGAATGGCCGGGTCCGCGGCCTGCGCAGGCGTCGAGCGAGCTGCCGTGGCATGCCATGTGCACCCGGATGTCGGAGCGTATTGGAGTCTCGACGGTGTTTGAAACGTAGTGTCCGGCCGGACGTCTTTCGAGCGAAAACCGACACGAGGAAATTTCGGCGGAACGCGCCGACGAGCCCGGATCCGCTCCGGTTTGCTGGAGCCTTCACCCGGGAAAAGCAAAAATGCGCAGCCTGGTATCACCGATTCCCGACGAGGCTTCGGTGCCGGATCCGTTGCGGTTGGAAACGATGCAATGAATGCGCCTGCAAGACGCGGCTGCGCCGGCAGGCGAACGGGAAGTCATCGGTGAACGGTCGAAGTTCAATCGGCAAGACGCTTCCGCGCTCCTTCTACCGGCGAGATCCCCGGGTGGTCGCGCCCGAGCTCCTGAACAAGCTGCTGGCGAGGAATGACGGCCGTGTCGGGCGCATCGTCGACGTGGAAGCGTATTGCGGCGAGGAAGACCAGGCCGCTCATACCTTCGGCGGCCTCACCGCGCGCAATGCGACGATGTTCGGTGACGGCGGCCATCTGTACGTCTACTTCACCTACGGCATGCACTGGTGTGCGAATGCGGTCTGCGGCCGAGCCGGCCAAGGCGTCGGCGTCCTGTTGCGCGCCATGGAACCGGTGGCGGGGCTGGATGCGATGCGCGAGGCGCGCAACTGGCCGCGTCGCGATCGCGACATCGGCAGCGGTCCCGCTCGCCTGGCACAGGCTTTCGGCATAACGCGCGCGCTCGACGGTGCGGATCTCGTCAAAGGGGACCGGAGCATCGGTATCCTCGATGACGGGATGTCGCCTCCGACGCATCCCGTGACCGGTCCCCGTATCGGAATTTCCAAGGCCGTCGAACATCTGTGGCGCTGGCACGTTGCGGGAAACCCGAACGTGTCGGCCCATCCTTCCCGCCGTTCCCGGGAGCGCCAATGACTCCGCTCGACAAACCCCTGCGTCGCGAACTGGCGATAGGCAAGGAGATCTACACGCTGACGATCGGCCCCGACGGCCTGAAGCTCGTTCCGAAAGGCAAGCGAAAAGGCCTCGAACTGAAATGGACGGATCTCGTCAGCGGCGATGCGGCGCTCGCGACGGCGCTGCAGGCGTCGCTGCGAGCCTAGTTCTGCGGCGCCGGCCGCATGCAACGAAGCGAAACAGTCGGCTGATTCATCAGGCGCCGGGTCGGGGCAGCGGAGCCAGATGATCCGCGATCGGCTCGAGGATGATCTCGGGCAGACTTTCGGCGACGGCCTCGCGCATCCGTTGCCAGGCTTCCGGATCCACCGACGGCCGGGCGAGGCCCTCCGCCTTTGCTTCGGCCGACGGCCATTGCGTGTAGCTGTACCAGACGTCGTCGGGGCCGCGATGCAGGCGCGACCCCAACGAGCCGCGCTCGGCCCGCAGCAACCGGGTTATGCGCGACCACGCCTGCACGAAAGATTCTTCCGAGCCGGGATGCAGGCGCCAGCGGTAAATCGCACAGAAAGCAGGCGGTGGATTAGTCATATCGCGAAACCCGGTTCAGGCGCCCGACGCCTGGTCAGAGCAGGCCCCGAAGAGGCCGCGGCGTGAATGAATCGTCAGGCGCCGGCCAACCGGACCGGAACCACGAGCGAGATGCCGAACAGTACACCCGGGAGCCGGGTCGCTGCAGCCATGGCCTGCAGCGGAGCCGGGAGCTCGGTCAGATGCCGCAGTCGCAGAGGACGGGCCTGGAGCTCGTATCCGCCGAGTACTTGGGAGTAGGGGCGGTGGACGTCCGACCAGTCATAGGCGAACAGCCCGCGCCTGGCGAACGCAATGAAGTCGTCGGGGCGGTGGACGTGCGTCAGCAAGTCGAAGCCGGATATTTCCGGGAGCGCAAGAGCCGACTCCTCGCCGGACTCGACGGCCGACTCCGGCACGGGTCCCTCACCGCCCGTGGTAAAGACGGCGACTTGCCCGGTGGCATCGGCGGCGAGCCATGCGGCGTCGATTCCTTGAAGATCGCGAGGACCAGCCATCGGAAGCCGGCGCCAGATCAGGGCGCCCAACCTAGGGCAGGCCAGGCCGCAGCGGACCTTTTACCTGCCACGGCTCGGCCGGAACGACGCGAATCGACCTGGGTCACCTGTTGGTCTCATGTGGAAGTGTGGAAAAAGAAGTGCAGGATTGCCCAGGTCGCAAGCACCAGGACTGCCGGGCATGCCCAGCCAAAACGCAGCGCGATCGGGCGGTAGTTCTCCGTGTTCCGTGGATCGGCAGCAGCGGCCCACGTCACGTTCAACGCCCATCCGGAAGCAACGGAAATGGCGGCCGCGGGCAGGGCGCTCAGATTCGTGCGCGAAGACAACAGCAGGAACGCCGCGACCGGAAGGACGAGAGCAACCAGCAACACCGAGTTGACGGCGATCTTTCCCATGATCATCCCGAACGCTGGCGGTCGGCGAGCCGCGGCCGCAAGAGTAGCGCGAACTTCCCGGGATCGCAGACAACCTCGATGCGATTTCTTTGCCAGGCAAGGTTGCCCGGCCTGAAAGCCGGCCATGACTTATCCTGGTGATGTCAGCTAACCGGGGGGAGAAGAATTGGACTTCGATGATCTCGTCACGGTTCTGGAGCCGCCGCCGAATCGCGTCGGAAAGTCGGGCGGCTCCCATGAGCAGCATCTTCATGAGGGGGCGGTCATGCTCGCCTACGCCATGCACCTGCTTCGCACGCAAGGCGCACACGATGTCCATATCCACCCAGACGGTGAGCACGGAAAGCAATTCGATTTCGGCGAGTGGCTTGGACGCAGAGGTTTCATCAAGGCCTCGAGGCTGGGCAGCACTGCTTACGGCGGCGTCTATCGAAGCGCGACGAACCAGAGCGTAACGGTCCATCCGAAATCGGGCGTCGGCGACGTCGTCGCGCAGCTCGGCGACCGCGTGCTGTTGGCGGAGTGCAAGGGCGGCATCATCAACACGCGGCATTCGGGTCAGGTGTCGCGGCTCCGTCGCGGCCTTTGCGAGGCAGTCGGGCTGTTGATGGCGACGCCGCCCCAGGGACGTCAGGTCGCCGTAGTTCCCCTGACCGACGTCACGCTGCGCTTGGCCAAGCGGCTGGCTGGGCGCTGTACGTCGGCTGGCATCGAAATCGCCCTTGTGGACGGTCGCGGCGCCGTCCTGGATGCGACACAGGCAGCGATCGCCGCCTCGACGGGCGAAGGGAACGACCAATGAGAAGAGCAGCGCTCTTTGCCGGGGGCCGAACCGCAGTTCCCGATGAGTGCGCGAGCCGCCGGGCTGATCTTGGCCGGCCCCCGGCGGCTCACGGCACGTCGACGATGTGCGGCATGGGGCTGGCCGAGGAATATGCCGCGGACGACGTCCGATCGATCGTGCCTGTCGACCGGCGATAGCGCCCTGGGCACCCGCCGTATCCGATGTGCTGCCCGATCGCCCTTCGTCGCCGTTCCTAGCGCATCGCGAAAAGCTCCTGATGGAAATGCCGTTCCACCGGAAATCCCTGGGCCGCCAGATCGCGTTTCAGGGCCTCGCCGAAGCCCGCCGGTCCGCAGAACCAGATGCTCGCCTCGCGCCAGTCGGGAACGGCAGCGCGCAGGCGCTCGCCGGTCAGCCGGCCGTCGCGCGCGTCGATCAGCACGTGCAGCCGCACTTCCGCGGACTTCGCGTCGGCGGCGAGCCTGGCCAGCGCTTCCTCGTCGACTTCCGCGGTGGTGTGGAACAGATCGACCTGCTGGTCCGCGGGCCAGTCCGGGTTCGTTTCCAGCGCCATGTGCTGCATGCGTCCGATGAAGGGCGTGATGCCGATGCCGCCGCCGATCCAGATCTGGCGCGTGTGGCCGTCGTCGAACGTGAAGCACCCGTACGGCCCTTCGATCGTCACCGTCTGCCCGACGCGCAGCTTCTCGCGCAGGCGCCGGGTGTGGTCGCCGAGCTCCTTGACCACGAAGGTGATCCGGGAACTGTCCGTGCGCCAGCTCGAGGCGATGGTATAGGGATGGGCGCCTTCCGCCGCATCCGAGGTGACGAACGCGAACTGTCCGGTCCGATGGCCCGGCCAGCCGGGTGTCCGGGTCTCGATCTCCAGCGCTTTCACGCCGGCGAAATAGTGCATGGCCGTGATCGTGCCCTGCACGCGGCGGCCCGCGCCGATCCGGCGGACCAGCGTCACGAGCGCCGCCCAGATCGCGCCGGCGAGCAGCAGGGCCGTCAGCCAGCCCAGCGGCGACGACCAGTAGCTGAAATTCATCAGCACGACGGAGTGGAACGCCAGCACCAGATAGGCGACGGCCAACAGGCGATGCGTCTTGTAGAACAGCCGGTACGGGAACCGGCGAATCAGCGCGACGGCAATCAGCGCCACGACGGCATAGAACGCCCATTCGCCGAGGTCTTCGGCCAGTCCGCGCCGGTCCGACAGCCAGGCCGCCAGCGGATTCTCGATCGCCTTGCGCGCGCCGCGCGCCGGGCGTTCGAGCCAGCCCCAGCCGACCGCCCATTTCGGTCCCTTCGCCCAGAGCCAATGAATGACGGAGACGACCAGCGCCGAGATGCCCAGCCACTTATGCAGGCGGTACATCTTGTCGAGGCCGCCGAGCCAGGCCTGCGGCCAGAGCGGCCGCAGCGCCAGCAGCAGGGCGAGGCTCATGCAGCCGATCGCGACGACGCCGGTCAGTTGCACCATGGCGCTGCGCAGGGCGAAGAACGTGGCCGACTGGAACACGCCCGGTTCGGCGACGAGCCAAAGCAGGACCAGGACAGCCAGGATCGTCCAGAACGCGCGCTTGAGGTTTCGCATGTGGCACCGTCGCAGTCGTTCGCACCGGCGAACGGTCGGCGCGGGCGGATCGGCGTCGTCGCGCCCGCTGTGGGCGATTGGATACCAACGGCCGGCGATGTCTACTGATGCAAGTCAAATGCAGGGACGGACTTGCGGCTGCCGCGTCTCGGCGGCCTGTCGGGACGGCCGTCTGCGGTTTTCGTTCCGGCTGCGCTGTCGATTTCCGGCAGTCCCGTTCGTCGTTCCCGTGTCAGGCCGATGCGGCCGATTTGAACGAAGGAGGCAGACGATGCGCGTCATGGTGCTGGTAAAGGCAACCGAAGACAGCGAAAAGGGTTTCGAGCCCGGCGCCGAAACGATGGCGTCGCTCGAAGCGATGGGCCGGTTCAACGACGAACTCGCCGCGGCCGGCATCCTGCTCGCCGCCGACGGCCTGACGCCGTCCTCGCAGGGCAAGCGCATCGCGTTCGACGGCACCCGCCGCACGGTCGTCGACGGGCCTTTCGCCGAGACGCGCGAACTCGTAGCGGGTTTCTGGCTCTGGCAGGTCAAGGACATGGACGAGGCCGTCGCCTGGGTCGAGCGCTGTCCGAATCCGATGCCCGGACCGAGCGAGATCGAGATCCGGCCGCTGTACGAGCTGGCGGAGTTGCTGCCGGACCACGACGCCGCGCCGGGCCGGTAAACAGGCGACCGCAGAAGCGTCGATGGTGAAAATCGGCGCATCGGTCGCTGTCGCATCGCGGCCGCATGGCGACGGCGAATGCGCGCTCGACGGGACGCATGACAGGCATCGACGGTGTCGCCGGATTGATCCCTGCGGTCGCGCGTACTCGCGGGTTCGACCGCGAAGCGAAGTCCCGGCCGGCTGCTGTATCCTGAGGCGCGACCGACGGCGCCGCGTGCGGAGCCGTCGACGCTCGCCTTTCCCGGCTTTCCGTAACGGACTGAACGCTTGTCGAAAAAAAGCATGGCGACGGCAGCGGCCCTGTCGGCCATCGCCAATCCCGTTGGCCGCGCAATCCTGCGGAGCGCGGCGTGATCCGGCTCGACGCGGACGCGATGTGTGCGGCGCTGGCTTCGCTGGATCGCCTGGGCCTCAATACCGGCTTCGCGCGGGCCGTGCTCGACGGCAAGGTCGACGGAACGCTCGTGGGCGACCGCGCGTCGGCGCCGCGCGTGCTGCATGCGCTGCATCCTTACGGCATGTCCCTGGTCTGGGGCGAGGCCGTCGACGAGGCTTTCGACGCGGTCGTCGCGCATCTGCGCGCAGGCGCGTATCGCGGGCGCGCGGAGTGGCTGCAGGTCGATCCGCGCTGGGACACGCTGCCGTGGGACCGCGCGCTCGGCGCCGTGCCGGCCGAGGGTGCCGACGAATCGGCGCCCTGCACGCGGTACGCGCGGGTCAATTTCCGTTTCGACGCGGCGTGCTTCCTCGCGCGTACTCCGGCGGCGGTGGCGGCCGGCTGGCAGTTGCGCCGCGCCGTCGCATCGGATTTCGCGCTCGCCGGCAGCGTGGTGCCGGCGCATTTCTGGCGCGATGCGGACCAGTTCCTCGCCGCGGGCGGCGGCTGGTGCGCCGAGCGCGACGGCAGCGTCGGCGCGATCGCCTTCACCTCGTTCCGCAGCGGCGACGAACTCGAGCTCGGCATAGAGACCTTCGCCGCCGCGCGGCGGCAAGGACTGGGACGGGCCGTCGCGGCGCGGATGGTGGGCGAACTGGTGCAATCCGGCATCACGCCGGTATGGTCCTGCCGGCGCGAGAACGTCGCGTCGCACGAACTCGCGCAACAGCTGGGTTTCGTGCCTACGCTGATCTTGCCTTACTACCGGCTGGCGGCCTGAGGTCGCGAGATCGTCGAGCTGGCGGCGCGGGCGCGAGTGCGCAGGGCGTGCCCGATGCCGTCGATTGCCGACGGCCTGCGCGCCGGGGGCGCCGGGGCGAGGCTCGCGGCCGTCGTCGCGCAATCGCCGGGATCGCCGTCACCATGCCGCGACAGCGGCGAATGCGACGGACCGCTGCCTGGTCCGGCGGCGATCGCGGCGGTCAGGCGTGCGCTGCCGGAGCGGATGCTTCGGTCGTCGCCGTCAACACGGCGATCAGCGCCCGCGCCGCCGCCGACTGGCGGCGATGCGGCGCGTAGACGATCGAGAACGGCCGCGTGCGTCCGCGCAACTGCGGCAGCAGTTCGACGAGATCGCCGCGTGCGATCGGCTCGCGGACGATGAAGTCGTAGCTCTGGCAGATGCCGAGGCCGTGCCGGGCCAGCGACACGACGCCGAGCACGTCGTCGGATACCAGGAGCGCCGACGACGGCAGCCAGTCGATGTCGCTCTCTCCATCCTTGAACGCCCACGCGGCGATGCGGCCCGTGCTCGGCATGACGAAGGGCAGGCAGGCATGGCGGCGCAGATCGTCGAGGGTCTGCGGCGTTCCGGCTTCGCGCAGGTACCCCGGCGAGGCCACGAGGCACAATGCGGCATCTTCCAGTTTGCGCGCGACGAGCCCGCTGTCGGGCAGCTGGCCCAGGCGTATCGCGAGGTCGAAGCCTTCGGCGACGAGATCGACGTTGCGGTTCGTGATGTTGAGCTCGATCCGGACGTCCGGATGCCGGCGCGCGAACCGCGCGAGCAGCGGCGGCAGCCGGTAGTGGCCGTAGGTCGTCGGCACGCTCAGGCGCACGCGTCCCTTGAGCTCGGCCTGCTGGCCCTGGGCGTCGCGCTCGGCTTCGTCGAGCAGATGGAACGCGGTGCGCACCTGTTCGAGGTAGAGCCGGCCGGCCTCGGTCAGTCCGAGCCGCCGCGTCGTGCGGCGCAGCAGTTGGTTGCCGAGCCGCGCTTCGAGCCGCGTGACGGCGCGGCTGAGCACCGAAGCCGTCGTCGACAGCGCGACCGCGCCGGCCGTGAACGAGCCGTGCTCGGCCACGGCCAGGAACGCTTCGACGTCGTCGAGGTAGTCGAATTGGCGGCTCATCTTGTCTTCCCGGGAACGAATGAATGTCCTGGTGGCTAATTTATCGACTCGGATGGCCGCAATACAGTGCGTTCCCGTGTTCGATCCGGAAGACCTCGATGAAGCTCCTGCGCCACGTGCTGCCCCTGTTGCTGTTCGCGATCGCCGCCCCGGTTCCGGCCAGGACGCCGGTCGATTCCCAACCCGAAAAAGGTATCGAAACCATGAGCGCTGCCCCCCGTTCCGACATCAAGCCCGTCCTGTTCGTCCTGACCAGCCATGGCACCAAGGGCAGCACCGGCGAGGCGACCGGCTATTACCTCGGCGAAGTCACGCATCCGCTGGCCGAGCTGCAGGAAGCCGGCATCGCGGTCGAGTTCGCGTCGATTCAGGGCGGCGAACCGCCCGTCGACGGACTGGACCTCAAGGACGCGATCAATGCGCGCTACTGGAACGATGCGGCGTTCCGCGATGCGGTGCGTCACACGCAGCGCGTGGCCGAGGTCGAGGCGGCGAGGTATTCGGCGGTCTTCTTCGCCGGCGGCCACGGCGCGATGTGGGATTTTCCGACGAGCCCCGACGTGCCGCGCGTGACACAGGCGATTTACGAGGCCGGCGGCGTCGTCGGCGCGGTCTGCCACGGTCCCGCGGCGCTGGTCAACGTGAAGCTCGCCGACGGATCCTATCTCGTGGCCGGCAGGAACGTCAGCGCGTTCACCGACAGCGAGGAACGCGCGGTCAAGCTCGACAAGGTCGTGCCGTTCCTGCTCGCGACGACGTTGACGCAGCGCGGCGCGACGCATCACGCGGCCCCGGACTGGACGGCCAAGGTCGTCGTCGACGGGCGCCTCGTCACGGGACAGAACCCGCAGTCGGCCGCCGGCGTCGGCGCGGCGATACGCGATCAACTGCTCGCGAAACCCGCGGGAAAGTGACGACGGTGCGGGCATCCCGGATGTCTGCGAGCCGATGCCGGGGTATCGCCTCCGGCATCGGTATTCCGAGCAGCGTTCGTGTTTTTCGGCACGCCCGGATCGTTGCGGCCGGATGAAGCGGCAGCCGATTGCCGGCTCCCGGCCGACGGTGTCCGGCCTCAGGCTTTCCTGCCGCCGGCGCCGTGCGCTGCGGCCGCAGCACGCGTGCGTCGCGGCCGCTTGACCGCGCGGATCTTGCCGCTCGGTCCGCCGCCGCAGAAGAAGCGGTCGGCGCCGTCGGATTCGAGGCCGGACACGTAGGTGCCCGCCGGCATCTGCAGGCTTTCGAGCACTTCGCCGCTGTCCGCGTCGACGCGGCGCAGTTCGCTCTCGTCGTTTTCCCAGGTCGCATGCCAGAGTTCGCCGTCGACCCAGGTCACGCCGGTCACGAAGCGGTTCGATTCGAGCGTGCGCAGCACGGCACCGGTGTCGGGATCGACCTGATAGATCTTGCGTTCGCGATAGTGGCCGACCCAGAGAGAGCCTTCGGCCCAGGCCATGCCCGAATCGCCGCCGCCGCCGGGCGCCGGAATCGTCGCGAGCACGCGGCCGCTGTGCGGATCGATCTTGTGGATGCGGTCCTCGGCGATCTGGAACAGATGTTCGCCGTCGAACGCGGTGCCCGCATGCGCGGCGACCTCGAGCGCGCGCCGCATCGCGCCGCTGTCCGGATCGAGCGTGTTCAGCGCATTGCCGGCCGCGAACCAGACCCGACGGCCGTCGTAGGTCACGCCGCCGACGTTGCCGCCGTCGGCGAACGGGCCGTATTCGCGGAGGATTTCGGCGGTCGGTCGATTCATGGCGCGGCTCCTGCGGCGGAAAGGTAGGGAAATGATCACTCGTCGGGCGGCGGCGCCGGGAGTAACAAGATCGTCGCGAATCCGGGCAGCGCCGGAATCATCCAGCGCCGCGCGCGGCCGCGGCCGAACGTGCGGACCTGGCCGGCCGCGGCCAGCGCGTCGAG